>CAYQJU010000031.1:0-30595 GCA_964417875.1 uncultured Steroidobacteraceae bacterium
GGACTGGTCGGTGGCCTGAACTTCGATGCCAAGCCGCGCCGCGAGTCCACCGACCTTGAGGACCTGTTCATCGCGCACATCGGCGGCATGGATGCCTTCGCGCGCGGCCTCGAGGTGGCGCATGCGCTGCTGACCGCCTCGCCGTGGGAGCAGTGGCGGCGCGAGCGCTATGCGAGCTTCGACAGCGGTGCCGGCCGCGACTTCGCCGCCGGCAAGCTGGCGCTGACGGACCTGGTGGATCTTGCCCGCCAGCAGGACGAACCGCCGCAGACCAGCGGCCGGCAGGAGCAATACGAGAACCTGCTGAACCAGTACCTGATGCGATGAACGTGCAGCAACCCGGGCGCGCCACAGGATGGATGGCGATCGCACTCGCCGCGTTCTTGATGCTGTGCCTTACGGCCCGGGCCGCAGCCGAGGACGGCTATGAGCTGTGGCTGCGCTACCAGCCATTGCCCGCAGAACGGGCCTCGGCTGTGAGTGCCCACACTGCACACCTGCTGGTCGACGCCGGTACCCCGACACGGGCTGCCGCGCGTGCCGAACTGCGGCGTGGACTGGAAGGCCTGCTCGGCCGCGCACCGGTTGATGCGACCGCCGTGGATGCGGCGGGAACCCTGGTGATCGGCACACCAGCCTCCTCGCCGGTCATCCGCAACCTGGACCTGGACCTGCGCGACCTTGGCAACGAAGGCTATCTGATCCGCAGCCTGCGGGTGAACGGCCATGCGGTCACGGTGATTGCCGCCAACGCCGATATCGGCCTGCTGTATGGCGCCTTCGACCTGCTGCGCCGGGTGCAGACCGGCGAACCACTGGCTGCACTGGATGTGCGCGAGGCGCCGCGCGTCAAGGTGCGCGTGCTGAATCACTGGGACAACCTCGATGGCCATGTGGAGCGCGGCTATGCCGGCGCCTCGATCTGGGACTGGTGGAAGCTGCCCCACCACCTGGATCCGCGTTACACCGACTATGCGCGCGCCAATGCCTCCATCGGCATCAATGGCGCGGTGCTGAACAACGTCAATGCCAACGCAACCATCCTCACGCCGCGCTACCTCGAACGCGTCGCCGCGCTGGCTGATGTGCTGCGGCCCTGGGGCATCCGTGTCTACCTGAGCGCACGTTTCAGCGCGCCGATGGAGATCGGCGGCCTTGCCACCGCCGATCCGCTGGATGCCGGCGTGCGCGCCTGGTGGAAGACCAAGGCCGACGAGATCCATGCACTGATCCCCGACTTCGGCGGCTTCCTGGTGAAGGCAAACTCCGAGGGCCAGCCCGGCCCGCAGGACTATGACCGCACGCACGCCGATGGCGCCAACATGCTGGCTGATGCGCTGGCACCGCATGGCGGCATCGTCATGTGGCGCGCCTTCGTGTACTCGCAGCACAACCCTGATGATCGCGCCAAGCAGGCCTACACCGAGTTCAAGCTCCTGGACGGGCAGTTTCGCGACAACGTACTGGTACAGGTGAAGAACGGTCCCATCGACTTCCAGCCGCGCGAACCGGCCAGTCCGCTGTTCGGGGCGATGCCGGGCACGCCGCTGATGATGGAGTTCCAGATCACGAAGGAATACCTGGGCTTCGCAACGCACCTGGCCTATCTCGGCACGATGTATGAAGAGGTGCTGCAGGCGGACATGCACACGCTCGGACCCGGCTCCACGGTGGCACGGGTGGTGACCGGAGAGCTGCACGGCCACGAACTCAGCGGCATGGCCGGTGTGGCCAACATCGGCCGCGACCGCAACTGGTCCGGCTCGGTGTTCGACCAGGCCAACTGGTTCGTGTTCGGCCGCATGGCGTGGAACCCGGAGCTCGGCGCGCGCGGAATCGCCGATGACTGGGCGCGCATGACCTTCGTCGACGATGATGCGGTGGCGCTGCCGGTGGTCGACATGATGATGGGCTCGCGCGAGGCCGTGGTCGACTACATGACACCGCTGGGTCTGCATCACCTGATGGGCCGCGGCCATCACTATGGCCCGATGCCTTGGGATGCCGGCGGACCGCGCGCCGACTGGACGCCGGTGTACTACCACCGGGCCGATCGCGACGGCATTGGTTTCGACCGCAGCCGTCGCGGCAGTGGCGCGGTGTCGCAGTATGCGCAAACGGTGGCCGATGTCTTCGATGACGTGGCACGGATTCCGGAGCAATACCTGCTGTGGTTCCACCGCGTTCCCTGGTCTCATCGCGTGCAGTCCGGCCGCACGCTGTGGCAGGAGCTTGTGCATCGCTACACCCGCGGCGTGCAGGCGGTGGATGCGATGCGCGAGACCTGGATGGGCCTTGCAGGACCCATCGATGCGCAGCGCCATGCGCAGACCGCGGACTTCCTCGCCATCCAGCGCAACGAAGCGCAGTGGTGGCGGGATGCAAGCCTGGCTTACTGGCAGAGCCTCAATGGCCTCACGATCCCGCAAGGATATGCACCGCCGGCGCATTCGCTCCAGTACTACCAGTCGCTGTCCTTCCCGGAAGCGCCGGGCAACTAGCACCTGGATCGGGTTGCCGCGCGCGCTGCTGCCCGCATTGCGGCATTGTCTGACGTCCCCGCTGCGCCGTTGCCGCCAGAATGAGGCCGGCACAGCGCACAGGAGTGACCATGCGTCAGACCCGGCCGCTCGACCTTGCGGTGGTTGGCAATTGCGAAGTGGCCGCATTGATCGACATCTGCGGCACCATCGTGTGGATGTGCCTGCCGCATCCGGACGGCGACCCGGTGTTCAACGCCCTGCTGCGCCCCGAACTGGGCGCATCGAGGCGCGGCGTGTTTGCCGTCGAGCTGGCGGATCTGGCGCGCACCGAACAGCGCTACCAGCGCAACACGGCCATCGTCGAGACCCTGCTGCATTCCAGCGATGGCAGCACGGTGCGCATCACCGACTTCTGCCCGCGCTTCGAGTCGCGCGGCCGCATCTCGCGGCCGCCGGCACTGGTGCGCACCATCGAGCCGGTGACCGGCCGTCCGCGCCTGCGGCTGCGGCTGACGCCGGAGAAGCAGTATGGCGCCGCGTCCGGCATCGTGACCAGCGGCAGCCATCACCTGACGCTCGAGACCCAGGATTACCACTACCGGATCAGCACCGATGCCTCGCTGCGGCAGCTCGCCGAATGCACGCTGACACTGCTGGATGCGCCACTGACCTTCGTGATCGGCCCCGACGAGCCGCTGAAGGAATCACCCCATGCCCTGTCCGTGCGCTGGCTGGAGGAAACGCGCCACTACTGGCAGGTGTGGTCGCGCGGCCTGGCCATTCCCTATGAATGGCAGGACGAGGTGATCCGCGCCGCGATCACGCTGAAGCTGTGCACGGTCGAGGACTCCGGCGCGGTGCTGGCCGCATTGACCACATCGATTCCCGAAAGCGCGCACAGCGGCCGCAACTGGGATTACCGCTACTGCTGGCTGCGCGATGCCTATTTCGTCGTGCAGGCTCTCAATCGCCTCGGCACCACCCGCACGATGGAGGATTACCTGCATTACATCGACCGTGTGGTGGGCGTCGCCAGCGACTCGGTCATCCAGCCCGTTTATGGCATCGCGGGCGACGCGGCGCTCGAAGAGCGCATCGTCGACACGCTGGAAGGTTTCCTCGGCATGGGCCCGGTGCGCGATGGCAACCAGGCGGCCGAGCAGATCCAGCACGATGTGTATGGCGCGGTGATCCTGGCGTTGGCGCAGCTGTTCTTCGACCGCCGCCTGGTCACCCCCGGCGACGAGCGCCTGTTCCGCGAACTGGAGAAACTCGGCGAGCGTGGCCTGCAAAGCTTCGACCAGCCCGATGCCGGCCCCTGGGAGTTCCGCGGCAGCGCACGCGCGCACACTTATTCTGCGGCGATGTCGTGGGCCGGTTGCGATCGCCTGTCGCGCATTGCCGCGCGCATGGGCCTGGATGCCGAGGCCGCGCGCTGGCGGCAGCATGCCGACGACATGCGTGAATCGATCCTGGAGCGGGCCTGGAACCCCGAACGCCGCGCGCTGGTGGCCGCCCTGGACGGCACCTGCGACCTGGACGCCTCGCTGCTGCTGCTGCCGGAACTGGGATTGATCGACGGCAAGGATCCGCGCTTCATCGACACCGTCGATGCCATCGGCCGCGAGCTGCGCGACGGGGATCTGGTGTTCCGCTACCGGCACGAGGATGACTTCGGGCGGCCGGAAGTGGCATTTACCGTGTGCGCTTTCTGGTATGTGAACGCGCTGGCCAGCACGGGGCGTGCGGAGGCGGCGCGGGCGCAGTTCGAGCAGCTGCTGAAGCGCCGCAATCACCTGGGGCTGCTGTCCGAGGATGTCGACCCTGCGACCGGGCAGCACTGGGGGAACTATCCACAGACTTACAGCATGGTGGGGATCATCAGCTGCGCGCTGCGGCTGAGCCGTTCGTGGGAGTCGGCGCCCTGATTTCCCAACTCGGCGAGCGCGTGGCCGCTCCAGTGGGTAACCTATCGTGGCGCGGTGGGCGGCGGCCTGTGACCGGTGCACCCCACAACCAGAACGATACAGGTCAAACCGAGCGTGTCGGATCCATTCCAGAACCACACCCCGATGATGCAGCAGTACCTGCGCATCAAATCCGAATATCCCGACGTCCTGCTCTTCTACCGCATGGGCGACTTCTACGAGATGTTCCATGACGACGCCCGCCGTGCGGCCGCGCTGATCGACATCGCGCTGACCGCGCGCGGCCAGTCGGCCGGCGAGCCCATCCCGATGGCCGGCGTGCCGGCCGTCAGCGTCGAGACCTATCTGGCCCGGCTGGTGCGCCGTGGCGAATCGGTGGCCATCTGCGAGCAGGTGGGCGACCCGGGCAAGAGCAAGGGACCGGTGGAGCGGCGCGTGGTGCGCGTGGTCACCCCCGGCACGCTGGTCGAGGATGCGTTGCTGGAACAGCAGCGCGAGAGCCTGCTGGCGGCGCTGGTGTTTGACGGACAGCGCCATGGCCTGGCCTGGCTGGACCTGGCCAGCGGCCGCTTCTGTACCAGCGAACTGGGCGATGCCACCGAGGTGGCCGCGGAACTGGAACGCTTGCGACCGGCAGAACTGCTGCTGCCGGAAGACCAGCGCGCCGACGCGATGCCGGCGGCGCGGCTGCGCCCGCCGTGGCATTTTGAACTGGAAGCAGCGCGCCGCCTGCTCACCGACCAGTTCGGCACGCGCGACCTGGCCGGCTTCGGTGCGCAGGAGCTCACCGCCGGTCTGCGTGCGGCCGGTGCACTGCTGCAGTACGCACGCGACACCCAGAAGGCCGCCCTGCCCCACATCCGTGCCATCACGGTGCAGGCGCGCGACGAGGGCCTGCAGCTGGATGCGGCCACCCGCCGCAACCTGGAGCTGGACCGCAATCTGGGCGGCAATGACGAGGCGACGCTGTTCGCGCTGCTGAACCGCACCAGCACGGCCATGGGTGCGCGCGAGCTGCGACGCTGGCTGAACCGGCCGCTGCGCGATCGTGGCGTGCTGCGGCAGCGCCATGCCGCGGTGAATGCGCTGGCGGAATCGCGCCGGTACGAATCGCTGGCCAGCGCACTGGCACCCATCGGTGACCTGGAACGTGTGCTGGCACGGGTGGCGCTGCGCTCGGCCCGACCGCGCGACCTGGTGCAGCTGCGCGCGGCAGTGGCGCAGCTGCCGGCGGTGCATGCGGCGGTGGCAGGCGTGGAGATTCCGCTGGTGCTGTCACTGGCGACGCGCATCGGCGAGCATCCGCGCGAACTGCACCTGCTGCGCCAGTCGATCGCCGAAGAGCCTTCCGCGCTGCTTCGCGATGGCAACGTCATCGCGCCGGACTACGACGCCACGCTCGACCAGCTGCGCCGCATCTCCATCAACACCGACGAGTTCCTGCTCGATCTTGAGCGCAAGGAGCGCGAGCGCAGCGGCATCGCGCAGCTGAAACTGGGCTACAACCGCGTGCAGGGCTTCTTCATCGAGATCCCGCGCGCGCACGCGGAAAAGGTGCCGGCCGATTACCTGCGCCGCCAGACGGTGAAATCCGCCGAGCGCTTCATCACGCCCGAACTGAAGAAGTTCGAGGACGAGGTGCTCGGTGCGCGCGACCGCGCGCTGGCACGCGAAAAGGAACTCTACGAAGGCGTGCTGGACGAGCTCACCGCGGCATTGCCGGCCCTGCAGGATGCAGCCGCGGCCATCGCCAGCCTCGATGCGCTGAACAACCTCGCCGAGCGCGCCGACACCCTGCGCTGGGTGGAACCGGAACTGACCGATGCGACCATCTTTCGCGTCGAGGGCGGCCGCCATCCGGTGGTGGAGCAGTTCAGCGGCACGCAGTTCGTGGCCAACGACCTGTGCTTCGATGATTCACGCCGCATGCTGATCGTCACCGGCCCGAACATGGGCGGCAAGTCCACCTACATGCGCCAGGCGGCGCTGATCGCGGTGCTGGCCCACATGGGCAGCTTCGTGCCGGCGCGTGCCGCCTGCATCGGCCCGATCGATCGCGTGTTCACGCGCATCGGTGCCGCCGATGACCTGGCCGGCGGGCGCTCCACCTTCATGGTCGAGATGACCGAGACCGCCAGCATCCTGCACAACGCCACGCGCCAGAGCCTGGTGCTGATGGACGAGATCGGCCGCGGCACCAGCACCTTCGACGGCCTGTCGCTGGCCTGGGCCGTGGCGCGGCACCTGGCCACGAAGGTCGGCGCGTTCACGCTGTTTGCCACGCACTACTTCGAACTCACCAGCCTCGCCGGCGAACTGCCCGGCGTGGTGAACCTGCACCTGGATGCCACCGAGCATGGCGAGGACCTGGTGTTCCTGCATGCGGTGAAGGAAGGGCCGGCGAACCGCAGCTATGGGCTGGCAGTGGCGCGCCTGGCAGGCGTGCCACAGCCGGTGATCGCGGCGGCGAGGAAGTACCTGGCGGAACTGGAAGCACGGCGGGATGCGCAGGCTGCATCGCTGCCATCGCCGCAGCAGGCGCTGCCGTTTCATCCCGAGGTGGAAGCCGTTGCGACCTCAGCCTCGCCCATCGCCGGGAACCAACGGCAGCCGCTTGCGGAACCGGAGCCGGAGATCGATGCGCTGCGTGAACGCCTGGCGTCCACCGATCCGGATGCGCTCTCGCCCCGCGAGGCGCATGCGCTGCTTTACGAACTGCGCGAACTGTCGCAACAGGCCTGACTGGAACGCCACCCTTGCCCGGCGGCCCGGTCTCAGTCGCGCGAAGCCCTCACATCCAGTGCATCCCGCAGCCCGTCGCCGAGGAAGTTCAGCGCGAACAGCGTGATGCTCAGCGCCAGCCCCGGGAACACCAGCAGCCACCAGTATTCCTCCATGGTCTCGACGCCATCGGAGATCAGCGAGCCCCACGAGGACTGCGGCGGCTGGATGCCCAGACCAAGGAAGGAGATGAATGCCTCGAGCAGCATCACCGACGGGATGGTCAGCGTGGTGTAAACGATCAACGGCCCGAGGGCGTTGGGAATCAGGTGACGAAAGATGATCGCGCGACGCGACAGGCCCAGTGACACCGCCGCCTCGACGAACTCCTGCTGTTTCAGGGCCTGCACCTGCGCACGGATGATGCGCGCCATGGTCAGCCATTCCACCGCGCCGATGGCCAGGAACATCAGCACCAGGCTGCGCCCGAACACCACCATCAGCAGCACCACGAAGATGATGAAAGGCAGTGCGTAGAGGATGTCGACGATGCGCATCATCACCGCATCGACGCGGCCGCCGGCAAAGCCCGCGATGGCGCCCCAGGTGACGCCGATCAGCAGCGCCACCGCGGTCGCCACCAATCCCACCATCAGCGAGATGCGTCCGCCATAGAGGATGCGCGTCAGCAGGTCGCGGCCGAACACATCCGTGCCCAGCCAGTGTTGCGCAGAAGGGCCGGCCGCGCCCAGCACCAGGTCCTGCTGTTCATAGCCATAGGGGCTCAGCCACGGCACCAGCAGGCACGCCAGCGAGATCACCGCCAGCACCACCGCGCCGATGACGGCCAGGCGATTGCGCCGCAGGCGATGCCAGGCGTCCTGCCACAGCGACGTGCCGCGCTCGAACTGCGCGGCCGTTTCGGCAATCGCGCTCATGACCGGGCTCCCAGGGTGCCGCGCACGCGCGGATTGAGCCATGCGGCAACGATGTCGGACAGCAGGTTGAACATGATGATCAGCACCGCCAGGAAGGTGGTGGTGCCAAGGATCATGGTGTAGTCGCGGTTGAAGGCGGCCTGCACGAAGAAGCGGCCCAGCCCCGGAATCTGGAACACGGTCTCGACGACGAAGGAGCCGGCGAGCAGGCCGGCGAATGCCGGCCCGAGAAAGGCCACCACCGGGATCACGCCGCCACGCAGCGCGTGCTTGAAGATCACCACCCGCTCGGGCAGACCCTTGGCGCGCGCGGTGCGGATGTAGTCCTGCGACATCACCTCGAGCATGCCGCCGCGCGTCAGCCGCGCCACATAGGCGGCATAGGCAGCGCCCAGCGTGATGCTGGGCAGGATCTTGTCACCGGGCGAATCGCCCCATCCCGAAACGGGCAACCACTCCATCCAGATGCCGAACACCAGCACCAGCAATGGCCCCAGCAGCAGTGTCGGCATGCAGATGCCGATCATCGCGGCGGACATGGGCAGGTAGTCCTGCCAGGTATGCGGCCGCAGTGCCGCCAGCAGCCCGGCTCCCATGCCAATCACCACCGCGAAGAGCAGCGCATACAGTCCCAGCTCGGCGGTGGCCGGAAAGCCGGCCGCGATCAGCTCGTTGACGCTGCGCCCGGGATACTTGAACGATGGACCGAGGTCACCCTGCGCCAGGTCGCCGAGGTAAGCGCCGTACTGCGCCAGCAGCGGCTGGTCGAGGCGGTACTGGGCTTCCAGTGCCCGCTTCACCTCGGGCAGCACGGCCTTCTCCTGGTCGAAGGGTCCGCCCGGTGCGAAACGCACCAGGAAGAAGGTCGCCGTGATGACCGCCAGGATGACCGGCACTGCCTGCAACAGGCGCATCAGGATGAAACGCGCCATCAGTTGGCCGGATCCAGGTAGGCGTGCTTGAACGAGACGAAGTCCATGATGTTGTGTGGCATGCCCTTCACCGAGGGCTTCAGCAGGTGCTTGGTGACATAGGTATAGATGGGAATGGCAGGCATTTCCTGCATCAGGATGGTTTCGGCCCGATGGAAGCCGGCCAGGCGTTCTTCGGTGGTCTTCATCGCGGGAATGCGGCGCAGGATCAGCTCGTCGTATTCGGCGTTCGACCAGCCGGTGTTGTTGTTGCCGCCATCGGTGATCCACAGGTCGAGGAAGCTGGTCGGATCGACGTAGTCGCCGATCCAGCCGGCGCGCGCGATGGAGTAGTTCATGCTGTGCCGGGAGTCCAGGTATACCTTCCACTCCTGGTTGAGCATGCGCACGTCGATGTTCAGGTGCTGCTTCCACATCTGCTGGATGGTGACCGCGATCTTGCGATGCTGCTCGTGCGTGTTGTAGAGGATTTCCAGCGTCGGCATGCCCCGCCCGTCCGGATAGCCGGCCTCGGCCAGCAGGCGGCGCGCCTCCTCCGGGTTGAACTCGAACAGCTTCGGCGGTTCATAGCCCAGCGTGCCGGGCGGCGTCATCGTCCAGGCCGGGATGTTGACGCCACGCATGACCGTTTCGATCAGCGTGCGGCGGTCGATGGCCATGGCCAGTGCCTTGCGCACGCGCACGTCATCGAGGCCGGGCCGCGTGGTGTTGAGCTGGTAGTAATAGGTGCCCAGGTAGGTATCCATGTGCAGCTCGCCGGTCTGGCGCGCCAGGTACTGCGGGATCTTGTCGATGGGCGTTTCGTTCGTGCGGTGCAGCTGGCCGGAACGGAACATGCGCTCCTCGGTGGTGATGTTCTCGGTGGGATAGAACATCACGGCATTGAGGCGCACGGCATCTGCATCCCAGTATTCGGGATTGCGTTCAACGCGCAGGAACTTGTTGAGCTTCCACTCCGTCAGCACGAAGGGACCATTGCCGACGAAATTGCCCGGCCGTGTCCACCCGGTGAAGCGGTCGGTGGGCGAGCCATGGCGCTCCAGCACGTGCCGGGGCACCGCGTAGAAGCTGTGGTGGTCGAGAAGCTGCAGGAAATAGGGCGTCGGAGCTCCCAGCCGCACTTCGAGCGTGCGTGCGTCGATCACCTTGACGCCCACCTGGCTGAAATCATCGATCTTTCCGCCCAGATAAGCTTCGGCGTTCTGCAGCGGAAACAGCATGTAGGCGTACTCGTTGCCGAGCGCCGGCTGCAGCGCCCGCCACCAGCTCCAGCGATAGTCCTCGGCGGTGATCGGCGTGCCATCGGACCAGCGCGCATCCGAGCGCAGATGGAAGCGATAGGTCAGCCCGTCCTCGCTGACTTCCCAGCGCTCGGCAACACCGGGCACCGGCTCGAGCGTGGCCGGATCCTTGCTCACCAGGCCTTCGAACAGCGCCTGCTGGATGCGTGACTCGGGCACGCCGGTGGTGATGTGCGGATCGATGCCCTGCGGTTCGGTGCCATTGCCGAAGTGCAGCACCCCCTCGGCATCGCCCCGGTCGACGCGACTGTCACCACCGGTACAGGCGGCCAGCAGCAGCGCGCAGGCCAGGCCCGCGGCAGCCGCGCGCAGTTTCAGCCGGAAGACCGATGCAGTGCTCATGCCGGCACCTGCGCAAGCTGCGCCTGCACGGCTTCGGGACTGCTGGCCAGCAGCGTCCGGGCGTATTCGGTGGCGGGCGATGCCCAGACCTGCTCGGTGGGACCACTCTCGAGCAACCTGCCCTTCTGCATCACCATCACCCTGTCACAGAGATAACGCACCACCGCCAGATCGTGCGAGATGAAGACCATGCTCAGGTCGTGCCGGGCGACCAGTTCGAGCAGCAGTTCCAGGATCTGTTTCTGGATGGTGACATCGAGCGCGGACACCGGTTCATCGGCAATCACCAGTTCAGGCCGTGTCGCCAGTGCGCGGCCGATCGCGATGCGCTGGCGCTGCCCGCCGGAAAACTCATGCGGATACTTGCGCACATGAGCGCGCGCCAGCCCGACCTCATCCATCAGGCTGAACACGCGCTCGTCGAGATCCCGCCGCGTGGCCAGCCGGTGCAGCAAGAGCGGCTCGGCCAATGTGTCATAGATGGTCATGCGCGGATTCAGCGAGGCATAGGGATCCTGGAAGATCATCTGCATTCGCCGCCGCCACGGACGCATCTGCGCGGCGGACCTGCCGATCAGCTCCTCGCCATCGAACTTCACCGATCCTGTGGCCGGCACCAGGCCCAGTATGCTGCGCCCGAGCGTGGACTTGCCCGAGCCGCTCTCACCCACCAGCCCCAGCACCTCGCCACGCTGCAGGACGAAGCTGGCATCATCGACCGCCAGCACCTCGGCGCCGCGGCGACCTGAAGGCCGGAAGCGCGTCGTGAGATGTTCCACCTGCAGCAGCGACTGCCCGGTGGTCCGCCCCGGCACCGGCTTGGCGCCACGCGGGATGGCGGCCAGCAGCCGGCGCGTGTAGTCGGAGGCCGGACTGGAAAAGATGCGGCCTGCAGGGCCCTGCTCCATCGTCTGCCCGTCCTGCATCACCAGCACCTCATCGGCCAGCCCTGCCACCACCCCAAGGTCATGACTGACGAAGATCACGCCGAGGTTGCGCCGCGTGCGCAATTCGTTGATGAGCAGCAGGATCTGCTTCTGCACGGTCACATCGAGCGCGGTGGTGGGCTCGTCGGCAATGAGCAGCTTCGGTTCGGCGATCAATGCCATCGCGATCATCACGCGCTGGCGCATGCCGCCCGAGAACTGGTGCGGATATGCGTCGACGGTGGATGCGGGATCGCGGATGCCCACCTCGGCGAGCAGGTCGATGGCGCGCGCCCGCGCGCTGGCGCGATCCTGGCGACGATGATGCAGCAGCGGCTCCTGCATCTGCTCGCCCACCGTGAGGAACGGATTCAGGCTGGTCATCGGGTCCTGGAAGATGAAGGCAATCTCGTTGCCACGCACCTGCCGCAATGCCTCGCCCTGCAACCGCAGCAGGTCGTGACCCTGGAACATCGCCGTGCCACTCTCGATGCGCCCCGGCGGCATCGGCACCAGCCCCAGCAGCGCATAACAGCTCACCGACTTGCCGGAACCGGATTCCCCGACGATGCCCAGTGTCTGGCCCCGCTCGACGTCGAAACTCACATTGCGCACCGCCTGCACCACGCCATTGCGGGTATGGAACGAAACGCTCAGGTCGCGGACTTCAAGCAGTGCCAAGGGTTCTCCGTTTGCATTGCGCCCCTTCGCGGGGTCGATGGATTGTACGATTGCGGATTGGCGCATTGACAGTCAATTCCTACGGTCCCGCGCGTGGCGCTCGGGTGCCACGCATGGCGGTTGCGGGGTGCAATGCATGGGATGCTGCGCCTGTCCCTCATTTCGACGCTGCTGGCGGGCACAGCCTGCTCCGGCCACGTTCCACCGGCATCCACGGAGCCGCAAAGCGAAACCAATGCGGCCGGTCGTGGCGCACGGCTGATTGCCGATCTGGGTTGTGGCGCCTGCCATCACATTCCGGGCATTCGCAACGCACGCGGCCGGCTCGGACCGCCGCTGCACGGATTCTCGCACCGCGTGGTGATTGCGGGCCGGCTGCCCAACACGCCGGCAAACCTTGCCGGCTGGATCCGCGATGCCCCCTCCATCGATCAGCTGACGGCGATGCCGGCATTCGACATCGAGCAACGGCAGGCCAGCGACATCGTGGCCTTCCTGTACACCCTTCAATGAGGACGGCGATGCCAGGACGCAACGACATGAGGATGTGCGGAGTCGTCTTGGCAGCGGCACTGCTGCTTGGCGCCTGTGGTCGCGGCGACCCGCCGCGCGAAGCACTGCAGCCGGCCAGCTGGCATGAGGGCGGCGTTCCCGGCACGCCACCGCAGATCCAGCTCGTTGCACCGCTGCCGGGTGGCGAGTGGCATCTTCCAGGCGGCGACTACGCCAGCCTGCGCTTCAGCCCGCTCGACCAGATCACCACGGCCAACGTTGCCGAACTGAAGCAGGTGACGAGCCTCTCCACCGGCATCCCGCGCGGCCACGAAGGCGCGCCGCTGGTGGTGAACAACACCATGTATGTGGTCACGCCCTACCCCAACAATGTGATGGCGATCGACCTGGTGCCCGAGGGCGGACGACTGAAATGGATGCACGAACCGCTGCCCGATCCGCGCAGCGTCGGCATCGCCTGCTGCGATGTGGTGAATCGCGGCGCGGTATATGCAGACGGCAAGATCATCTTCAACACGCTCGATGCGCACACCATCGCGCTGGATGCGCAAACCGGCGAGCAGATCTGGCGCACGCGGGTGGGGAACATCCAGATCGGCGAGACCGTCACCATGGCCCCGCTGGTGGTGAAGGACAAGGTACTGGTGGGCAACTCCGGCGGCGAGCTGGGCGTGCGCGGCTGGATCCTTGCGCTCGACCTGGCCACCGGTCAGGAGATCTGGCGCGCCTACAACACCGGCCCCGACGCAGATGTGCGCATCGGCCCGGACTTCCGTCCCTTCCATGCCAAGGACCAGGGCAGGGATCTGGGCGCGCGCAGCTGGCCAGGCGATCAATGGCAGCTGGGCGGTTCCACCGTG
This sequence comes from uncultured Steroidobacteraceae bacterium, assembly GCA_964417875.1. Lineage (GTDB taxonomy): Bacteria > Pseudomonadota > Gammaproteobacteria > Steroidobacterales > Steroidobacteraceae > ZC4RG30. The sequence goes on from CAYQJU010000031.1 coordinate 13,626, forward strand.
TGGGGCTGGATCTCCTACGACCCACAGCTGGACCTCATCTATTACGGCACCGGCAATCCGGGAGTGTGGAACCCCGACCTTCGCCCCGGCGACAACAAGTGGGCCTCCTCGATCATCGCGCGTGACCCGGACGATGGCATGGCGCGCTGGGCCTTCCAGATCACGCCGCACGACGCCTGGGACTACGACGAGATCATGGAGAACGTGCTCGTCGACATGGAATACGAGGGTCGCATGCGCAAGCTGCTGATCCATCCCGGCCGCACCGGCTTCGTGTTCCTGATGGATCGCGAGACCGGCGAGCTGCTCTCCGCGGAGAAGTTCCAGCCGGTCAACTGGGCCGAACGCTTCGACATCGCCGAAGGCAGGCCGGTCGAGGTGCCGGAGAAGCGGCCGCGCTTCGGCGAGGTGGTGCGCAACATCTGCCCCTCCTCCACCGGCGCAAAGGAATGGAATCCCTCCTCGTTCTCGCCGCGCACCGGCCTGATCTACATTCCGGCCCACAACACCTGCATGGACTACGAGGCCATCGAGGCCAACTACATCGCGGGCACGCCCTACCTTGGCGCCAGCGTGCGCATGTTCCGCGGCCCTGGTGGTTACCAGGGCGATCTGGTGGCCTGGGACCCGGTGAACGCACGCCAGGTGTGGAGCGTGAAGGAGCGCGACCTGCCCCTTTACAGCGGTGTGCTCACCACGGCCGGGGACGTGCTGTTCTACGGCACGATGGATGGATGGTTCAAGGCGCTGGATGCGCGCACCGGCGCGGAACTGTGGCGGTTCAAGCTGCCATCGGGAATCATCGGCAATCCGATGACCTACATCGGACCGGATGGCAAGCAATACGTCGCCATCTATTCGGGTGTCGGCGGATGGATGGGCGCGGTGGCCTTTCCGGACATCTCCATTGACGACCCCTACAGTGCGCTGGGTGCCACCGGCGCCATGGCGGACATCAAGAAATACACCGCGGCGGGAGGCACCCTGCATGTTTTCGGTCTGTAGCCGCCTGGCAGCCGGCGCGGCCGCATTGCTGCTTGCCGCCTGCGATACACCCGGGGCCTCTGCACCAGAGACGTCCGCGCGCCCCGTGCTGACCGTCTGTGCCGACCCGAACAACCTGCCATTCTCGAACCGCCAGGGCGAGGGCTTCGAGAACCGCATTGCGCAGGTCATTGCCGACGACCTCGGCCTGCCCCTGCAATACCACTGGTGGCCCCAGCGGCGCGGATTCGCGCGCCATACGCTCGACACCGGCGCCTGCGACCTGATTGCCGGCGTGCAGGCCGGCTATGAAATGGCCCGCACCACGCAGCCCTACTATGTCTCCAGCTATGTCTTCGTGACCCGGGCAGACCTCTCGCCCGCGATCGAATCCTTCGATGACCCGCGCTTGCGCTCGCTGCGCATCGGCATCCATGCGGTGGGCGATGACTATTCCAGCGTGCCGCCGGCGCTGGCGCTGGCCGCCCGCGGCATCGTCGGCAACCTGCATGGCTACAGCATCCACGGCAACTATGCCGAACCGGATCCGCCTGCGCGGCTGATCGAAGCGGTGACCAGCGGACAGATCGACGTCGCCATCGCCTGGGGCCCGCTCGCCGGATTCTTCGCCGGACGTTCGCCGGTGGCCTTGCGACTGTTCCCCGTGCCGGAACCGGAAGACGCGCGCATGCCGATGCAGTTCGCGATCGCAATGGCGGTGCGCCGCGACGATGCACTGCTGCACACCCGCGTGAACGAGTCGCTGCAGCGGCGCGCGCCGCAGATCGCCGCCATCCTGCATGAATACCAGGTGCCCTTTGCCCCGCCCGGAGCACCGTTGCTGGCCGGGGCTCCGCCATGAACCCGCGCAGTCCGCCGCCAATGGCACTGATGCTGCTGCTTGCCGGCAGCTGCCTTTCCGCCTGCGACCGCCGCGATGCCGATGATCGCGGGAACCGGCTGGCCACGGTGGGCGGACGGGATGTCATCCTCGTGGGTCCTGAGCCCGGACCGCCGCGCGAGACCGCGCAACCCCGCAATCCGCTCGGTGATGCACCCGGCACGGTACAGGACGGGCGCCGGCTGTTCGTCTCGTTCAACTGCTCCGGGTGCCATGGCGGACATGGCGGCGGAGGCATGGGACCGAGCCTGCGCGACGAACGCTGGCTTTATGGCAGCAGCGAGGCGCAGATCTTCGACTCCATAGCCAGCGGCCGCGCCCATGGCATGCCGGCGTGGGGAACCATGCTTCCCGAATCGGAGATCTGGAAGCTCACGGCCTACATCCGCTCGCTGCGCACCGACGACGAACCGGACCGGCCGACACTGGAGGCACCATGAGAGCACTCAACCTCACAGTCGCGGCAGGAGCCGCCCTCGCCCTGCTTGCGGCCTGTGGTTCCGGTGACCCGGCCGGCATCACGCGCAACGGCCCACCGCTGCCAGGATCAGCGCCCCGCGGGGACTGCAGCAACCTGCCCGACAGCGACGCCCTGCGCCAGCTGCTGCGCCAGGCGCCGCAGCAGATCGAGGCCGGCGGCATGGCGGCCGGCCAGTTCGAATGGGGTGCCATCGTCGATCGGCATGGCCGCGTCTGTGCGCTGGCGGTGTCGACTGACGATCCGAGCGCCGCCTGGCCCGGCAGCCGCGCCATCGCACTGGCCAAGGCTTTCACGGCCAATGCGTTCAGTTCCGACACCTCACCGCTGTCCACCGCGCGCATGTACACGCTGGGCCAGCCAGGCCAGTCGCTGTATGGCCTGGCGCAGACCAACCCCTTCGATGCGGCCTGCATGGGCGGGCCGGATGCGGAGGCGCCGCTGGGCCGCATCTGTGGCGGCGTCGTGCCCTTCGGTGGCGGGCTGCCGCTGTATCGCGAGGACAAGCGCATCGGCGGACTGGGTGTCAGCGGCGACACCGCCTGCGCGGACCACGAGATCGCCCGCACCATCCGCAGCCTCGCGGGGCTTGATCCATCGAAGGGTGCGAACGTCGACGACATCCAGTACTCCAGCGTGGATGGTCCCTCCGAGTTCACGCATCCGCTGTGCCCGAACACCTGGCGCAATGGCATGAAGATCGGCGAGGCCGCGCCAGCCAGCGGCTACTGAGGGCATGGAGCGCTTCGGCCAGTCCACCCTGCATCCGGCCGGCGTCGAAGCCGACGCCGTAGCCGGCCTGTGGTGGATCATGCTGGCCGGCAGTGCGCTGGTCACTGCGCTGATCATCGCGCTGGTCTTCTACGTGGTGCTGCGCGAGCCGGCGCGCCGGCGTCCGGTCAGCAGCCGGTGGATGATCGTGGCCGGCGGCGTGATCCTGCCGGTGGTGCCGCTGACCGTGCTGCTGATCTACAGCCTGGATGCGACTGCGAAACTGCGCGCGGCCGATGCGCCGGACCTCAGCATCGAGATCACCGGCCATCGCTGGTGGTGGGAGGTCCGTTATCCGGGCGAAGGGTCGGAGGCCTTCCGGACCGCCAACCACATCCACCTGCCGGTGGACGCCACCGTGCGCCTGCGGCTGGCATCCCAGGACGTGATCCACAGCTTCTGGGCGCCGAACCTTGCCGGCAAGCTCGACCTGATCCCCGGTGTGCCCACCGAGATCATCGTGCGGCCCACGCGCACCGGAATCTTCCGCGCGCAATGCGCCGAATTCTGCGGCACCCAGCACGCCAACATGGCACTGCATGTCGAGGTGGTGACCGCGGATGAGTTCAGCGCCTGGCGCAGCCGCCAGCAGCAACCGGCGACGCCTGCCGATTCAGCGCTTTCCCGGCGCGGCGAGGCGCTGTTCCATACCTCCGGCTGCGTGCTCTGCCATGCCATCCACGGCTCGCCGGCCCATGGCCTGGTGGGCCCGGACCTCACGCGTCTCGGCGGCCGGCATGCGCTGGCGGCCGGTACCCTGCCTGCCAACCGCGCTTACCTGTCGGCGTGGATCGTCGATGCGCAGCACTTCAAGCCCGGTTCGCTGATGCCCTCGTTCACCGGCTTCAGCGGCGAGGACATCCGCGCGCTGGTCGCCTACCTGGAAGGACTGCAGTGAGCGAGTCCGACGCCACCGTCGGCGAGCGCGGCGGCCCGCAGCCGCACGCGGGTCCGGATCCGGACACCAACGCGCGGGAAACCGAGGCGCTGGATCGCGTCTGGCAGGACCCCACCGGCTGGCGCGGCGCCAGCGCCGTGAACCACAAGCAGCTGGCGCGCCGCTATCTCTACACCGCGTTCGCCTTCTTCGCCGCCGCCGGCGTGATGGCGTTGATCATGCGACTGCAGCTGATCTCGCCCGAGAACGACCTGGTGGGCCACGAGCTGTACAACCAGCTGTTCACCATGCACGGCTCGACGATGATGTTCTTCTTCGCCGTGCCGGTGGTGGAGGCGGTGGCCATGTACCTGCTGCCGCTGATGCTGGGCTCGCGCGACCTGGTGTTCCCGCGGCTCGGCGCCTTCGGCTACTGGTGCTATCTCTTCGGCGGCCTGCTGTTGCTGTCCAGCTTCCTGTTCGGCATGGCGCCGGACATGGGCTGGTATGCCTATGTGCCGCTGGCCGGCACGGAGTTCTCGCCCGGCATGAACCCGGACTTCTGGCTGCTGGGCGTGACCTTCGCGGAGATCTCCGCGGTCAGTGCCGCGCTGGAACTGCTGGTCACCATCCTGAAGTGTCGCGCGCCGGGCATGTCGATCAACCGCATGCCGCTGTTCGCCTGGTACATGCTGGTGGTGGCGCTGATGATCCTGTTCGGCTTTCCGGCGCTGATCCTGGGCAGCGTGCTGCTGGAGGTGGAGCGTGCCTTCGGCTGGCCGTTCTTCGATCCGGCCGAGGGAGGCAGCGTGCTGCTGTGGCAGCACTACTTCTGGATCTTCGGCCATCCGGAGGTCTACATCATCTTCCTGCCCGCCGCCGGTTTCATCTCGATGATCGTCCCCACCTTCGCAAAGCGGCCGCTGGCCGGCCACGAATGGGTGGTGCTGGCGGTGATCGGCACCGGCTTCGTCAGCATGGGCCTGTGGGTGCACCACATGTTCACCACCGGCCTGCCCTTCGTGTCGCTCGGGTTCTTCTCATCCGCCAGCATGACCGTGTCGGTGCTGTCGGGCATCCAGGTGTTCGCGTGGATCGCGACGCTCTGGAACGGGCGTCCGGAACTGAAGACGCCGATGCTGTTCACGCTGGGCTTCCTCGTGACCTTCGTGATGGGCGGCCTGACGGGCGTTATGCTCGGCATCGTGCCATTCAACTGGCAGGCGCATGACACGCATTTCGTCGTCGCGCACCTGCACTATGTGCTGATCGGCGGCATGGTGTTCCCGTTGTTTGCCGCGCTGTACTACTGGTGGCCGAAGCTCGGCGGATGGATGCTCGGTGAACGGCTCGGACGCTGGAACTTCTGGACCATGTTCGCCGGCATCCACCTGGCCTTTTTTCCGATGCACATCGCCGGCCTGCTGGGCATGCCGCGACGGGTCTATACCTATCGCGAAGGCATGGGCTGGGACCTGCCGAACCTGCTCTCGACGGTCGGCGCCTTCCTGTTCGCAGCTGGCGTGCTGCTGTTCGCGCTGAATGTGCTGCTGAGCCGGCGCAACGCGGTACCGGCCGGCCACAATCCCTGGGACGCGGGCACGCTGGAATGGGCGGTGGAATCCCCGGCTCCGAACTACAACTTCCGCAGTGTTCCGCGGATTTCCAGCGCCTATCCACTGTGGGACCAGCCCGGGCTTTACGAGGATATCCGCGCCGGCCGCGGCTTCCTCGGCAAGCCGCGCGGCAACCTGCGACTGACCACCGGTTCCACGCCCACGCATGGCGAGATGGACCAGATCGTGGTGCTGCCCCGTCCGACCTACAGCCCGCTGATCGCCGCCCTCGGCCTGCTGTTCTTCTTCGTGGCGGTGCTGCTGAAGCAGTTCACGCTGGCGCTGGCCGGTGTGGCACTGGCCATTGCGGTGTTCATGCACTGGGGATGGCGTGAACCGGAGCGCCGGCCCGTGCAGGAGGCCGAAGCGGAAGGCATCCACCTGCATTCGGAAGGACCGCGTTCGGTCGGCTGGTGGGGGCTGGTGCTGACACTGCTGTTCGACGCCATGCTGTTCACGGCGCTGGTGTTCGGTTTCCTGCTGCTGTGGAGCCAGAGCGATGCGTGGCCGCCGGCCAATCTTGCGGCACCGGACTGGTCGATCGGTGGCGTGGCGCTGGCGCTGCTCGCCGCCAGCCTGCTGCCGCTCACGCTTGCGGTGCGGGCCACGCGGCAACGCCGCCCGAAGCCACTGGCCGCCGCCTTGCTGGTTTGCGCGGCGCTCGGCATTGCAGCCGGCGTTCTGTCCTGGGAGTCATTCGACCGCGCCGGACTGGATCCCCGCCAGCAGGGATTCACGGCCATGCTGGCGGCGCTGTTTGCCTTCCATGCCCTGCACCTGGCCATCGGCGTGGTGATGCTGGTGTTCGCGGCCATCCGCGCGCTGGTTGCCGGCTTTGCGCCGGGCGCGCGGCGCCTGACCCGCATCGTGGCGGGCTTCTGGCTGTATGCACTGGCCGTGACGCTGGTCACCGCGCTGATGGTCCGCCTGCTGCCGGACTGGGGCCTGCCATGAGCCGGCTGATTCCGCGCAACAGCGCCACCGGCCTCATCGTGGCGCCCACCATCTGGCTGGTCTATTTCGTGGCCAGCTTCCTGGTGGTCGGCCTGGGGTGCGAGTACGGCTGGCAGCAGACGGCAGGACCCTTCCGCGCGCAACGCCTGACGGTGTGGATCATCGCGCTGGCGAGCGTCGCGCTGCTCGCGTATGCCACGCTGCAGTCCTGGCAGAACCTGCGCGCCGCGCGGCGCAATCACGGCGATGTGGACGAAGACGTGCGCGAACGACAGCGCTTCCTGGCCCATGCCGGACTGTTCCTGTGCGGCATCTCGCTGCTTGGCGTGATCTGGGGCAGCTTCAACCTGTTCGCCTTCGACTCCTGCGCGCGCTGACGTTTCCCTCAAGGAGATGGACATGGACACAAGCTTCTACATTCCCTTCTGCGGCCTGCCACCGATCCCGGAGGGAATCTGGCAGCGCTGGGTGCTCGATCCGGTGCTGCTGGCCGTGCTGGCGTTCATGCTGGCCGCCGGCCTGATGCGATCCCGGCAGCGTTGCACGCGGGGCCAACGCGGTGCATTGCTGCTTGGCTGGGGCATGCTGGTGATCGCGCTGGTATCACCCCTGTGCGCGCTGTCGGTGGCGCTGTTCTCGGCGCGGGCCACGCAGCACATGGTGCTGCTGGTGGTGGCCGCGCCGCTGCTCGCACTCGGCCTGCCGGCGATGCTGGGTGCCATGCTCCATCGGCGCCTCGCCGCCTGGCTGCAGCAATCCGGTCGCCGCGGCGTCCCGGCCCTGGCTTTCGCCGCGCTGCTGTGGGCCTGGCATGTGCCGACGCTGTATGACGCCACCTTCCGCAGCGACCTGGCCTACTGGGCCATGCACCTGTCGTTGCTGGCTGCGGCGCTGCCGCTGTGGATGCAGCTGCTGCAGCCCGGCAGCAACCAGCTGCTGGCACGCACGCTGCTGGGCTTTGTCACCTTCATGCAGATGGGGTTGCTGGGCGCACTGCTGACGCTGTCGCCGAACCTGCTGTATGAGGCGCATGTGGCGACGACGCTTGCCTGGGGCCTGGCGCCACTGGCCGACCAGCAGCTTGGTGGACTGATCATGTGGATTCCCGGCTGCAGCAGCCTGCTGCTGGCGATGCTGGTGGGCATCCATCGCGGATTGCGCGGCACGGTGGCGAAGGCCGGCCCGATCGCCGGCTGAGGCATGGCTTCAGGCCGTGGCTGCAGCGTCGCTGAAACGTCCGCATGCCAGGAAATGGTCCACCTCGCTGGCCACGTCGGCCGACAGGCACATGGTCACGTGGTCCACGGGCAGCACGCGGCGGTCGGTGGCGCCGTCCAGGTGCGTCTCGGCGACACTGACCGTGCCATCGTGCGGCCGTGGCAACTTCGCCACCAGCATGCCCAACCCGCGTCCGCCGGAGCCGGCAATGATCCCCAGCTGTGACGCGAACGGCCACTGCGCCGGCACGCCGCTGACGAGGTCCCGCTCGCCGGCGCGCCCGAGCAGCCGCCGCGTGAGCCGGTGCCGCGCCAGCGTGCGGGCCGCGGCGCTGCCGCGCGCCGGCGTGCCGATGAACACCACGCGACAGAAATCCCCGCAGAAGGCATCAGGCTCGAGCAGCCCGGTCTCGAACATGCGGTAGATCACGATGCCACCCAGGCTGTGGCCCACCAGGTGCACCGGCCGGGAGGTGCTCCGCGCCAGCTCCTTCGCGATGCGCGCGCAGCGGCTGGCCACGCGATCCATCGGTTCAGCCAGCGAGGAATACTTGAACACCCGCAAACGCCAGCCGCGCGCGGCCATCCGACGCCGGAGCACGAAGGCCTCGGCGCCGGTCATCCACAGGCCGTGGACGTAGAGGACGGTGCCCTTAACCGGCGGGTGGCGGCGTGCGGACACGGATCGACAGCTCGCGCAACTGTGCCTCGCTCACCGTCGTCGGCGCGTCGGTCATCAGGTCGGCCGCGGTCTGTGTCTTCGGGAATGCGATGACATCGCGGATGCTGTCGGCACCGGACATCAGCATGACCAGCCGGTCGATGCCGAAGGCGATGCCACCATGCGGAGGCGCGCCATACTTGAGCGCATCGAGCAGGAAGCCGAACTTGCGCTGAGCCTCTTCGGCGTCGATGCCCAGCAGGCCGAACACCACCGACTGCATCTCGGCGCGATGGATACGCACCGAACCGCCGCCGATCTCCGAGCCGTTCAGCACCATGTCATAGGCCTTGGCGACCGCCTTGCCGGGATCGGCCGACAACTGCGCGGGATCATCGACGCGCGGCGCGGTGAACGGATGGTGCATGGCCACCCAGCGCTTCGCATCGGCGTCATGTTCGAACATCGGGAAGTCCACCACCCATAGCGGCTTCCAGCCCGGCTGCAGCAGCTTCAGGTCCTGCCCCAGCTTCAGGCGCAATGCGCCCAGTGCATCGCTGACCACCTTCGCCTTGTCGGCGCCGAAGAAGATCAGGTCGCCATCGACCACGCCGGTGCGCGCGAGGATGCCGGCCACGGCTTCGTCGCTGAGGAACTTCAGGATGGGTGACTGCAGGCCATCGCGGCCCTTCGCCTTCTCGTTGACCTTGATATAGGCCAGGCCCTTGGCGCCATAGCGGCCCACGAACGCCGTATAGGCATCGATCTCGCTGCGGCTCAGCTGGCTGCCGCCCGGCGCACGCAGCGCGGTCACGCGGCCATCCGGATCGGCAGCGGGACCGGCGAACACCTTGAAGTCGCAGCCGGCCACAAGGTCGGCAACGTCCACCAGTTCCAGGTCGATGCGCAGGTCCGGCTTGTCCGAACCATAGCGGCGCATGGCCTCGGCATAGCTCATGCGCGGGAAGGGATCGGGCAGCGCGACGTCGATGACCGTCGCGAACACCTCGCGGATCAGCGCCTCCATCAGGCCCATGATCTGTTCCTGCTCGAGGAACGAGGTCTCGACGTCGAGCTGGGTGAATTCCGGCTGGCGGTCGGCGCGCAGGTCCTCGTCGCGGAAGCACTTGACGATCTGGTAGTAGCGGTCGAAGCCGGAGATCATCAGCAGCTGCTTGAAGATCTGCGGCGACTGCGGCAACGCGAAGAAATGCCCCGGATGCGTGCGGCTGGGTACCAGGTAGTCGCGCGCGCCCTCGGGCGTGGCCTTGGTCAGCATCGGGGTTTCGATGTCGATGAAACCCTGCGCGTCCATGTATTGGCGGATCGCCATCGTGGTGCGGTGGCGCAGCCGCAGGCGGCGCGTCATCTCATCGCGCCGCAGGTCGAGGTAGCGATGGCGCAGCCGCGTTTCCTCACCCACCTGCTCGTCGAGCTGGAAGGGCAGCGGCTCGGAACGGTTCAGCACCACCAGGCGCTTTGCCAGCAACTCGACCTTGCCGGAGGCCAGGTTGGCGTTGACCGTGCCGGCCGGACGCTGCCGCAGCTTGCCGGTCACCTGGATGACGAACTCGCCGCGCAGCCGCTCGGCCTCGGCGAACAGCTGCGGATCATCCGGATCGAACACCACCTGCAGCAGTCCCTCGCGGTCGCGCAGGTCGACGAAGATGACTCCACCATGATCGCGGCGGCGGTGCACCCAGCCGGCGACGGTGACTTGCTGGCCTTCCAGGGACTCGGTGACCTGGCCGCAGTAATGGCTACGCATCGGATTTGTAATGGAAAATTGGCTTCGGGGCGGGAAAAATCAGGCTGCGCAGTATACTGGTCCTTTGCCCCCTGCGGGGGCCCACACACGGGGGAGCCACGCGATGAATGCCCAACTGCAACCTGGCCGCGACGATGAATTCCGCCTGCTGATCGGCGGCAAGCTGGTGGCCGGCGCCGCCAGCTTCGATGTGATCAATCCCGCCACCGAAGAGGTGTATGCGCGCTGCCCGCGTGCCGACCTCAACCAGCTGAACCAGGCCGTGGCCGCCGCGAAGGCGGCCTTCCCGGCCTGGAAGGCGGTGCCGCTGGCCGAGCGCGCGAAGCTGCTCGACAAGCTGGCCGATGCCATCGAGGCGCATGCCGGCGAGCTTGCGCCCATCCTGACGCAGGAACAGGGCAAGCCGCTAGGTGGTGCGCACTACGAGCTGGCGATTGCCGCCGGCAACATCCGCGGCTTCAGCAAGATGGACCTGCCCGAGACCGTGCTGCAGGACGACGACACCACGCGCATCGTGCGCCAGCGGCTGCCGCTGGGTGTGGTCGCGGCGATCACGCCCTGGAACTTCCCGGTCATCATGATGGTGACCAAGCTGGCCCCGGCGCTGCTGGCCGGCAACACCATCGTGATCAAGCCCGCGCCCTCCACGCCGCTGACCACACTGAAGGTGGGCGAGCTGTGCGCGCAGATCTTCCCCGCCGGCGTGGTGAATGTGATCGCCGACGCCAATGACCTGGGTGGCGCGCTCACCAGCCATCCGGACGTGGTCAAGATCGCCTTCACCGGTTCCACCGCCACCGGCCGCAAGGTGATGGCCAGCGCGGCGCCGACGCTGAAGCGCCTCACGCTCGAGCTCGGCGGCAATGATGCCGCCATCGTGCTCGACGATGTCGACCCGAAGGAAGTCGCGCCGAAGCTGTTCTTCGCCGCGATGGTGAATTCCGGCCAGGTGTGCCTGGCCGCCAAGCGCATCTACGTGCACGAGTCCGTCTACGACGCGGTGTGCGCCGAGCTGGCGAAGATCGCCGAGGGCGCCGCGAAGCTGGTGGGCAATGGCATGCAGGAAGGCGTGCAGTTCGGCCCGGTGCAGAACCGCATGCAGTTCGAGAAGGTGCAGTCGATGCTCGACGACGCCCGCTCCCACGGCAAGGTGATCGGCGGCGGCAAGCGTCACGACGGAAAGGGCTATTTCATCCAGCCGACCATCATCAGCGGCCTGCCCGACAGCGCGCGGCTGGTGTGCGAGGAGCAGTTCGGTCCGGTGATGCCGGTACTGAAGTACAAGAGCCTCGACGAGGTGATCGAGCGCGCCAACAACTCCGAATATGGCCTGGGTGCCACGGTGTGGGCGAAGAGCATCGATCGCGCCGTCGAGGTGGCCAACCGCCTCGAGACCGGCACGGTGTGGATCAACAAGCACCTCGACCTGCCACCCAGCGTGCCCTATGGCGGCGTGAAGCAGTCCGGCTTCGGCGTGGAGCTGGGACAGCAGGGGCTGGAAGAGTTCACGCAGCTGCGCATCCTGAACATCGCGAAGCAAGCCTGATCGCAAGACCCGGACCTGGCCCCGCCGGGGTCAGGTCCGCGGCAGCCCCTTCTCTATTCAGGCGCGTCAGGTCAGAGACTGCGCCGACAGCGACTCCCCTTCCTGCCCGCCCTTCGCGATTTGTAACGAGGTTTACAATTTCGTCGCGAGGTGGCGATACTTCACGCAACGAGCGCGAAGCGCCAGGGGATTCCGATGAACTGCACGGGTCGAAGGACCGTCTTCCGTTCCACCGCAATCGCGCTGGCGCTGGCCATGGTGCTGGGGACCGGATGCTCCAGGGCTCCGGCCCCCGACCCGGCTCCGGAACCTGCTGCAGCGGATGAGGCGCAAGCCGAACGCCGCGCGCGCAACGAACGCCGTCCCGACGAACCGGGCACCGGCCCCTTCCCTGCACTGAAGGAAGAGATTGCCGCGCTGCCGCGCCACGTGGTCTATCGACCTGCGGACCTGGCAGCACTGGGCAGCCAGAAGCTGGGCGTGGTCGCCTGGGGCAATGGCGCCTGCTCGGAGGATGGCGCCAGCAGCCGCTTTCATCTGCTCCAGATAGCCTCGCATGGATATCTGGTGCTGGCATCGGGCCGCATCTACAGCGGGCCGGGAGCTCCACCGGAGCCGCAGCGCCCCGACCCGGATACGCCGCCCTCGGGCCGCACCCTCGCAAGCGACCTGACAGATGCCATCACCTGGGCGCTGGCCGAGAACCAGCGGCCGGACAGCCCCTATCAGGGCCGCATCGATCCACAGCAGGTGGCCGTCTCCGGCTTCAGCTGCGGCGGCCTGCAGGCACTGGCGGTGGCCGGCGATCCGCGCATCAAAGCCGTGGTACTGCACAACTCCGGAGTGCTGGGCGAACCCAGCACGGTGCCCGGCATGGACGTGGGCAAGGACGTGCTCGACACGCTGCATACCCCGGTGATCTACATCCAGGGTGGTGAAAGCGACATCGCCTACGAGAACGCCATGGATGATTTCCGCCGCCTCAGCCACGTGCCGGTGGCCATGGCCAACCTGCCGGTGGGACACGGCGGCACCTTCGATGAACCCAATGGTGGCGACGCGGCCCGCGTGGCGACCGCCTGGCTCAACTGGCAGCTGCGCGGCGATGCGGATGCCGCGCGCGTGTTCACCGGAGCCGACTGCGGCCTGTGCCAGGACGCACGGTGGACCCTGGAATGGCGCAATCAAGGCGCCAGCGGCGGCGCTCCCTGACCTGATGGTCATTTCGACAAAGCGGAATCATCCGATGCAAAACATCAACATCCCTGCCCGGCTGCGCCGGGTCCTGCAGCCCCTGCCGCTGGTGCCGCTGGCCCTGGCAGGACTCCTGGCGGCCTGCGCCGCGTCGGGCACGTCCACGCCGGCACCTTCCGTGCCCGCTCCCGGATCGACGCTGCCGGCCGCATCGCAGATCACCATCACCTCGGCGGATCTCGGCCGCATGGGAAACTCCATTCCCGCCTCGGCCATTGGTGAACCGGTCAGCGGCGTGACGCTGGGCGAACCGCGCTGGGTCGATGACGCCAACGGCGGTTATGGCGTGGTGGACGGACAGATCCTGCCGGTGGATGCCAAGGCCCCGTCCATCAACTTCCGCGTGGCGCTGCCGGCGAAGTGGGAGCGCCGCGGCCTGCAGCTGGGTGGCGGCGGCATGAACGGCACCATCCCGAACGTGACCACCGCCGACCTTGCGCAGGGCTTCGCCACCTATGGCAGTGACTCGGGACACCAGGCCAGCTTCGGCGGCATGCCTGGCGGCGGACCCCCGGGTGGTTTCGGCGCCGGCGGACCTCCGGGTGGTTTCGGCGCGGGTGGACCGCCGCGTGGTGCCGGTGGTCCGGGTGCACCGGGCGCCGGCGGACCGCCACGTGGTGCCGGTGGCCCGGGTGCACCGGGTGCCGGCGGACCGCCGCGGGGATTCGGTGGTGGCGGCATGCCCGCCCCGCCCCCCGGCTCCAACGACTGGGCGCTGAATGACGAGGCCATCCAGAACCTCGGCTACATGCAGATGAAGAAGACCCGCGATGCCGCGATGGTCATCATGGAACGCGTGTATGGCGAGCGGCCGCGCTTCAACTATTACATCGGCAGCTCGCAGGGTGGCCGCGAGGCGCTGACCGTGGCGCAACGTTACCCGGATGACTATGACGGCATCATCGCCGACGTGCCCATCCTCGGCCTGTCGACGCTGATGCTGGCGCCGGAGCTGATCCGCATCCAGGAGAAGCCACAGGAAAACTGGGTACAGCCGAGCAAGACGGCGGCGATCCGCGCCGAGTTCGTCCGCCAGGCCGACCAGCTCGACGGCCTGGAAGACGGCGTGATGAACAACTACATGGCGGCGCGCGCGCTGTTCGACATGTCGCAGGGTGATCCGGAGCGCAATCCCTGGGCGGCGCTGCGCGGCCCGGGTGGGCGTGATCCGGATCCGGCCGACAGCAGCGAGAACGCGAAGCTGTCGGATGGTCAGATCGAGACGCTGAAATTCATCTACACGCCCTACGGCTTCGCCTCGCCACTGGCCAATGGCAAGCGCACCTTCGGCATGTGGGCGCCGACCACCGATCCTTCCGGCAGTGGCCTGCTGGTCAATGCGCGCTTCCGCGGCCAGGAAGGTGCCGCGCCCGACGCCGCGATGCATTCGCACCTCGGCATCCTGGGCGTGACCGGCTTCCTGATGCAGGACCTGTCGGCCAATCCGCTGGACTATGTGGAAGGTGGCAAGTACGAAGCACGGCGCAAGCAGCTCTCGGAGTGGCTGGATTCCACCAATCCGGACCTGTCGGCGTTCTACAGGCGTGGCGGCAAGATGATCGTCACCATCGGCACCAACGACTCACTGGCCTCCACCGGCGAGCAGCTGGACTACTACCAGTCCGTGCTCGACCGCATGGGCCGGCGCACGGTGGATGCCTTCGCGCGCCTGTTCGTGCTGCCGCAGACCGGACACGGTCTCAGCGGCAACAACCACACCACCAATGGCGCCGGTCAGGCCGTGGAGCGCTTCCAGATCCCGAACCGCTTCGACAAGCGCGCGGCGCTGGTGGCCTGGGTGGAGCGCAACGAGGCGCCGGGCAAGAGCATCACGGTGACCGCCGGCGAGCGCTCGCTGCCGATGTGCTCCTATCCGCAATATCCGCAGTACGTCAGTGGTTCGCCGGAAACCGCGGCTTCCTACCGCTGTGCCGCGCCCTGAAGGTGAACCGATGAAACCGCGAGCAGAAAAGTCGATCTCCCGCCGGCCGTTCACGCTGGCCCTGGTGTCGCTGGGCCTGGGCCTCACCACCGCCTGCGGCAGCCTTTCGACAGGAGGCGGTAGCAACACCTCCGCGGCGGCCACGTTGCTGCCCACGCCCGAATGGGATTGCTACCTGCCCGGCGGCATTCCCGTGCCCGAGCGCGGCACGCTGGTGCTCGAAGCCGAGGTGCAACTGGATGCGGTGTATGACGTGGGCCGCACGCCGTTCGGACGCCGCCAGGCCACCGTCACGCAGGCCGGCACGATGAAGGGCCCTCGCATCGAGGCCGAGGTGCTGCCCGGCGGGCTGGACTACCAGCTGATGCTGGGCAATGGAGTGATCGAGGTCGAGCAGATCCTGGTGCTGAAGACCAGCGACGGCGGGCACGTGATCATGCGCAATGCCGGCACGGGCCCGGACGCCGCAGACCTGCGTGTGGTGTATGACTTCGAAGCCTCGACCCAGGGCGAGTACGCGTGGCTGAACTCGGGCACCTACGTCGGCCGGCGCAGCATCGATGCCGCCGGAAAGACGATGCGGCTTTCCATCTACGACGTCAGCCATGTACCCGCTGCGACAGAAGTGGTGCGGATCCAGAAGCCGGCCGGTGTGCCGCCGCAGCCCTGGGACTACCGCCGCGCCGATCCGGGCGAGCAGCGCGGCGAGGAGATCCTCACCGAGATCGTGACGCTGGGACGCAGCCAGGCGGTGCGTTCAGGCAAGCGCGGCAACCGCAACGTGATTCCGATCACCGGCGGCACACTGACCGGGCTGGTCAGCGGCAAGATCCTGTTCGGCGGCGCCGACTACCAGAGCTTCGGCGGCGATGCGCCGCCCATCGACGCCCGCTATCTATGGCAGACCACCGAAGGGGACATCATCATCGTGCGCAACACCACCAACCCGGGCATCGGGCTGGTGCCGACCTTCGAGACCGGGGTCGACGGCCCGTATGCGTGGATGAACTCGGGCAAGTACCTCAGCTCGGATCCCGGCATGGGCGCCGGCGGACTGACCATCTCGATGTACCGCAGCCAGTAGCGCATCGTGGCGGGAGCCACGATGCGGGCGCTGCGAGCCCCGGCCGCGTCAGCGCTTGACCGGGGCGCGGGCCGGCTTAGCCGCCGCCTTTTTCGGCGCTGCGCGAACCGGCTTTGCGGCCACGCTGCGGCGCGCGGGCCTCGGCTTTGCCGCCGGTGCGGGATCCTTCGCTGCAGGCTTTGCCCCGGAACCGGACTCACCGCCGGTCGCCGGCTTCTCCGCGGCGGCGTCCCCGGACTTCTCCGCCGGCTTGTCTTCCTTGCCGCCGGCATCCTTGTCGTTGTCGACGAGGTTGCGCTTGCGGTCCTGGTCGCTCTTGAAATCCGTTTCGTACCAGCCGCCGCCCTTCAGGCGGAACACCGGCGCGGACACCAGCTTCTTCAGCTGGTTCCGGCCGCATTCACCGCACTTCTTCAGCGGCGCGTCGGAGATCTTCTGCAGCACTTCGACCTGCGCGCCGCAGGCCGAGCACTGGTATTCATAGAATGGCATGGTGGATTGATTATACGAAGGTCATGGGAACGAACAGTGATGCGGACCGCCGTCCGGTGAGGACGACGGCCCGCAGGATCAATTGGCCCGCTTCTCGAACTTCAGCACGCCCTCCTCGACCGCGACCAGGATGCGATCGCCCGGCACGAAGGTGCCCTGCAGGATGCGCTCGGCGAGCGGATTCTCGATCTGCTGCTGGATGGCGCGCTTCAGCGGCCGCGCACCATACACCGGATCGAAGCCGGATTCGCCCAGCCGGTCGCGTGCCTCCGGGGCCAGTTCGAGCGTCAGGTCACGGTCGGCGAGGCGACGCTTCAGCCCCGCCAGCTGGATGTCGACGATGGCGCGGATCTGCTCCGCTCCCAGCGGATGGAACACGACGATGTCGTCGATGCGGTTGATGAACTCGGGGCGGAAATGCGCCT
>CAYQJU010000032.1:0-30376 GCA_964417875.1 uncultured Steroidobacteraceae bacterium
ACAGCACGCCGAAGTAGTACCAGAAGTTGAAGTTCTTCGGCGCGTAGTAGCCGGTGAGCTGGGTGTCGACGAACTGGTCGACGGGCAGGCGCTTGTTCAGCCAGCCCATGAAGCCCTTGCGCTCAGGGTAGGTCGTTCCGGTGGAGGCCATTTATGCAGCCTCCGAATTCGCGTCGACACCGATCACCAGCGTGTTCTCGTCAGGGAAGGAATAAACGGGGATGGCAAGGTTGGTGGACGCGGGCGAACCCTCGAACACACGACCGGCCAGGTCGAACTTGGAGCCATGGCAGGGGCAGAAGAAGCCGCCCGGCCAGTTGGCGCCCAGCTCGGGTGAGGCACCGGCCTCGAAGCGCGCCTTCGGCAGGCAGCCCAGGTGCGTGCAGGTGCCCTCGACCACGAGGAACTCCGGCCGCGCCGCGCGCGCCTCGTTGCGGGCATAGTCCGGCTGGTCGGAGGCGCTGGACCCGGCGTCCTTCAGTTCGCCCTCGTGCCCGGACAGCCGCGAGAGCATCTCGGGCGTGCGCCGCAGGACATACATCGGCTTCTTGCGGTAAACATAAGTGACCATCTGGCCCGGCTCGATCTTGGTCAGGTCGACCGTGACCGGCGCGCCGGCGGCGCGGGCCCGCTCGGACGGGGACCAGGAGGCGATGAACGGCACCGCGGCGAAGGCCACGCCCACGGCGCCAGTGGCCGTGGTCGCGAAAGTGAGGAAGCCGCGGCGGTCCTGGTCGACCTCGGGCATGGGGACAACGGCGTCGATAGGATCTCTGGTCATCAAGATTTCCGAAGACTGGGCATGTTTGGGCTTTGTTGCCGCAAGGCCACGAGGCTCATGTGGCCCTGCGATGCGGTCAGCCCGGCATTATACACTACGGCCCGCACCCGCCCATTGCACGCCCATGGCATGACCAGCTCCTTTCGACAGTACGCGCTGTTCCTGGCCGGATCGATCCTCGGTGGTGTACTGGTGACTCTGCTGTTGCTGCAATTCCTGCCGGCATCGACCCCCGCGGGTCCGGGTTCTGCCAGCGGCGGCGCCAGCACCGGCGCACCAGCGGCAGGCCTTGCCGACGCGGCGACATTCGACCCCGACGCATCGCTGCCGCCGGCCGCCACCAGCTTCGCGCCGGCCGTGCGTCGCAGTGCACCGGCCGTGGTCAGCATCTACACGCGCCGCGCGGCGTCCCCGGCCGCCGGCACCGAGCAGCCCCTCGATGCGCCGGTGCAGCCGCGCTATCGCGATGGCCTGGGCTCCGGCGTCATCGTCGATGCCATGGGCCATGTGGTCACCAACCAGCATGTGATCCAGAACTCCGAGCAGATCCGCGTGCAGCTGGCCGACGGGCGCGAGGCGCCGGTGCAGGTGGTGGGCAGCGATCCTGACACCGACCTTGCGGTGCTGAAGATCGACCTGGACCAGCTGCCGGTGATGCACCTGGGCCGCTCCGACCGCGTGGCCGTCGGCGATGTGGTGCTGGCGATCGGCAACCCGCTGGGCCTGTCGCAGACCGTCACCGCCGGCATCGTCAGCGCCACCGGTCGCGCCGACCTCGGCGTCGCCACCTTCGAGGACTTCATCCAGACCGATGCCGCCATCAACGAGGGCAATTCCGGCGGCGCGCTGGTGAACACGCAGGGCGAGCTGATCGGCATCAACACCGCGGTGCTGGGACGCGGCCTCGACGCCGAAGGCATCGGCATCGCCATTCCGGTGGACATGGTGCGCGGCGTGATGGGCGAGATCCTCGCCAGCGGGCGCGTGGTGCGCGGCTGGGTGGGCGTGGTGCTCGAGGATGTGCCGGATGAATATGCGCGCCACGAGGGTTTCGCGCATGGCGGCGTGGTGGTCAGCAATTTCTATCGCAATTCACCGGCGCGGCGGGCGGGTCTGGCGCGCGGCGATGTGATCGAAACCATCGATGGCACGCCGGTGCGCAGCGCGCGTGATGCACTGGCGCGCATCGCCGGCCGCGAACCCGGCAGCCGCATCACGATCAGCGGCCTGCGCGGCGCGCAACCGGTCAGCGTCGATCTGGTGGTGATGGAGACGCCGGCGCGCTGAAGCTAGCGTGCGGCCGGCACCGCCACGCGCCGGATCTCCGCGCCCAGCTGCGCCAGCTTTTCCTCGATCGATTCGTAGCCGCGATCGATGTGGTAGATGCGGTCGATCTCGGTGCGCCCCTGCGCAACCAGTCCGGCGATCACGAGGCTGGCCGAGGCGCGCAGGTCGGTGGCCATCACCGGCGCTGCGGTCAGGTGCGGCACGCCGCGGATGATGGCCGTGTTGCCCTCGAGCCGGATCTCCGCACCCAGGCGGCGCATCTCGAGCATGTGCATGAAGCGGTTCTCGAAGATGGTCTCGGTGATGGTGCCCACGCCATCGGCGATGCAGTCCAGCGCCGCAAACTGCGCCTGCATGTCGGTGGGAAAGGCCGGATACGGCGCGGTGCGCACATCCACCGACTTCGGCCGGCGGCCATGCATGTCCAGCTCGATCCAGTCCTCGCCGGTGCGGATGCTGGCACCGGCCTCGGCCAGCTTCAGCAGCACCGCATCCAGGTGCGAGGGCACGGTATGCCGTGCCAGCACCCGCCCGCCGGTAGCGGCGCCGGCCACGAGGAAGGTGCCGGTCTCGATGCGGTCCGGCTGCACCTCATGGTGCGCGCCATGCAGCCGCGGCACGCCATCGACCACGATGCGGTCGGTGCCGGCACCGTGGATCTGCGCGCCCATCGCGATCAGGAAATTGGCGAGGTCGACCACCTCCGGCTCGCGCGCCGCGTTCTCGATCACCGTCTGCCCGTCGGCCAGCGTGGCCGCCATCATCAGGTTCTCGGTGCCAGTCACCGTCACCGTGTCGAGCATCAGCTGCGCGCCCTTCAGGCGCGCCGCGCGGGCGCGGATGTAGCCATTCTCCACATGGATCTGCGCACCCATCGCGGTGAGCCCGGCCACATGGATGTTCACCGGGCGGGCGCCGATGGCGCAGCCGCCCGGCAGCGACACATCGGCCTGCCCGAAGCGCGCCAGCAGCGGCCCCAGCACCAGGATCGAGGCGCGCATGGTCTTGACCATTTCATAGGGCGCGAAGAACTCGCGGATGCCGCGCGGATCGACCTCGACGCGCTGGCGTTCCGCCACGGTGACCTTCACGCCCATGCCGCCCAGCAGCTGGATCATCGTGGTCACATCGTGCAGGTGCGGCACATTGCCCACCGACACCGGCTCATCCGCCAGCAGCGTGGCGGCGAGGATGGGCAGCGCCGCATTCTTCGCGCCGGAAATGCGCACCTCGCCATCGAGGCGGCGGCCGCCCGTGATCTGCAGCTGGTCCAAGCGGTCAGCCCGGGTGTTCGGCGGGAGTCAGCGTGGTCAGCTGCAGTGCGTGGATCTCGCCGCCCATGCGCTCACCCAGCGTGCGATAAACCAGCTGGTGGCGCTGCAGCGGCCGCTTGCCCTCGAACTGGGCGCTGACCACCACGGCCTCGAAATGCACGTTGTCTTCGGAACGCACGGTCACCCGGGCATCGGGCAGGCCGGCCCGGATGAGCTGCTCGATCTGGTCTGGAGTCATGGCGAACCTTCTGCAAAGAGGCGCAAGTGTAAGCTATCGGCCATGCAGACCCTATCGGCCAGGCCCGCCGACCCACGCGACGAAGCGGCGCTGATCGCCGCCGGCCGCCGCGCGCTGGACATCGAGGCGCGTGCGCTGGCCGCATTGCCCGCGCGCATCGATGGCGCCTTCGCACGCGCCTGCACACTGTGCCTCGCTGCCACCGATGCGCCGGCCACCGGCCGCGTCGCGGTCACCGGCGTGGGCAAGTCCGGCCACATCGCGCACAAGATCGCCGCCACGCTGGCCAGCACCGGCACCGGGGCGTTCTTCCTGCATGCCGGTGAAGCCAGTCATGGCGACCTCGGCATGGTGGTGCGTGGCGATGTGCTGCTGGCGGTCTCGCATTCGGGAGACAGTGGCGAGGTGCTGGCGTTGCTGCCGCACCTGACGCGCCTGTCCGTGCCCGTCATCGCGCTCACCGGCAACCCGGCCTCGCCCCTGGCGCGCGCCGCCACCGTGAACCTGGATGTCAGCGTTGCCGCCGAGGCCTGCCCGCTGAACCTGGCGCCCACGGCCAGCACTACCGCCGCGCTGGCGATGGGCGATGCGCTGGCCGCGGCACTGCTCGCGGCACGCGGCTTCACGCCGGAGGACTTCGCCCGTTCGCATCCTGGCGGCGCGCTGGGCCGCCGGCTGCTGCTGCGCGTGGCCGACGTGATGCGGCGGGATGAAGAACTGCCACGCGTCGCCGCCACGGTCACCCTGGAGGCCGGCCTGGTCGAGATGGGCCGCAAGGGCCTGGGACTCACCGCCGTCACCGATGATGACGGGCGCCTGCTTGGCGTGTTCACCGATGGCGACCTGCGCCGCGCGCTCGACCAGGGAGTGGACCTGCGCGCCACGCGCATCGAGGCGGTGATGACGCGCGCGCCGCGCACCGTGCGTCCCGCGCAGCTGGCCGCCGAAGCCGTGAACGACATGCAGGAACACCGCATCACCGCGCTGCTGGCCGTCGACGATGCGGGGCGGCTGGTGGGCGCACTGAACATCCACGACCTGCTGCGCGCCGGCGTGGTCTGATCTGGCACCGGGAGCTTCCATGAGAAAGACACTGCTCGCGCTGCTGATGCTCGCCGTGCTGGGTGGCGCCGTGTGGTTCGCGATGGACCGGCGGGGCGCGCAGCCCGCCACGGCGGCCGAAGAAGTCGACCGCGAACGCAACGACTTCGAGGCCGAGGGCGTGCTGCTGCGGCAGCTGGATGCCGAGGGCCGGCTGCAATACGAGATCGAGGCCGAACGCATCGTGCAGCTGCGCAATGAGGGCGGCCTGGTCGCATCAAGGCTGACGCTGCGGCATGACCCGCCCGACAGCGAACCGGGCAGCACGCAGCAATGGGTGCTGACCGCCGACGAGGCGACGCTGCCGGCCGAAAGCCGCATCGTGACGCTGACCGGCAATGTGCGCGCACGCAGCACACCGCCGGGCAGCCGCGATCCGCTGCAACTGGAGGCCGCCGAGCTCAGCTATGACATGGAGAAGCAGGAGGTGTTCACCGATGGTGAGGTTCAGTTCACCTCCGGCGGCATCTCCGTGCGGGGACGCGGCCTGCGCGTCGATATCACCGAAGGCACAGTCCGGCTAGAATCAGGCACCGATGCAACGATTTCCCTCTGACCGCGGCGCACGCGGGCTGCATGGCCGCGCCGCGGTGGCTGCGCTGCTGCTGCTCGCCGCGTTGCCGCGTCCGGCCAGCGTGGCCGAGTTCTCCGGCGAGCTGCGCATCCGCGAATATGAAAGCGCGGTGTTCGACTACCGCAACCGCAGCCTGACACTCGAGCAGGTGCTGATCACGCATGGCGATGACATCCGCGTCACCGCGAAGCACGCCGTGCAGACCCGTCAGCAGGGCAACATCAATCAGCTGGAGCTCAGTGGCGGCGTGTACATCGAGTTTCGCGATGCAAGGCTCGACGCCACCTCTGCCGTGATGATGTTCCGCGGCGACGAGTTCACCTCGGTGCAGGTGACGGGCTCGCAGGCGCAGTTCTCGCACCAGCCCGAAGGCTTCCCGCGCCGGGTGCAGGGCCTGGCGAATGCGATCAGCTATGAACCGGCCTCAGGGCAGGTGGAGTTCCGGGGCGATGTGTCCTATACCGATGGCTGCAACCGCCTCGAGGATCGCAACCTGATCCGCTATGACCTCAATGCCGGCGTGGCCACCGACGATGGCGATCCGGCAACGCGCGGCAGCATCACCATCTGCCTCGACCGCGACAACGACGAAGACCTGCGCCTGCCCGCGCCGCGCCAGCCAGAACGGGACACCGCACGATGAACGCCGCCGCGGAGCCCGCCGACATTCCGCAGCCCGTCCCCGGCGGCTCGGTGCTGCGCGCCGAAGGCCTGCGCAAGGCCTACGGCGGCCGCGTGGTGGTCGAGAACATGGCGCTGCATGTGCAGTCCGGCGAGATCGTCGGCCTGCTGGGCCCGAACGGTGCCGGCAAGACGACATCCTTCTACATGATCGTGGGCCTGGTCAGCGCCGATGCCGGTTCGATCTCGCTGGACGGCAACGACCTGACGCACCTGCCCATGCACCGCCGGGCGCGGCTGGGCCTCGGCTATCTGCCGCAGGAAGCCTCCGTGTTCCGCCGCCTGTCGGTGGAGAACAATGTGCTGGCCATCCTCGAGACGCGCCGCGACCTGGACAAGGCCGCGCGCCGTGCCGAGCTGGAGCGCATCCTCGAGGAGCTGCACATCGGCCATGTGCGCAAGAGCCTGGGCATCGCACTTTCGGGTGGCGAACGCCGCCGCGCCGAAATCGCCCGCGCGCTGGCCGCCGCGCCGCGCTTCATCCTGCTGGATGAACCCTTCGCCGGCGTCGACCCGATTTCCGTGATGGACATCCAGAAGATCGTGCGCCAGCTGGCCGCCGGCGGCATCGGCGTGCTGATCACCGACCATAACGTGCGCGAGACCCTGGGGGTCTGCAACCGCGCGGTGATCGTCGACCGCGGCACGGTGATTGCGGCCGGAAGTGCGGACGAGATCCTTGCGAACGAACGGGTCCGCGAGGTGTACTTGGGCCAGAATTTCCGTATGTGACCTGATGCTGAAAGCCTCCCTGCAGCTCCGCCTCGGCCAGCAGCTGACGATGACCCCTCAGCTGCAGCAGGCGATCCGGCTGCTGCAGTTGCCGGCGCTGGAACTCCAGGCCCACATCCGCGAACTGCTCGAATCGAATGTGATGCTCGAGGCCGAGGAGGACTCCGACTCCACCGGCACCTTCCAGTCTCTGGGCGCGGGCCCCAACGACATCGAGCGGCCCCATGACGCGGATGCCGGCAGCGACGGCAGCCATGCCGCCGAATCGGCCGAACCCGAGGTCGAGATCCTCGACGACGCCTGGCAGGAATCCACTGCCGCGCCTGGCGAGGCGCCATGGCAGGGTGATGACGACGAACGCCAGCAGGAGTACGCCGACGGCCGCGGCGAATCGCTGCACGATCACCTGCTGTGGCAGCTTGAACTGACGCGCCTCGATGCGCGCCAGCGCGCGATCGGCCATGCCGTGATCGATGCCATCAACGATGATGGCTACCTCAGCGAGCCCTTCGATTCCATCGCCGCGACCCTCAAGCCCGAGATCGACGCCAGCGAGGCTGAAATCGGCGATGTGCTGATGGTGGTGCAGGGCTTCGACCCGCTGGGCGTGGGCGCACGCAATGTCGGCGAGTGCGTCAGCCTGCAGCTGCAGGCGCTGCGGCCGGACGCCCCCGGCCGGGATGTCGCACTGACCATCGCCGGCACGCACCTGGACCTGCTCGCCACGCGCGACATCGCGTTGCTGCGCCGCGTGCTGAAGGTCAGCGAGGAGGAACTGGAGCATGCCCTGGCGCTGGTGCGCGCCTGCCATCCCCGTCCGGGCTCCCAGATCAGCTCTGCAGCTCCGGAATACGTGGTCCCGGACGTTTTCGTGCGCCGGCGCGCGGACGGCTGGACGGTTGAGATGAATTCGGCCACCCTTCCCCGTGTACGCATCAACGAAGGCTACGCGAGCCTGATCGGCCGCGCGGCCAGCCACGCCACGATGCGCACGCAGTTGCAGGAGGCGCGCTGGTTGCTGAAGAGCCTCGAGATCCGACATGACACGCTGCTGAAGGTGGCCCGGTCCATCGTCGAGCGCCAGCACGAGTTCCTGGAGCACGGTGAGGAGCACATGCGGCCGATGATCCTGCGCGACATCGCCGAAGCCATCGAGATGCACGAGAGCACCGTCTCGCGCGTCACCTCCGGCAAGTACATGCATACCCCGCGCGGCGTGTTCGAACTGCGCTATTTCTTCTCCAGCCAGGTCGAGGGCGCCGATGGTTCGGGCACATCGTCCACCGCGATCCGCGCCAAGATCAGGAAGCTGATCCGCGACGAGCCGCCCGCCGCGCCCTATTCCGACAGCCGCATTGCCGGAATCCTTTCGAAGGAAGGCATTCCGGTCGCACGTCGCACCGTGGCCAAGTACCGCGAATCGATGGGCATCGCCCCGTCGAATGAACGCAAACGCACCTGAGCACTCCAATGATTTGTGAGAGCGAAGTGAAAGAGGAGGTCGTCATGCAGTTGAACCTGACCGGTCACCATGTGGACATTACCGATGCCATGCGCAGCTATGCCGAGAAGCGGCTCGAGCGGGTGTGGCGTCATTTCGACCGGGTCATCGACGTGCACGTGGTCATGTCGGTCGAGAAGAACACGCACAAGGCCGAGGCAACGCTGCACGTCAGCGGCGGCGACATCCACGCCAATGCCATCGACGGCAACATGTACCGCGCCATCGATGCGCTGGTCGACAAGCTCGACCGCTGCGTCATCAAGCACAAGGAGAAGCAGGTCGACCACCACGCCCTGGAGGGCCGGGCGGCGCGCCACTAGGCGGCCGTTGCGCGGCAGGGGGCGGCAATGCGCCTGATCGTCGTCAGCGGCCTTTCCGGTTCGGGCAAGAGCGTGGCGCTGCACATGCTCGAGGACCTCGACTGGTTCTGCGTCGACAACATCCCTGCCGCGCTGCTGAAGGCCTTCGTGTCCCATACCCTGCGCAGCGAGGACGCGCGCTATGAGCGCGTCGCCGTCGGGCTGGATGCCCGCAACACCCCGGAGGAGATCGCCACCGTGCCCGCCCTGCTTGCCGAGCTGCGCAATGCAGGGCTGGGCTGCGAGCTGCTGTTCGTCACGGCCAGCGAAGAGGCGCTGCTGCGCCGCTATGCCGAGACGCGCCGCAAGCATCCGCTGTCGCGCGACGGCGAGAGCCTGCGCGAGGCCATCGACATCGAACGCGACCTGCTCGAACCGATGGCGCAGGCGGCGACGCTGCTGATCGACACTTCCAGCACTGGCGTGCACGAGCTGCGCGAGATGGTGCGCGTGCGCGTCGAACGGCGCAGCTCGGCGCGGCTTTCCATCCTGTTCCAGTCCTTCGGTTTCAAGTACGGCATCCCCGGCGATGCCGACTATGTCTTCGATGCACGCTCGCTGCCCAATCCCTACTGGGAGCGCAGCCTGCGTCCGCTCACCGGCCGCGACCCCGACGTGGCGCGCTACCTGGCCGGCAGCGATGCGGTCGTGCGGCTGCAGCGTGACATCACCGGCTTCGTCGAAGCGCGGATCCCGGAATTCCTGGCCACCAGCCGGCGCTATCTCACCGTGGCGGTGGGCTGCACCGGCGGCCAGCATCGCTCGGTGTACCTGGTGGAACAGCTCGCGGCCGACTTCGCGCAGCGCCACAAGGATGTCTCCATCCGGCACTCGAGGCTGCCCGAACCCGGCGACGGCCTCAGCGACGCGATCCGCCACGCCATCGCCTGATGCCGCTGCTGGAACGCTACCAGCGGGCGCTGCTCGATGAGGCGCGCACCGCCGACCCCGCGCAGCGCGCCGTGGCGCAGCGCCTGGATGCACTGGACCGCTGCCTGTCGGGAACGCCTGCGCCGTCGCGCTGGCGTCGCCGCCTTGCCGCGCTGGCCGGGCGCGATGCACGCACCCCGGCCTGTCGCGGCATCTACCTGTGGGGCGGCGTGGGCCGCGGCAAGACCTGGCTGATGGATCTGTTCGTCGCCGGCCGCGATGCGCAGGAATGCCGCCGCATCCACTTCCAGCATTTCATGCGCGAGGTGCATGCCCGTCGCCGCGGCCATGCCGGCGCGGAGCGCCCGCTGGAGCGCGTCGCGGCACAGCTGGCGCGCGAGGCGCGCATCTGGTGCCTGGATGAATTCATGGTGCAGGACATCGGCGATGCAATGATCCTGCATGCCATGCTCGACGGGCTGCTCCGCCGCGGTGTGGTGCTGGTGCTCACCTCCAACACGCCGCCGGCCAGGCTCTATGAAGGCGGCCTGCAGCGTGAGCGCTTCCTGCCGGCCATCGCGCTGCTGACCCGCCGGCTCGATGTGGTCGAGATGGGCGCCGGCGTCGACTTCCGCCAGCGCCAGCTTGCCGAGGCCGAGCTGTACCTCGACTCCACGCGCCCGGAAGCCAGCGCGCGCATGGCCGATCTGTTCGAACGGCTCGCCGGCAAGGCTGCGGTGGATCACGGTGGCAGCATGCAGGTGGAGGATCGCCCCATCGCCACGCTGGCGCATGCCGGCGGCATGGCCTGGTTCGACTTCGAGGCGCTGTGCGGCGGGCCGCGCTCGGCCGATGATTACATCGCGCTGGCGCGCCAGCTGCACACGCTGTTCCTGTCCGGTGTGCCGGTATTCGACGGCAGCAACGACGATGCCGCGCGCCGCTTCATCGCGCTGGTCGACGAGCTGTATGACCAGGGCGTGAAGCTGGTGGTCTCGGCAGCGGCGCAGCCGGCGGCGCTGTATCGGGGCGAACGGCTGCGCGCGCCCTTCGAACGCACCGCAAGCCGCCTCACCGGGATGCGCACGGCCGCCTGAATCGGTTATTTTTGCGCGCTTGGGACGCAAGCATCCGCGCCCACAGGGAGCAGGCATTGAGGACAATCGCGCAATTCGCGATCGGCTACGAGCAGCTTCTCGATGGCGAGGGGCGCGCCGCAGGGTCGCTGCCGGCATTTGCCGCCGATGCCGAGGTCATGCGCGCGATGTATCGCATGATGGTGCTGTGCCGCCTGTTCGACGCCAAGGCCATCAACCTGCAGCGCACCGGCAAGCTCGGCACCTATGCGCCCTGCACCGGCCATGAGGCCACCCATGTGGGTGTTGGCGCCGCAATGCGCCCGGAAGACGTGCTGTGTCCGGTCTACCGCGAATACGGCACGCAGCTGTGGCGCGGCGTGACGCTGACCGAGATCCTCACCTACTGGGCCGGCGATGAGCGCGGCACCGACTTCGCAGGCCCGCGCGAGGACTTTCCCTGGTGCGTGCCGATCGCCTCGCAGTGCCCGCATGCCGCCGGCGTCGCGATGGCGTTCAAGATCCGCAACCAGCCGCGCTGCGCGGTGGCCTACATCGGTGACGGTGGCACCTCGCAGGGCGCCTTCCACGAGGCGGTGAACCTCGCCGGCGCGCAGCAGCTGCCGGCCGTGTTCGTGGTGGTGAACAATGGCTGGGCCATCTCGGTGCCGGCCTCGGCGCAGACTGCCGCGGCCACCTTCGCGCAGAAGGGACTGGGCAACGGCGTGCCCGGCGTGCAGGTGGACGGCAATGATGTCATCGCCGTGCGCAAGGTGATGGAAGACGCGCTGCAGCGCGCCCGCACCGGCGGCGGGCCGACCGTGGTCGAGGCGGTCACCTATCGCCTCAGCGACCACACCACCGCCGACGATGCCAGCCGCTATCGCCCCGCCGCTGAACTGGAAGCCGCATGGAAGCTCGAGCCGCTGCTGCGCACGCGCGCCTGGCTCGGCGCGCAGGGCTGGTGGAGCGATGCCGACGAGACCGCGCTGCGCGCCGATTGCAGCGCCCGCATCGATGCGGCTGTGGCGGCATACCAGGGCCGCACACCGGTCGACACCGACCAGATGTTCGACCATCTCTTCGCCCGCCCGCCCGCATCGCTGGCCGCGCAGCGCGCCATCGCGCGCCGCTACGGCAGCGGTCCGCGGCACTGAGGCCCGGCATGCCCCGCGTCACACTGGTCGAAGGCATCAACCTCGCGCTGGCGCGCGCGCTGGCCGACGATCCGGATGTGGTGGTGCTGGGCGAGGACGTCGGCGTCAACGGCGGTGTGTTCCGCGCCACAGTCGGGCTGCAGGAACGCTTCGGCGCACTGCGCGTGCAGGACACGCCGCTGGCAGAAGGCCTGATCGCGGGCATGTCGGTGGGCATGGCCGCACAAGGCCTGAAGCCGGTGGCCGAGATCCAGTTCATGGGCTTCGTGTATCCGGCGCTCGACCAGATCGCCAACCACATGGCGCGGCAGCGCAACCGTACGCGCGGGCGCCTCACCTGCCCGGTGGTGATCCGCATGCCCCATGGCGGCGGCATCCATGCGCCCGAGCATCATTCCGAAAGCCTCGAGGTGCTGCTGTGCCATCACGCCGGACTGCGCGTGGTCTGCCCCACCTCGCCGGCGCGCGCCTACGGGCTGCTGCTGGCCGCGATCCGCGATCCGGATCCGGTGATTTTCCTGGAACCCACGCGGCTGTATCGCATGGTGCGCCAGGATGTGGTCGATGATGGCATCGCGCTGCCGCTGGATCGCGCCGAAGTGCTGCGCGAGGGCGACGATGTCACGCTGGTGGCCTGGGGCGCGATGATCCACGAAACGCGCCAGGCCGCCGAAGTGCTGGCACAGGAAGGGGTCAACTGCGAGGTCATCGATCTCACCTCGCTGTCGCCCATCGATCACGACACCATCCTCGAATCCGTGTCGCACACCGGCCGGCTGGTGATCGTGCACGAGGCCGCGCGCCATGCCGGCCTCGGCGCCGAGATCGCCGCCACCGTCGCCGAGCAGGCGCTGTATGACCTGCTGGCACCCGTGCAGCGCGTGACCGGCTACGATACGGTGATGCCCTACTTCGCGATGGAACGCGCCTATATTCCCGACGTCGCACGCATCACCGACGCCGTGCGCGAAACCCTGAAGGCCTGAACCCATGCGCCGCTTCAACCTGCCCGACCTGGGCGAAGGACTGCAGGAAGCCGAGATCGTGCGCTGGCATGTGGCGGAGGGCGACACCGTCGAGGTCGACCAGCCCATGGTGGCGATGGAAACCGCCAAGGCGGTGGTCGAGGTGCCCGCGCCGTGGGCGGGGGTGATCAGTGCGCTGCATGGCAAGCCGGGCGACACCATCGCCACCGGCGCGCCGCTGGTCGATTTCCAGGCGCAGCCCGGTGCGGGCACTGAAGGCGCGGCAGGCACCGCGGCCTCCGGCGCCGCGCCCGCCTCCGCAGCGGATGATGCGGCGGAAGCCTCCGCAGGCGCGACACTGGCCCGCGGCGGCGTGGTCGGCCACATGCCCGAAACCGGCGAAGTCCTGGGCAGCGCCGCGCAGGCCGGCAGCCGCAGTGGCGGCGCGCGGCGCAACCGCGTGGTGCCGGCGGCGCGCGAGCTGGCGCGACGCCTCGAGGTGGATGTGGATGCGCTGCAGGGCAGCGGTCCGTCGGGCCTGGTGACGCTCGATGATGTGCTGGCCGCCAGTCCCGCCACGCCCGCGGATGCCGCGGCCTCGATGCCGCGCATCACCAGCGCCCTGCGCCCCGCCATCGGCGATGGCGACATGGCCAGCACCGGCGAGCTGCAGATCCTGCGCAGCCTGCGCCGCGCGATGGCGCAGAGCATGACGCTGGCGCGCGACAGCGTCATGGAATGCACGGTGTTCGACGATGCCGACATCGAAGCCTGGACCCAGGGCGGCGACTACACCGTGCGGCTGCTGCGCGCCATCGCCGCCGGCTGCCGCGCCGAGCCGGGCCTGAATGCGTGGTTCGACGGCAGCACGCATGGCCGGCGCCTGTTCACCCCCATCCATGTCGGCATTGCCGTCGACACGCCCGACGGACTGCTGGTGCCGGTGATCCGCGATGCCGGCAGCCGCGATGCGGCGGCGCTGCGTGCCGAGGTCAATCGCCTGAAGACCGGCGCGCGCGACCGCAGCCTGCCGCCGGCAGACCTGAAGGACTTCACCATCATGCTGTCGAACTTCGGCGTGATGGCCGGCCGCTATGCCACGCCCGTGGTGGTGCCACCGGCGGTGGCCATCCTGGGTGCCGGGCGCATCTCGCGCGATGTGGTGGCCGTCGGGGATCGCATCGCCGCGCACCGGCGCATCCCGCTGTCACTGACCTTCGACCACCGCTGCGTCACCGGCGGCGAGGCGGTGCGTTTCCTGGCCGCGGTGATCGGCGACCTGCAGCGGCCGGACTGATGCGCGGGCAGGGCCGGCTCCACAGCCCGCCCTGCCTTCAACCTGCGCTCAGGCGCCGATGCGATCGAGCGCCGCGGCGATATGCCCGACGGTGCGATCCACGTTCTGCCACTTGTCGAGGCCGAACAGTCCCATGCGGAAGGTGCGGAAGTCCGCGCCCTCGCCACACTGCAGCGGCACGCCCGATGCGGTCTGCAGTCCTGCGGCAATGAACTTCCTGCCGCTGTGGATCTCAGGGTCGGTGGTGTGGCTGACCACCACGCCCGGCGCCTTCCAGCCCTCGGCGGCGACGCTGGAAAAGCCGCGCGATTCCAGCAGCGCGCGCACCTTGCGACCCAGCTCGACCTGCCCGGCGCGCACCTTGTCGAAACCGATGGCGCGGGTCTCGGCCATCACGTCGCGCAGGCGCAGCAGCGCATCGGTGGGCATGGTGGCGTGATAGGCATGCTGGCCGCGCTCGTAGCCCTCGGCGATCTGCATCCACTTCTTCAGGTCGCAGGCGAAGCTCGAGCTCTGCGTGGCATCGATGGCCGCGCGCGCGCGCTCGCCCAGCACCACCATCGCGCAGCAGGGCGAGCTGCTCCAGCCCTTCTGCGGCGCGGAGATGAGCACATCGACGAGGCAGTCCTGCATGTTCACCCAGATGGCACCGGAGGCGATGCAGTCGAGCACGAACAGCGCACCGACCTCGCGCGCGGCGGCGCCGATGGTGCGCAGGTAATCATCCGGCAGCAGGATGCCGCTGGCGGTTTCCACATGCGGCGCGAACACGATCTTCGGCTTCGCGCTGCGGATGGCCTCGGCCACCTCGGCAGCCGGCGGCGGCGCCCACGCGGCCTGCGCGCCGCTGCCCTCCGGGCGGGCCTGCAGCACAATCGATTCGCCGGCAATGCCCCCCATCTCGAGGATCTGCGTCCAGCGATAGCTGAACCAGCCATTGCGCACCACCAGCACCTTCTGGCCGCCGGCGAACTGGCGCGCGACGGCCTCCATGCCGAAGGTGCCGCTGCCGGGCACCAGCACCGCGGTGGTGCCGCCATAGACTTCCTTCAGGGTCGAGAGGATGTCCTGCGCCACGCCGATGAATTGCTTCGACATGTGGTTGAGGGCGCGGTCGGTGTAGACCACCGAGAATTCGAGCAGTCCATCAGGATCGACATGGGGCAGCAGGCCGGGCATAACACTCTCCATTGCAGAACCGCGCATTTTAGCAGCTGCGGCGGCGACTGATTCCTGCTGGCGGCAGCCGCCTGGGGCAATCCTAGAGATTGGTCTGGTCCCCCGGCACGTCGCGCGGCACGCCCGCGGCCGGCCCGCCGGCGCCGGGGCCCCGCGGCAGGCCATCAGCGCCGACGCCGAAGCAGGTCATCGACACCGACCCCAGCGTGCAGCCCTGCGCCAGCGTGGTCACCCCCTCGCCGCTGGCCGCGGCCAGGCCCGCCACGTAAAGCAGCGGCAGGAAGTGGTCGGGAGTGGGCACCGCCAGCGCGTAATCGGCGTGCTGCTGGAGCCGCTGCACATCGCCGGGCGCATCTTCCAGCTGGCGGATGGCCGCCGCCTCGAAGCGCTGCGCCCAGTCCTCACCACCGTCGCGCCGCCGCCAGTCCAGCCGCCGCAGGTTGTGCACCACATTGCCGCTGCCCAGCACCAGTACGCCGCGCTCGCGCAGCGCATGCAGCCGCGCCCCCAGCGCCAGGTGATAGGAATCGGGCTTCAGCACATTCAGCGACAGCTGCACCACCGGCACATCGGCGTCGGGATACAGGTGCGCCAGCACGCTCCAGGTGCCATGGTCCAGGCCCCACTGGTCGCGATCCAGCCCGACCCAGTCCGGCCGCGCCAGTTCGACCACCTCGGCGGCCAGTTCCGGAAGCCCGGGCGCCGGGTATTCGAACTCGAACAGGGCCTCGGGAAAACCGTAGAAGTCGTGGATGGTGCGCGGCCGCGGCATCGCGGTGACGGCGGTGGCGCCGATGAACCAGTGCGCCGACACCACCAAGATGCCGCGCGGTCGCGGCAGCTGCCGGCCCACCTCGCGCCACAGGCGGGTGTAGGCATTGCTCTCCAGCGTGTTCATCGGGCTGCCGTGACCGATGAACAGTGCAGGCATGCGGGTCATGCCGGCAGCCTACCGCCGCGCGCAGCAGGGCGGCAAGTCAGCGCCGCGCGCGACGGCTATCATGCGGCCCATGATCCACCACGTCCCCCATGGTGCACGCCGGTGAGCGCGCTGCCGCCCTGCCCGCAATGCGGATCCACCTACACCTATGAGGACGGGCCCGACTTCGTCTGTCCGGAATGCGCGCACCAGTGGCCGATCGCTGCTGCCGCGCCGGCTGCGGCGGAGGCGCGCGTGGTGCGCGATGCCGTGGGCAATGTGCTGCAGGACGGGGACACGGTCACCGTGATCAAGGACCTGAAGGTGCGCGGCGCCTCCGCGGTGGTGAAAGTCGGCACGCGGGTGAAGAACATCCGCCTGGTCGAGGGCGACCATGACATCGACTGCCGCATCGAGGGCATCGGCGCCATGGGCCTGAAATCGGAGTTCGTCAGGAAGGCCTGACCCGCGGCGAGCGGGCAGCGCGCCTCAGTCCGTCTCGACCTTCACCAGCTTGCGGCGGCCACCCGCGCCGGCGCGGATCGACACCTGCGCGCGACGCACCCCGAATTGCTCCGCCACCAGCGCGACCAGCTCGGCATTGGCCTTGCCATCCACCGGCGGCGACTTCAGCTGCGCCAGCCAGGTGCCATCGGCCTGCTCTTCCAGGCGGCTGACGCGCGCCCCGGGCTTCACCTTCAGTTCGAGGATCCGGCTCATCGGCCGCAGCCGGTTTGGTAATCTCGCTGCACTTCACAAGGATACGGAGCCCGTCAGATGTCCGGCAAACTCGTGCTGCTGCGCCATGGCCAGAGCGAATGGAACGTCGCCAACCTGTTCACCGGCTGGACCGACGTCGACCTCACCGACCAGGGCCGTGCCGAAGCGCGTCAGGCGGGCGTCGAACTGGCGGCCACCGGCATCCGCTTCGACTACGCCTACACCTCGCTGCTCAAGCGCGCCATCCGCACGCTGTGGATCGCGCTGGACGAGATGGACCGCATGTGGCTGCCGGTCGAAAAGAGCTGGCGGCTGAACGAGCGGCACTATGGCGCGCTGCAGGGCCTCGACAAGGCGCAGACCGCCGCCGAGCACGGCGATGCGCAGGTGAAGATCTGGCGCCGCAGCTACGACATCCCGCCACCACCGCTCGAGACCTCCGACACGCGTCATCCGCGGCACGATCCGCGCTATGCCGACCTCGACCCGGCGCTGCTGCCCGGCACCGAATCCCTGAAGCACACGCTGGAGCGCGTGCTGCCGCTGTGGAACGAGGAGATCGCGCCGAAGCTGCGCGCCGGCCGCAATGTGCTGATCGCCGCGCACGGCAACAGCATCCGCGCGCTGGTGAAGATGCTCGATGACCTGCCCGAGAGCGAGATCGTGGAGCTGAACATCCCCACCGGCGTGCCGCTGCTGTATGAGCTGGATGCGGCGCTGAAGCCCACCGGCCACCGCTACCTGGGCGACCAGCAAGCCATCCGCGCGGCGGCCGAGGCGGTGGAGAAGCAGGCCGAGAAGCGCTGAGCGCCACGCGCGCTGCTGCGGTCGGGTCACCGCTGCCGGGCGCGCTGCCCGGCAGGCCCACCATCAGCGCGTTGCCGCCAGCAGCGCGCGGGCTGCCGCGATGGCATCGGCGGCCGTGCAGCGGTTCGCGAACAGCATCCCGGCCACTTCCAGCGTGCCACCCCGGTTGATGTAGCCCAGTGCGCGCATGCGCTGCGGGCCGCCATCCAGGCGGCGCAGCACGCCGAGCATCGGCTCCGGTCGCGTATGCGTCAGCAGCACCCGCGGCAGGTGGGGCGGAAACAGCTCCTGCAGCGTGGAGTCGTCGAGCACGAAGGCAGCCTCGATCTCGTCGCGCGGCGTGCGCAGCCGGCCGGGTTCCACGATCACCGTGACGCAGCTCGCCACGCCTTCGGCGGCCAGTGCCGCATGCGCCTGCAGTGCCTCCTCCAGCTGGTAGGCGCCGATGGCCAGCAGCTGCACGGTGGCCTCGGCCGGATCGCCCGCGACATGCGCCGCGCCGCGCGCCATCAACGCCTCGGCAGCCGGACCGGACAGGCGCTGCGGCACATCGCGCTTGGACACCACCACGCAGGCCACCTGGCCGCGGCCGCGATACACATCGCGCAGCGCCGCGATGGCGGTATTGCCATCCACCGGGAACAGCACGCGCGCGGTATCGGACATCTCGCCCAGCAGGGCCTCGCCCATGGTCGGGTCCTGGTGCGACTGCTCGTTCTTGGAGTTTTCCCAGGTATGCGAGCTGACCACCAGCGGCACCGAGATCCAGCCGGGCTGCTGTCCGACTTCGCGCTGGCGACGCGCAAAGATCACGCTCTGGCGGACCAGGCCCAGCATCTTCACCGCGAACGCCTCGTAGCTGACGATGAGGTTCAGACCTGCCGTGTTGCCGAGCGCGGCAGCGGCCACAGCCTCCTCGTTGAGCGCAGTGATCACCGCGCCATCCACGGCTTCGGGCACGCCGGGCTCCGGCTCATTGACACGATGGCACAGCACCGCAAGTGACCCGCCCATGCGGTTGCTGGCCATCTCGTCCGGATTGCCCACGCGCACGCGCAGGGCGGGGTTGGATCGCACCAGCTCGGCAAACCAGCCATCCAGCGCGACCATCGCGCTGAGCAGCGCGCCCGGCGGCTGCCACTGCGGTGGCGGCAGCACCGGCGAGGGCGGATGGCGATGCGCCAGCGGATGCTGGCTCTCGCGCGGCCGGTTCTGGCGCGCATGCGTGTCGAAGGCCGCCAGCGCGGCATCGAGTTCGGAGGGCGGCACGTACAACGCGCGTGCACCGCTCAGGAACGCCTCGCGCGCAGCCATGTCGACGGCCGGATTGCCGACCAGCGGCAGGTTGTGTGCGGCATTGGTGCCTGCGCCCGGGAAGCCGAAGCCCTTCTCGGTCTCGGCGATCACATAGGGCAGCGTCGCCGGATAGTGCCGCTCGGGTTGCGCGGCAAACGCCGCGAGCTTCGCCTCGGCGCGCAGGATGCCGCAGGCGATGGCCACCGGATCACGCCCATCCACCACTTCCGGATCGAACCCGTTGTGACGCAGGTCTTCGGCCAGCCAGTCGGCGCCGCCCTCCTGGAAGATCTGCGTGCGCTGCTCGATGCGCCGGCCGTTCAGGATCATCACCGGCACGGCGAAGCCGGTGTCACCGGCGCGCCACCAACGCGGTGCCCAGTCCGACCCGCGCTGTTCCTCGAAGGCACCGTCGCTGAGGAAGGCCACCAGCGATTCTCCGGGCAGCGGCATGTGGATGTACTGCAGCTCGGCGAAACCCAGGTAACCACCCTCCGAGATCGCGCCGGCGGTATTCGGTCCGGCATGG
This sequence comes from uncultured Steroidobacteraceae bacterium, assembly GCA_964417875.1. Classification (GTDB taxonomy): domain Bacteria; phylum Pseudomonadota; class Gammaproteobacteria; order Steroidobacterales; family Steroidobacteraceae; genus ZC4RG30. The sequence goes on from CAYQJU010000032.1 coordinate 19,347, forward strand.
CTGCCGACCGGCACGGCCGGCTGGCCCTGCGCATCGATGGCATAGGAATAGAAATCGCCGATCAGCCGCGAGAGGCCTGCCTCGGTGCGATCGTAGCGGCCGCGCTGGTTGTCCGAGACATCGCCGGTGAGCGCGTTGACGGCCTCGATGGCGGCCACGCAGTGGCCCTGGCCCATCAGCCAGCTGCGCGTGATGCCGGTGAGTGCATTGGCCAGCAGGTAGCCGACGAAGGCCGGCACCATGTTCAGCGAGCCACCCATGTGACCCTCCGGCGTCGGCTTGAAGTCGGCGACATCCAGCGACCCGCCGGACAGGTCGATGCGCCGCGCATAGCTCATGTGCGCCACGACGTTCATCGCCGCACAGCTGATGCGATCGGCGGCGGCGAACAGCGCATGGGCCTGTGCGGCGCTGACAACGCCGGCAGCAGACAGCTCATCCACCAGCGCCGTCGCATGCGCGATGGTCTGGCGCCTGTGGCGGATCGGTCCATAGCCTGCATGCCAGTCCTGCGGCTCGAGATGATGTTCCGGGGCCTGGTTCATCGCTTGTCTCCTCCTCGGTTGTCCTCGATGCCACCACTCCCGACGCAGGCGAGGGCCTGCGTGGCAGCCATCCATTCCTCGTTCGTCGGTTCGACCGCCACACGCACCCGGCTGGCAGGCCGCGAGATCACCGGCTGGTGCTGCGCATTGGCCGCCTCGTCCAGCTGCACTCCCAGCCATGCCAGACCGGCACAGACGCGCTCACGCACCAGGGCACTGTGCTCGCCCACGCCGGCTGTGAACACCAGCATGTCGAGGCCACCGATCACCGCCGCCAGCGAGGCAATCTCGCGCACGATGCGGCGCACGTACATCGCCATCGCCAGCCGGGCGCGATCACCACGTTCGCCGGGCTCGGCCTCATGGCGGGCGAGCACGCGCGGTTCGGAGGAAATGCCCGAGACACCCAGCAGGCCGGACTCGTGATAGAGCAGCCGGCTCAGCCGCTCCGGACTGTATCCGCCGGCCTGCAGCAGGTGCAGCAGCACGCCCGGATCGATCGAACCGCTGCGCGTGCCCATCATCAGGCCTTCCAGCGCCGAGAAACCCATCGTGGTGGCCCGCCCCTGCAGGCCGTGCATCGCGCACAGGCTGGCGCCGCTGCCCAGATGCGCGGCGACGACGCGTCCCCGCGCCAGCTCGCCATGCCGCTCCGCCAGCGCGACGGCCAGGTAGGCATAGGAGAGTCCATGGAAGCCGAAGCGGCGCAGGCCGCCTGTGGTCACGGCCTGGGGCAGCGGCAGCGCCTGCTCCACGGCATCGATGCCTTGATGGAAGGCAGTGTCGAAGCAGGCCACCTGTGGCACCGCCGGTTCCGCATTGAGCATCAGGCGGATGGCCTGCAGCGCATGCGGCTGGTGCAGCGGGGCCAGCGGAATGCAGGCGGCCAGATCCTCGACCACCGCCGCATCGAGGCGGACCGGCCCGGTGTAGCGGCTGCCCCCATGCACGACCCGGTGCACGACCAACGCCAGCGGACGGTCCTGCAGGCGCGCGCGCACATGCTGATGGATGTGGCGCAACGCGGCGGCCGCCGGCTGCGCGGCATCCAGTTCGAGCGGCCGGGTGGCACCGCCCGCTTCATGGTGCACCGGATCCGGACCGCCGATGCCCTGCACGCTGCCTTTCCACAGCGGCGTGCGGGACAGGGGCCGCATGCCGCCGTCGAAAGCTGCATACTTGATGCTCGAGGAGCCGCAGTTGAGCGCCAGCACCAGGCCCTTGTTGCCGCCTGCCTGCATCACCTGCCCTCCGGTCGCAGTTCATCGAACAGGCCCAGTCGCCGCAGCAGCCATTTCTCGCCTTCCAGCAGCACCAGCAGCCCCACTCCGGCCAGCACGATGACGCTGCCCTCCAACAGCGGCACCGGCCGGCTGCCGAACAGCAGGTTCATGACGGGCAGGTAGGTGAAGGCCAGCTGCGCCAGCACCACCACGAGGATGGCCCACCGCACCGCCACCGTTCCCCGCACTCCCCTCAAGGAGAAAGACGAGGCATGCAGGTAGCGCACGCTGAACAGGTAGAAGATCTCCATCACGCAGAACGCATTCACCACCATGGTGCGCGCCACCTCGATGCCCAGCCCGCGCGACATCGCCCAGCTGAACACGCTGAATGCGATGGCGCTGAACAGCAGCGACACCAGCACGATGCGCCAGAGCATGAACGGGGAGATCAGCGGCGCACTGCGGCGCCGCGGCAGCCGGCGCATGACGCCAGGCTCGGGCAATTCGAAAGCCAGCGACAGCCCGAGGGAGACGGTCAGCACCAGGTTGACCCACAGGATCTGTGGCGCGGTCATCGGCAACATCGCACCGAACACCAGGGCCAGCGCCACCGCCAGCATCTCCCCGCCATTGGTCGGCAGCGTCCAGGCCACCACCTTGCGGATGTTGTCATACACCGCGCGGCCCTCGTGCACGGCCGCCGCGATCGAGGCGAAGTTGTCATCCGCCAGCACCATGCCGCTTGCTTCCTTGGCAGCCTCCGTGCCCTTGATGCCCATGGCGACGCCGATGTCCGCCTGCTTCAGCGCCGGGGCATCGTTCACGCCGTCGCCGGTCATCGCCACGGTATGACCATGTGACTGCAGTGCGCGCACGATGCGCAGCTTGTGCTCCGGGCTGCTGCGTGCAAACACGTCGGTGTGCTCCACCGCCTGTGCCAGTTCCTCGTCGGAGATCTGCTCCAGCTGCTGCCCGGTCAGCACGGCCGGCGAATCGGCCAGGACCAGCTGCCCTGCGATGGCGGTGGCCGTGGCGGCGTGGTCACCGGTGATCATTTTCACCGCGATGCCGGCGCCACGGCATGCGGCCACCGCCTCGATGGCCTCCTCACGCGGCGGATCGATGAATCCTGCGACGCCGGCGAAGGTCAGGTCCGCCACCTGCGCGACACTGATCGTGTCCGGCACCGCCGGCAGGTGCGCCAGCGCGAAGCCGAGCACCCGCTGCCCCTGCAGGCCGGCGGCATCCACTTCGCGGCGCCAGAGGTCAGGCTGCAGCGGCGACCGGGAGCCATCGGGCGCCAGTTGCGCCGTGCTCAGCGCCAGCACCTGCTCCGGGGCGCCCTTCACACACAGCAGCGCGCCGCCCTGCGCGTTCCGGTGCAGCGTGGCCATGAAACGATAGGCCGCGTCGAAGGGGACCTCGTCGACACGCGGCCACGTGGCCCGCAGGCCGGCCTCATCCAGTCCCATCTTGCGGGCGAAGGCCAGCAGCGCCCCTTCCATCGGATCGCCCTCGACGCGCCACTGCCCCTGCTCCTCGAGCAGGCGCGCGTCATTGCACAGCAGGCCGATGCGCGCCACCTCAGCCGCCGCAGCGGTGGCGGTGGTGCCGCCCGCGTCGATCCGGATCGCCCCATGCGGCGCGTAGCCCGCGCCATCCACCGCGACGCGTCCGCCGGCGCCGGCCACCATCCGCACCGTCATCTCGTTGCGTGTCAGCGTGCCGGTCTTGTCGGTGCAGATCACGTTGGTGGCGCCGAGCGTTTCCACTGCGGGCAGGCGGCGGATGATGGCCTGCCGCGCCGCCATGCGCCGCACACCGGTGGCCAGCGTGATGGTGATGACCGCCGGCATGCTCTCGGGCACGAGGCTGACCGTCAGTGCCACGACCAGGATCAGGGCTTCCAGCCAGGCGTAGTCGCGCCATGCCACCGCCACCAGGAACAGCAGTGCCGAGATCGCGATGGCGATCACGGCGAAGCGGCGACTGAAGCGCGCCATCTGCTCCAGCAGCGGCGTTGCGCGCCCGTGCACATCGCCGAGCAACGTGCCGATGCGGCCCACTTCGGACCGCGCGCCGGTCGCGACGACCACCGCGGTGGCCTGTCCGGAGGTCACCAGCGTTCCGGAATGGAGCATCGGGGCGCGGCCTGCAAGTTCGGTGGCTGCGGCCACCGCGTCGACGGACTTCTCCGCCGCCACCGATTCGCCGGTGAGCACGGACTCATCGACCCGCAGGCCGCGTTCGCGCAGCAGCCGGGCGTCCGCCGGCACGCGGTCACCGGCCTCCAGCAGGATCACGTCGCCCGGCACCAGCTCCGCCACCGGGACCGCCCGGCGCACGCCATCGCGGCGCACCAGCGCACGGCTGCTCAGCATGCCACGCAGCGCCGCCATGGCCTGCTCGGCGCGGCCCTCCTGCACGAAGCCCACCGTGGCATTGACCAGCACCACCGCGGCGATCACGCCCGCGTCGATGAAATGTTCCAGCAGCAGCGACATCAGCGCCGCGGCCAGCAGGAAGAGGATCAGGGGATCATTGAACTGCCGCAGCATGCGGCGCCAGACCGGCTCGGCGGCGACCGCAGCCAGTTCGTTCGGCCCCGTCGCGGCAAGGCGCGCGGTGGCCACTTCTTCCGTCAGCCCATCAGGGCCTGATTCGACCGCGTGCAGCACCGCGTCGGCGGACAGCGCGTGCCACGCGTGCGATGTCGCGGGTGCTTTCGCGGAATCACTGCCGTTCCGCGACATGGATTCGGTCTGTTCGGGGGTCCACGCGATGAGCCTAGCAACTCATCCCGGCACTGGCCATCGGACCGGGACGAAACCCCGGCGGAACCTACTGCCGCGTCACCACGGCCCAGCTGTCGTACTGCCCGCCATGGCGTCCGGCCAGCTCCGCGAAATGCTGCGTGCGCTGCTGCATCTCGGGCACGATCAGCCGCATGCGGCGGCTGGCGTGCAGGCTGAACTGCCCGGTGGTCTCGCGCGCCTCGATCACATCCACCGAATAGCCTTCGGCTGTGAGGTCGGCCGCCAGCGAATCGGAGGCGACGCGCGTGGGCATGGTGAAGAAGAAATCCACGGTGTGCTCGGCGAAGGTGTCGACGCCGGCCTTGCGCAGGCCCTGGATGAAGTGCGCATCCCAGTCGATGGGCTTGCTCTTCATCGAGAAGCCGCGCCAGCGCGTGATGATGCGCAGCGCCGAGAACGCGGCCACCGCCAGCAGGATGAAGAACACCACGCGATTGTCCATCGCTACTGCTCCTGCTCCACCTTGCCCGTATCGCCCGCGGTCTCGTTCACCGACACCACCGTGGCACGCGGGAAGAAGTTGAACTCGCTGGCCGACGCCCAGGTATAGGCGCCCATGGCGCGGCCGACGATCAGGTCGCCGGCCTTGAGCTTCGGCAGCATCAGGTTCTCGGCGATGACATCGATGCTGTCGCAGGTGGGACCGGCCAGCACCGCCGGGAACAGCGCGCCGCCGGTCTTCAGGCTCTCGATCGGATAGCGCGCATGGTCGAACAGCTGGCCGCTGTAGGAACCATACAGGCCGTCATCGAGGTAGTACCACCAGTGGCCCTCGCGCTCGGCGCGACCCATCACGCTGGCCACGCCGATGGCCGAGGGACCGGCGATGTAGCGGCCGGGTTCCGCAATCACGCGCAGGCTTTTCGGCACGCCGGCCAGTGCCTTGCGGATCGGGGCGCAGAAGCGGCCGATGTCCGGCACCGGCTGGGTGTACTCAATCGGAAAGCCGCCGCCGATGTCCAGCGTATCGAAGCGGCCGAGCTTCGCGCGCCGCGCCTGGCGCGTCAGCGTGATGCAGGCCTCGATGGCCTCGACATGCTTCATCGGCTGCGGCGCCTGCGAGCCGACATGGAACGAGAAGCCGCGCACCTGCACGCCCAGCGAGGCGGCCAGCCGCGCCAGCTCCAGCGCGTTCTCCGGGTCGCAGCCGAACTTGCGCGACAGGTCGCTGACCGCGCCGGGGCTGCGGAACGACACGCGCAGCAGCAGCTCGGCCTCATTGCGGAAGGCGCGGAACTTGCGCACCTCGTCCGGGTTGTCGGCCACGAACACGCGCACGCCGGCATGCAGCGCATTGCGGATGTCCTTGTCGCGCTTGATCGGATGCGTGTGGATGCAGCGCGCCGCATCCAGCCCCAGGCGCTTCACCAGCTGCACCTCGCCGGTGGTGGCCAGATCGAGCCAGCCGCCCAGCGCATCGATGGTGCGCACCACCGCGGCGGCCGGCAGCGGCTTCAGCGCATAGTGCAGGTCGACGCCGGGCAGCGCCTTGTGCAGCCGCCGGTACTGCGCGCGCACGCGCTCGCAATCGATGATCAGCAGCGGCGAACCGAAGGTGGCGACCAGCCGCCGCACCTCATCGGGCTGGAACGGATCGATGTAACCCTTCTTCAAGGCAGCACACCGGTGCCGAGGGCCGCATAGGGGCCGCTCTCGGTGCCCGCGCCAACCGAGGCGCGCGCCAGCCGGTCGCGCACCGCATCCCAGCGCTCATCGCCGGGCACCTCCTGCACCAGGATGCGCGCGCAGCCGGCCTTGTCGAGCGTGCGCAGGTTGGCATAGAGGTCGCGGCCGTAGGCATCCGGCCGGATGCCGGCATTGATCCAGGTCACCGTCTCATAGGTCTTCAGCGGCAGGCGCTGCGCCAGCACCGCGATGCGCTGCCCGCCCTCCGAGAGCGTCGCGGCCAGCGCATCGAGCTCGCCGCCCGGCACGATGGCCAGCGGCGTCGCCGGCGCATAGTGCGCGGCGGTGCTGCCCGGCACGCGCGGCGCGCTCCTGCCCGGACCGATGGTGACCTGGCCCACCACGCCGCGCAGCTGCGTCAGCGTGATCGCGCCGGGACGCAGCAGGCGCACTTCGCCATCGATGCAGCTGACGATGGTGGACTCGAGCCCGAGCTGGCACTCGCCGCCATCGAGGATCACCTTCACCGCCTCGCCGAACTCGTCGGCCACATGCTCGGCGCGCGTCGCCGACAGCCGTCCATAACGGTTGGCAGAGGGCGCGGCGATGCCACCGCCGAAGGCATCGAGCAGCTGGCGGGCCATGGGATGGGAGGGAATGCGCACGGCCACGGTGTCCTGTCCGCCGGTGACGATGTCATGCACGCTCTCGCCGCGCGGCAGCACCAGGGTCAGCGGACCGGGCCAGAACGCACTGGCCAGCTTCTCTGCCTCGGGCGCCAGCTCGCGCACCCAGCGCCGCAGGTATTTCTGCTGGTCGATGTGCACGATCACAGGATGGGACGGTGGCCGTCCCTTCAGCTCGAACACCTTGCGCACGGCAGCAGGATTGGAGGCATTGGCGCCGAGGCCATAGACGGTTTCGGTCGGGAATGCCACCAGCTCGCCGTCACGCAATGCGTCGACGGCGGCTTCGAGCTCGGCCTGGGTGGCCCGGATCGCTTTAGCCATCCGCGCAGTTTACCAGTCGCGCGAAGGCCGCCAGCGTGCGACAGGGCGCACCGCGGCAGCCATCACAGAAGCTGCGGCTCAGTCGAGGCTGCGGCGGTCCCAGCCCTGCGGAGTGCGCACGATCTCTGCCGTAGGCCAGTAATTCCGGTCCAGTTTCAGCGTGATCACTTCCGGCACGTTGTTCCACGACAGCGTGCGCAGGCGCACCGAGGAGCGGTCGGGACGGCCGGTGACCACCGCCAGGAAGGCATCGAGGTCGGGCGTGGGCTGGCCATCCACCTCGACGATGCGACGCCCCGGCAGCAGCCGGTAACGCGTGGCCGGCGAACCGTAATGGAAATAGGCCACATAGACGCCCTGTGGCACCACGCCGCGCTGCGTGCTCATCGCCCGATGCGGCGCATGCAGCACCGCGCCGGCCCATTGCACCAGGCGATCGATGTCGCGGCCGTCCAGCGCCGTGGTCTGCACCTCGAAGGTCATCTCCGACTGTCCGCGCCACACCGTCACGCTCACCTGCGGCTGGTCGGCGACGACCTTCTCCACATCCCGGAACACCGTCACCGGTTCACCATCGATGGCGAGCACCAGGTCCCCCTGGCGCAGCACATCGCCGGAGGCCGCGGCACCGGTGATGCGCGCGATCGACAGCACCTGCCGCTCTTCCGGATTGTGCCGCTCGAGCCGCCCGGCCCAGTCGGCCGAAAGCCCGAGGCGCCGCGCCTCGGTCAGCGTCAGCGTGCTGAATTCCACATCGAGCGTGTGCAGCGGCCGGTCCTCGCGCACGCGCTCGACCATGTCGATCACATGCTCGATGGGCACGCCGCGATTGATCTGGCCACCACCGCCGCCGCGCGCCCCTTCCACCGGGAAGCTCGACCACAGCGCGCGCACATTGCCGCGCGGATCCACCAGCACGCCGTCGAAGTCGGTGGGCGGGTTGAGCAGCTGCGCCACCTCGATGTTGGCATCGCGGAACTGCATCGAGCGGGTCAGCGGCAGGTTCAGCGGATCCACCGTGATCACCTGCGACTCGCGCGAGCGGAAGTCGCCCTCGCGGTTCATGCCGATGGCAGTGACGGTCTGGCCCTCCAGCAGCGGCGTGGTGCTGAAGCGCGCGGTGCGTACTGGCGTCTCGCCGATCAGTGCCGGGTCATAGGAGACCAGCGCCAGATTGTGCAGTGGATGGACGTATTCGACGCGGCCGGGAATCTCGAACGCGCCGGCAAAGGTCAGCCGCACATCGCCCAGCGAGGCCGGCACCGTGTTGCGGTCGGTGACCACATAGCCGCGATCGGCATCGACGATCAGGCCGGTGCCGTAGTAGTTGCGCTCGGACACGCCCGCCATCGCGAAGGGCATGTCGAAGGTGAGCTGCACCAGCGAGGGCACCAGCTGGCCCACCAGCCGGTCGCGCACCACGGGCAGCTCGGCGCTGCCGCCGGCCACCGGCCGTGGCGGCGGGCCGGGCAGCAGGTCGGCGCAGGGCCAGAGACCGGTGGTGTCGTCGCGGCGGCAAGAGCGCACCGGGAACCAGCGCCGGTCCATGCGCATCGATCGCACCTGCGGATTGGCCGGCTCGTCCATCACTACATAACGCAGCGTGGCCCGGTCGCCGTCGCCCAGCAGCTGCAGCTGGCCGGCGAAGTCGGTGATGTCGCGCACCGGCTGGTTGTTCACCTCGGTGATCAGCGCCGCGCGCGGCACACCGGCGGTGGCCAGCGTGTAGCCCGGATTGGCCACATACACGCCCTGCACCGGCAGGTTGAAGTGCCGCGCCTGCTGATAGGAAAGGTCGTGCACCACGGCCTCGCCGAATTCCAGGTAGGCCGCCGGCGTGATCTGCTCCAGGTCGCTGACCGCAAGCAGCATGCTGCGTTCGATGCCGCCGCGCTGCACCTGCACCTCGACCTCGCGGCCGACCGAGTCATCGAGCAGGGCCTCCAGCGGCTCGAAGGTGGTGATGGTCTTGCCGCCGATGGACGCCAGGATGTCGCCTGGCTGCAGCCGGCCATGCGCGGGAGAACCCGGCTGCACCTGCCGCACCACCAGCATGCCGGTGCCGTCCGGGAATTCCTTGCGCATCGCCGTCTCGGTCTCGGGCATCAGCCCCAGCCGTCGCAGCTCGTCGAAGGGCACATAGACGAAGGTGGTCTGCAGCGTGCCGCGTGTCACCGGCAGGCCCTGCTCGATCAGTTCGACCGCGCGCTTCACGCGTCCCAGCGGCAGGTAGAAGCTCGAGGCCGCGGCCGAGGAGCCGCCGGCATTCAGCGCCACCACGCGGCCGCGGATGTCGATGACCGGCGAACCGGAGGATCCACCCGAGGTGCCCGATGCGGCCTGGATGTAGAAGGTGTTGAAGTCGTTGTAGCGGCCGCCGCCGTAATTGGGGGCCTCGCGGTCGAGGCGGGCCAGCGTGCCGGCCAGGATCGACAGCTGCTCGCCGGCATTGTTGCCGATGACGCGGATCTCGCGCCCGATCTGCGCGCCATCCGGATGCAGCTCCAGCGACGGCGGCTGGATGAAGCGCAGCTTCTCCGGGTCATAGCGGTACAGGCCGAAGTCGTGCACCGGATCGCGGTACACCGCCCGCAGCTCGACCTCCTCGCGGTTCAGGAAAGTGGCCTCGGCGGTCACCGGACCCGGCGTGACCACATGCCGGTTGGTGAGCACCAGCCCGCGCTCGGCATCGATGACGAAGCCGGTGGCCTGCGAGGAAGTGTTCCACTCGGTGTCGAAGGCGCGCGTGGCATCGATCTCGATGGCCACCACGGCCTGCGCGATGCGCTCGAGGGTGGCCGACCAGGTGGGGTCCTCGCGCCGCGGTGGCAGCAGCGGTGCCTCGGGGGCCAATGCCTCCTGCGGCAGCTGCCCCTCGATCGGCAAGGTGCCGCCGGCGGTGTCGTCGGCGGGCGGGACCGGTGCCACGGACTGGGCTCCGGCGAGGGTCGCGGCAACCAGCAGGGTCGCGGCCAGCAGTCGGCGGCAGTAATCCATGAGAGGCAAGTCTAGCAAGTACAATGCGCGCCATGCCCCCGCAGCGCCGCCACTCCCTTAAGGTTTCGATAGGTCCGGTCGCCATCGGCGGCACGGCGCCGATCGCCGTGCAGTCGATGACGAATACCGACACGGCGGATATCGAAGCCACGGTGATCCAGGTGCGCCAGCTCGCCCGCGCCGGTTCCGAGCTGGTGCGCATCACGGTGAACACTGCCGAGGCCGCCGCGGCGGTGCCCCACATCCGCGACCGCCTGCGCGCGATGGGCGAGATGGTGCCGCTGATCGGCGACTTCCATTTCAATGGCCACAAGCTGCTGCGCGAGCATCCCGAATGTGCCCGCGCGCTCGACAAGTACCGCATCAATCCCGGCAACGTGGGCCGCGGCGCGCGTCGCGACACGCAGTTCGCGCAGATGATCGAGACCGCCTGCCGCGAGAACAAGCCGGTACGCATCGGCGTGAACTGGGGCAGCCTCGACCAGGACCTGCTGGCACGCGTGATGGACGAGAACAATGCGCGTCCCGACCCCGCGCCGGCACAGCAGGTGATGCGCGAAGCCATCGTGCGCTCCGCGCTCGACAGTGCTGAACTTGCGGTGTCGCTGGGACTGCCGCGCGACCGCATCATCCTGTCGGCCAAGGTCAGCGGCGTGCAGGACCTGCACGCGGTGTATCGCAACCTCGCCGCGCGCTGCGACTGGCCGCTGCACCTGGGACTCACCGAGGCCGGCATGGGCAGCAAGGGCATCGTGGCCTCCACCGCCGGCATCGGCGTGCTGCTGGCCGAGGGCATCGGCGACACCATCC
>CAYQJU010000033.1:0-29562 GCA_964417875.1 uncultured Steroidobacteraceae bacterium
CGGTGGATTTCCCGAACATCGATACGCGGTTCGACAATGACAACCGCGGCGCCGGCGCCTGGCAGAGCCTGGCCATCCACGACCTGGACGGCTCGGTCACCGGCATGGGTGACTCCTACATCCTGCTGTATGACGGCGAGAACAACAGCGTCGCCACGGACAGCACCTGCCGCATCGAGCCGACCTGGAATGCATCGCTGTGCAAGGGTGACGTCGGACGCCTGAACATCGGCGGCGGCGCCCCGCGCGGCGGCTTCGGCGGTCGCGGCGCCGGCGCCCCCCGTGCCGGCGGAGCAGGTCCGGCGGCCCCCGGCGCAACGCGCGCCCCAGGGTCCGACCCGACTGCCGGCCCCAGCATCGGCGGCTCCGGTGTCGCCGGTTCTGTCGCGGGTGCAGCGCCCCGCGGTGGCGGATTTGCATTCGGCGGCGGCGGTGGAGCTCCGCAGCAGCCTGTTGTCCTCAGCCGCGGTGACGAGCAGATCCGCCTGCGGGGCAACGGCGCCACGGTGAAGGCCGGTACCGAAGTCACGGTGAACACCGAGCGGCCGGAAGTCTCCCTCAGTCTCAGCGAAATGGAACTGGGCTCCTGGGTGGTCTTCGAACTGCCGGGATTCAGCAACGCCGAGGCGAAGCCGGCGGACAGCCTGGATGCGCTGCGCAAGGCCAACGAGACCTCGTACTTCAAGGACAAGGACTCGCTGTGGGTGAAAGTGGTGGTCGACACGCCGCCCGCGGTGCCGGCGATGCCGTTGCAGCAGCAGGCGTCGGTCCGGGTCAGCCGCTAAGGGGCTTTTCCTGAAGGGATGAACGAAGCCCCCGGCGCGAGCCGGGGGCTTTTTCGTTTCTGGTCTCCGCACATCCGCCACGTTCAGGAACGGCGGATGGGACCACGCTCCTGGCTTGAATTGGGCGCCGGGGTGTCTATACTGAATCTACTATATGAACGTCCCCGCACCGGACATCGCGACAGTCCATGCACTGCGTAGCGACGTCGCCCTGCAGCTCGCACGCCATATACGGCGCATGGGCGTCACCCAGGTTGCTGCTGCAAGACGGCTCGGGCTCCCCCAGCCTACCTTGAGCAAGATCCTCAATGGTCGTGTGTCAGACATCTCCCTCGAGTTGTTGATTCGCACCGCTTCGCGGGCAGGCCTGCCCTTGACGCTGCAGACCGGCCGCGTCCCGCAGGAAGCGGGTGCTTTTGTCTCTGGTGCTCGTTCACCTCAGGGCCGCGCGCGCCGGTCCGGGCTTGAAGAGCAGGCTCGGGAATCGCTGCAGCAATCGGTAGCCCGTCTCACTGCTGCCGAGCGACTGCAGGCTTTCCTTGAGCACAATCAGCTTCTGGGCGCCCTGCGCCTGGCCGGTCGCGCCGCTGCAGTGCGGCCAGCGCGCAGAGCGCAGCCGTGAAAACCAGCCGACCGGGTCAATCGGCGCTTCTGTTCCTGGATGCAGCCGAGATCCTGCAGCGAGAGAAGATCGCCTATGCCGTCGTAGGTGCCTTTGCACTTTCCGTGCATGGCACAGTCAGGGGAACGATGGATGTGGATGCGGTGCTGCATGCATCATCGCGCCAGCTCGCAATCCTGCAGGCGACCTTCAAGCGCGCCGGTTTCCAGGCCGAGTTGCGTCGGGGAGATCCGGATGATCCGATTCCGGCATTGATTTTGTTGCGCGATGCCTACGGGAACCAGGTCGAACTGCTGGGCGGGCTCCGGGGTATGGATCCAGAAGTCTTCTCCCGGACGCTGGAAGTTCCATTCCTGGGAGCAAGACTCCACTTCGTCGGGCTTGAGGACTTCATTGCGATGAAATGCTTTGCAGGTGGCCCGCAGGACATCCTGGACGCGAGATCTGCCTACGTGGGTGCGCAAATCCCTCCTGACCTTGATCTGCTGCGTGCCCTGGCCCGCAGGTTCGGCCGGGCGGCGGCCGACAAGCTCGAGGAAGTTCTTGCGGGTCAGTGATTGCACCGCCAGATCCAGCGGTGGGGCCCGGACGCCGTCGCGGTGGATGGCGCGCTGCCGAAACCACTACGCGGAGCGACCAGGCTCCCCGGGGGCGCAGCTTTCGCCCCCAGGGATCCTGCCGCTGCCTGCTATTGGCGCGTCAGCGCCAGCTTCGCCACATTGCCGCCGGGCTGGCCGGCCTCGATGTTGAAGGTGCCATCCGCGCCGATGCTGTAGCCCAGCGTCGTCATCGGACCTTCGGTGACGGCCTTGAACTTCACGCGCTTGTCGCCGATCTCGACCAGTTCCATCTTCTGCGCAGTTGGCGTGCGCGGTACGAAGCCGGCATTCCACTGCTGGATGTTCATCAGCAGCGAACCGTCCTTCTCCTCGATGGTGATGACCTCCCACATGCTCACGCCATTCGGGCCGCTCATGCGCACCATCGAGGCAATGCTGCCGTTCGTGGCGGTGGTCCAGTTTTCCTCCAGCGTGTTGGGGCCGAGCGGCGCAGCCCAGCTGCCGGTCATCCAGGCCAGGTCGGTGATCTTCGCAGGTGGGCCGGCGGCAAACGCGGTGCCGGCAACGAGGGTGAGGGCGAGGGTGGTGAACAGACGATGAAGTCGCACGGCAGTGTCCTTTCTGGATGGTGGTGAAAACGCAGGTGGTGGCGAGATTGCCCCGGCGCGGTCCAGGATTCAATCGCGACGGTCGGCCGCCGTGACGGCAAGAATCGCTCCCTGCTCCTGGTCGGTGAGGATGTACAGCGATCCGTCCGGCGCCTGCTTCACGTCGCGCATCCGCTGGTGCAGGTCGCTGAACAGCGTTTCACGGCGCAGCTCTTCCATCTTCTCGTTCAGCAGCAGGCGATCGACGCGGCCGGTGCCCGGGATCTCGCCCGTCCTGAGGCCGCCCACGAACAGGTCGCCCTTCCACTGCGGCAGCGCGTCGCCGGTGTAGAAGGTCAGGCCGCTGACGGAAATCGATGGCGTCCAGTAAACGATCGGCGGCTCGAAACCCTCATGCGTGGGGATGTTGGCCTTGTTCTGCCAGGGGCCGGGATAGGTGCGGCCCAGGCTCACGATCGGCCAGCCGTAGTTGCGGCCGGCGACGATGTGGTTGAGTTCGTCGCCACCGTTGGGCCCCATCTCCGCAAGATACACCTCGTGCGTGACGGGATGCACGGTGAGGCCCATCGCGGCGCGATGGCCCATCGTATAGATCTCCGGGCGATGATCTTGCTTGCCGATGAACGGGTTGCCCGGCGCAGGCCTGCCATCGTCGGTGAGACGCAGCACCTTGCCGGCAAGGACTCCCGGATCCTGCGCGGCCGTATCTGCGCCGCTTGCCACCCACAGCAATCCGTCGGGCGTCATCGCCAGCGCGCTCGCACCGCGAATGCCTTCGCCGGCCAGCAACTCGGTGACATCGACCAGCTTCATGCCGTCGAGTCGCGCCCGCACGATCACGCCGGTGTAGCCGTCGCCGTCGGGCTTGTTGACGCCGAAGTAGATCAGTCCGTTGCGCGCGAACTGCGGGTGCACGGCGAGGCTGGTGTAGCCATGCACGGCGCCCAGCGAACCGCTGTTGCCGCGAAACTGCGCTGCGGGACCGCCGCTGATGGCCTCGGGCAACAGCTTGCCGTTACGCACGATGCGCAGATCCCCCTTGCGGGTGGTGACGAGCAGGTCGCCATTGGGCAGGAAGGCCATGGCATAGGGCCATTCGAGCCGGGCGACGACGCGCACCTGCACGTCCATGCCCTCGGCGGTCCGGTAGGTCCACGGACCATCACCAAGCGGCTGACCTTCAAGGCCTGTGGGTGCGACAGGTACGCCGCGCTGGAAAGGAACGCTTCGCTGGGCCTGGGCGGCGTGCGGGACCATGGCGGCAAGCCCGATGGCCACAAGGCAGCAGAGGGTGCGCATGGGCCGAGTCTAACCCCGGCGAAGCGCCCCGTTCAAAAGCGGCGGGACGAAACGGGTTTCCCTACAAGGTCTCGATCCAGCGCAGCAGCTGCATTCTGGTGGCGGCATCCAGCTTCATGAAGCTGTCGCGCGCGGCCTGGCCCTGGCCTTCGTGCCAGAGGATCGCCTCCTCGATGCTGCTGGCGCGCCCGTCGTGCATGAGTCCGACCGGACCTGCCCGCAGCGCATGCGACAGGCCCCATAGCGGCGCCGTCCGCCACAGGCTGCGGACCGGCTTGCCGTCGGTGGTGCGATCGGCGAGCCCATCGCCCAGGTCATGCAGCAGCAGGTCGGAGTAGGGGTCGATGTGGATCTCGCCTTCGACGCGCGGCACCGGCAGCTGCGGCACATGGCACGCGGCACAGCCCACGCGCGCGAACAGCGCGGCACCGGCTTCATCCGTTGCCTTATCGATCTTTGCGCGGGCCGGAGCCGCGAGCAGGAACTGGAAGGTGTTCACTGCATGGAAGAATTCTTCCGGCACTTCCGGCGTGTCGGCCTGCAGCGCTTCGCGGCAGTCCTTCTGGGCCGGCGTGCAATCGTCGGCGGGCATGATCTGCGATGTCAGGCCCATTTCACGCGCGAAGGCGATCGCGGTCTGCTCCACCAGGGAAGCTGCATCGCCCTGCCAGCCGAAGCGTCCGCCGGTCTCGCCACGAACCTCGGCAGGCTGTGCGCTGCGGATCGCCTCCAGTGCGGAGACGGGCACCGCATCGAGCAGTCCGGCGCCGAACACGGGTGGACCGATGCGCGGCTTCAGCACCGTGCCGGCCGGCAGCGCTCCCTGCGGTGAATCCGTCACCGAATAGCGCGGCGCCTGCAGCGTCCACCGCTGGCCATCTGCATAACGGCCCTCGCGCTGCTGCCATTTGGCGACGATGCGGCCTTCGGGCGCATGGCCTTCGATCGCGCGCGTATTGAGCACATGGCCGTAATCGGTAGGCGGCCCACCGAGCTGCATGACGAAGGAACTGGAAAGCCCGTCCGCCCCGGTTCGCGCGTGACCGCGCGCACCGCCCTCATGGCACGCACCGCAGCTGGTCTCGACGAACAGCGGCCCGAGGCCGGTCATCTGCGAGGTGGGGTGTCCGGCGGGCTGCCACTGGACATTGAACAGCATGTGGCCAACGTCGAAGTGTCGCTTCGTGGAGGCGTGGACCTCGGTCCACGGCGGCGGACTGGCGGGATCGGACATGGCGACGCGACCGGCGAGTTCGCCGGCCTGCTGGCCAGGGGCACTGCTGGCGAATATCGCGCCCATCACGATCAAGACTGCCCGGTGGCTCATCGAATGCACATCGCGCTTGCTGGCCGGACTGCAGCTCAACAGCCTCAACCCCGATCGTCCAGTTCCGCGGTCACACTCCGGATGAAATTCCGGGTTTCCGCATCGGCCAGTCCCGGTCGAATGAGTGACGCGCTTCGTTGGGGCCCGTCTGTCAGCGCGGCGGTGCCGCCTGCAGCTTCTCTTCCACCGTCCCTGCCAGCGAGGTCAGTCCTGCGGCCTTGCCGATTGCCAGAGCCTCATCCGCCGACTTGCCCTCGATCCACCGCGCGCGCAATGCCAGCATCGCGCCGACGCGATTGCCGCTCGCACAGTGCATCAGCACACCCTTGTCGCCGGTCTCCTTCAGCAGGCGATCAAACTGCACGACGTTCTCGTGCGTCATGTCGGCGGGGCTCGCAATGGGCAGCGCGTGGTAGGTCAGCCCGGCCGATTGCACGGCGGACTTCTTGTCCAGCGCAGGAGTTTCCGAGTCGGGCCGCAGGTCGATCACCACGGAGATGCCCGCCGACGGCAACTTCGCGATGGCTTCGGCGGACGGCTGGCCGCTGACATGCTGCCGCTCGTTCAGCTCGATGTGGCGTGGCAGCTCCGCGAGCACGCCCTTGTCGGCGGCGGCGCTCAGGGCGGATCCGAGGGCGAGGATCAGTACAAGCAGCAATTTCATGTGGTGGCTCCGGTCGTATCCCGTCAACATAGCATGGCGGGGTCGCTGTCACCCGGAGCGCCCTTTCCGGGGCCGCAGGATGCAGCTGACGCACCGATCGCGGTAGTGTGTCCGGCAACAAGAATGGGGGAAACATGACTGCATCCACCGCAAGAGTTCCACACCGTCGGGGTCGGGGCCTGGCCATCCTGCTCGCAGCGCTGGCCCTTCCAGCTGTCGCGATGGAACAGTCACCCGCGGCGGGCGATCGCATCAAGGAATGTCGCAACTGCCCGGAGATGGTGGTGCTGCCGGCGGGCAGCTTCCTGATGGGATCACCGGAAACGGAAGCCGATCGACGCGACAACGAGAAGCAGCGCCGGATCACCTTCGCGCGTCCCTTCGCGATGAGCGTGACGCCGGTGACCTGGGATCAGTGGGAAGCCTGCGCCCGCGACGGCTGGTGCGAGGACGCCGCCATTGAAACAGCGTTGAAGCAGAGTCCCGATGGTTCGGTTAACCGCGACTTCAAGGACTTTGGCCGCGGCACTCGCCCGGCGGTGGGCATGAGCTGGCATGACGCGCAGAAGTTCGCTGGCTGGCTCAATTGGAAGACCGGCAGCGACGATGCCTACCGGTTGCCTAGCGAGGCGCAATGGGAATATGCGGCCCGCGCCGGCAGCACGACGGCATTTCCCTGGGGCGACAGCATCGACTACAACCATGGCAACTTCGGCCTGCGCACCAGGGGTGAGCTGGGTGGCCATGCCGAAGGTCGCGATGTGTGGGTCAACGAGACCTCGCCGGTGGGTTCATTCCCGCCGAATGCCTGGGGCCTGCATGACATGCACGGCAACATCTTCGAGTGGACCCAGGACTGCATGCAGAACGACCTGTCGAACGCGCCCGCCGATGGCCGGGCGAACACCGACGGGGACTGCATGGTGCGCGTATTCCGCAGCGGCACCTTCATGAGCAATCCCTACATGCAGCGTTCCGCGCGTCGCGGCGCGCCCTATCCGGCCACGGTCCGGGGCCGCAATTACCTCGGCTTCCGGGTGGTCAAGTCGCTGGAGTAGCGGGCCGCGCCTCGCGGGGCCCGGCATCCGCGCGTCCGCTGGCTTGTCCCATGACCCCCGGTGCTAGAATTTGCCGCATGAAATCCACAATCCGCTTCGCCTTCTGCGCAGGCTTCGCGCTTGCCGGTCCCCTCCTGCTGTCCGCCTGCGGCGGTGACGATGATGGAGCGCTGGAGCCGCCCATCGAGACCGTCATCCCGCGCGATACCGACCCCGGTGCGGCCCAACGCCCGCAGGTCACTTTGACCGTCACCGATGGCGCAGGCGTCAACGGCACGCTGGTGATCACGCTGGTGCCGGAACATGCGCCGCAGACGGTGGCGAACTTCCTCGCCTATGTGAACAGCGGCTTCTACAACAACACCATTTTCCATCGCAAGGACGCCGGCTTCGTGTTCCAGGCGGGCGGATACGCAGCGCCGCTGGCAGCGGATCAACAGCCGGTCCACAAGGCCACTAAGGATCCTATTCCCCTGGAGGTCAAGGTTTCCAACGTGCAGGGCACGGTGGCCATGGCGCGTACCAATGCGCCGAATTCAGCCACCTCCGAGTTCTTCATCAACCTGGCCAACAACAACTTCCTGGACTACCAGGGCGGCGGCTATGCAGGGTTCGGGTACATCACCGACATGACCCTGGTGGCCTCGATGTCGCAGGCTACATGTGTCTCGTCGGTCGTCACCCAGGGCACCAATCTCGGCTGCCTGCCGGTGCCCAACCTGGTGATCACGTCGGCAGTGCAGACCCGCTAGTCAAGAGAGCAAATTTCGGGGGGGAATCCATGCGACGGGTAATGCTCGGTCTTGCGGCTGCTGCGGCCAGCGTTGCGGCAGCCACTTTCGTCTTTTCCTCCGGCACGGTCCGGGACATGGAATGGACCGCCCACGGCCGCACCGGCGACGAACAACGCCATGTCCCGCTCGACCAGATCAACGTCGACAACATCGATCAACTCGGCCTTGCCTGGTATGCCGACATCACCGACAAGGGCGGCTACCAGAGCACCCCGCTGGTGGTGGAGGGCAAGCTCTACCTGACCGGCCCGTGGAGCAAGGTGTTCGCCTTCGATGCCGTCACCGGCGAGCCGCTGTGGAAGTTCGACCCGCAGGTGCCGCGCGAGCTGGCCGCCACCAGCATCTGCTGCAACATCTCGAACCGCGGCGCCGCCTACTGGAACGGCAAGGTCATCATCGGCACCATCGACGGCCGCCTGGTCGCACTGGATGCCGGCAGCGGCAGCAAGGTCTGGGATGTGCAGGTGACCGACCGCAACCTGCCCTACTCGATCACCGGCGCGCCGCGCGTCGGCAAGGGCATCGTCTATATCGGCCAGGGCGGCGGCGAGTTCTACACGCGCGGCTACCTCGCGGCGCATGACGCGGACACGGGCAAGGCGCTGTGGCGTTTCTGGACGGTGCCGGATGATCCTTCCAAGGGGCCGGAGGGCGCGGCGTCCGACAGCGTGATGCCGATGGCTGCCGAGACCTGGAAGGGCGCAAAGTGGTGGGAGAAGGGCGGCGGTGGCACCGTGTGGGATGGCATCCTTTATGACGAGCCCACCAACACCGTGATCTTCGGCACCGGCAATGGACTTCCCTGGCCGCACAGCATCCGTTCACCAGGTGGTGGCGACAACCTGTTCACCGCGTCGATCGTTGCACTCGACGGCACCACGGGCCATTACAAGTGGCACTACCAGACCGTGCCCAAGGACAGCTTCGACTTCGACAACACCAATCCGCTGACCGTCGCCGACCTCACGATCGATGGCGAAAAGAAGCACGTGGTGATGCAGGCACCGAAGAACGGTGTCTTCTATGTGATCGAGGTGGCGACCGGCAAGGTGATTTCGGCCGACTCCTATGTGCCGCAGATCAACTGGGCCACGGGATTCGACAGGGAGAACAACTGGGCGCCGATCATGAACCCCGATGCCATCTATGGCACCGAGGGATTCTATGTGATTCCGTCGCAGTCACATGTTTGGCATCCGCAGTCATACAACCCGGACACCGGGCTGATGTACTTCCCGATGCGCTTCGGCGTCAGCTCGTTCGTGGCCGAGGAAGGCGGCCGCATCCTCGGCAACCAGCTGGTGGATGTGAGCATGGGCAGGCAGCCGACAGGGCAGACGCGTCCGGAGGTCGAGGATGCGGGAATGGCGCTGATGGCCTGGGACCCGGTGAAGCGCCAGGTGGCGTGGAAGCAGCGCGAGGGCAATGGCAGCGCCGGCACGCTGAGCACCGCCGGCAACCTGGTGTTCCAGGGCACGGCCGGGCAGATGTTCACGGCCTTCCGCGCCGACACCGGCGAGAAGGTGTGGTCGGTGCCGACGCAGGGCAATGTGGTGCCCGGTCCCATCAGCTATTCCATCGACGGTGTGCAGTACCTGGCGGCGGTGTCCTCAGCCAGCACCGGCTTTGCGGCGGCCAATGGCGTGAATCGCCTGCTGGTCTACAAAATCGGTGGAAAGGTCGAGCTGCCGCCGGCGCCGCCACCCGTGCAGCAGGTGCTGAATCCGCCGGAAGACTTCGGCGATGCCGCCATGCACACGCGCGGCAAGGACCTCTATGAGCGCAGCTGCACCGGCTGCCATGAGGGCGGACGCATGTTTTCCGGCTTCCCCGACCTGAACTACAGCATCGCGCTGAACAGCGCACCGCTGTTCAAGGCCATCGTGCTGGATGGCGCGCTGACCGAAGGCGGCATGATCTCGTTCACGAATTCGCTGGACGAGGGCGAGGTGGAGGCGATCCGTTCCTACCTGACGCTGCGGGCGAACGAGCTGAAGCGCAATCCGCCGAGTCCGGGCGCCGGACCGCGCGGTGCACCATCTCCTCCGGCTCCCGCTCCAACCGCACAACCGGCTGCGCACCAGTAGCCGGCCGCACGCATCCCGAGGGCGCTCAGTTGACCAGCGTGGCCTCGAGCGTGATCTCCGGCACGCTCGCCAGCGCCTTCGACAGCGGGCAGTTTTCCTTCGCCTCATTGGCGATTTTCTGGAACTTCGCCTCATCGAGTCCCGGGACAGATGCCTTGAGTGTCAGCGCGATGCGGTCGATGGCGAAGCCGCTGCCCTCCTTGACCAGCCGCACCGCCGCGGTGGTGTCCAGCGACCGGGTGGAAATGCCCTGCGCCTCGCAGGCAAACGAGAACGCCATCGTGAAGCAGGCGGCATGCGCGGCGCCAAGGATTTCCTCGGGGTTGGTCCCGGTCCGGTCATCACCGAAGCGGCTGGTGAAACCATAGGGATAGTCCGAGAGCGCGCCGGTCTCGGTACTGATGGTGCCGGTCCCCGACTTGCCGGCACCGTCCCAATGCACACTGGCATGCTTCTCGTTCATGATGTTCTCCCGGTGTTGCGATCTTCCATGCTGTCCGGATCGACCGCGACGGTCACGCTTGCTTGCACGTCCATGCCTGTAGGACTCGGCCTAGGTTCTGACCCTTCCCTGGAGTCACTTCGCATTCGCGTGATGGCCGGGCGGCAACGGCCGTCGTCGCATCAGCGCGTCGGGAAACCCAGGCGGATGCGGCTGCTGTAGGTTTCTCCCGGCATCAGCCGGCTTGAGGGGAAGCCCGGCTGGTTCGGCGCGTCGGGATATCCCTGCGGCTCCAGGCACAGGCCATCGCCCTGGCGATACGCCACGCCGCCCTTGCCGATGGTCGATCCATCAAGGAAGTTGCCGGAATAGAACTGCACGCCCGCTGCGGTGATGTGCAGTTCGAGCACGCGGCCCGAGTCCGGGTCTTCAAGGCGCGCGGCGCGCCGCAGGGTTCCTGGCGCACCGTCGATCACCAAGTGATGGTCGTAGCCGCGGGCGATCCGCAGTTGCTGGTCCGGCTCGCGGATGCGTCCGCCGACCGGCGCGCCGGCGCGGAAATCGAACGGGGATCCGGCCACATCGCGCAGTTCGCCTGTGGGAATCAGCGTTGCGTCCACCGGTGCCATGCGCGATGCATCCAGCGCCAGCCGGTGCGCCATGACATCGCCATGCCCGCGCAGGTTGAAGTAGCTGTGGTTGGTGAGATTGACGATGGTGGGCGCGTCGGTGACCGCGCTGTAATCGATGCGCAGGGCGCCTTCCTCGTCGAGCGCATGGCGGGCCCACACATCGAGGCGGCCGGGGTAGCCGCCGGCGCCGCCTTCACTTTGCAGCGCCATCAATACCTCGCCATTGCGCGCCTCCTCGATCCGCCACAGCTGCCGGTGAAACGCCGTCGCGCCGCCGCCATGCAGGTGGTTGTCCCCGTCATTGCGTTCCAGGTCGTAGTGCTGCCCGCCGAGGCGGAAGCGGCCCTGCGCGATGCGGTTGGCATGCCGACCGACGGTGCAGCCGAAATAGTGGCGATGCGCAAGGTATTCGGCCGGCGTGTCATGCCCGAGCACCACATCGACGCGATCACCGCGTGCATCGGGAATCCACAGTGCCTGCAGCGTGGCGCCCAGCGTCAGGATGGTGGCCTCGTGGCCACGGCCGTTGGCCAGTGTCACCGCCTGCACCGGGCGTCCGTCGGGGAGCTGGCCGAATGCGTGGATGCTCGTGGTTGCCATGGCGGATCAATAGCAGTGTGCGGCGACGGATGCCACCGGCAGGTGCAGATGGCCGCAGAACCTGCAAAGCAAACTCCGCCAGCGGCGCTGCTGCTGTAGGTCGCGACTGACTGACGCGCCGCAACCGATGGGCGTAGCCTGCCGGCTAACCGAGCTGGCGAGGAAGGAGCCTGCGATGAAAGCGATGAACTTCCGGGGCCCGTATCGCGTGCGGCTGGATGAGAAGCCGGAGCCCAGGATCGAGCATCCGCGCGATGCGGTGGTACGGGTCACCCGAACGTGCATCTGCGGATCGGACCTGCATCTCTACCATGGGCTCGTGCCCGATACGCGCATCGGCACGACGTTCGGCCATGAGTTCACCGGCGTGGTCGAGCAGGTGGGGTCCGAGGTGCAGGACCTGAAGGTCGGGGACCAGATCCTCGTGCCGTTCAACATCGCTTGTGGCCAGTGCCATTTCTGCAAGCAGGGCCTGTTCGGCAACTGCCATGAATCCAATCCGCAGGCCACTGCGGTGGGCGGGATCTTCGGCTATTCGCACACGGCCGGCGGCTTCGATGGAGGCCAGGCGGAGTATGTGCGGGTGCCCTATGCCGATGTGAGTCCGATGGTCATCCCCGAATGGATGGACCCGGACGATGCGGTGATGCTCACCGATGTGGTTCCCACTGGCTACCAGGCGGCCGAGATGGCCGGCATCCAGCCAGGCGATACGGTGGTGATCTTTGGCGCCGGCCCCATCGGCATCATGGCAGCGCGCTGCGCGTGGCTGTTCGGTGCGGCGCGCGTGATCGTGTTCGACGAACTGGAGTACCGGCTGAACTTCGTGCGCGAGTATGGACCTGCCGAGGTGTACAACTTCCGCGAACTGGACGTGGTCATGTTCATGAAGAAGACCACCGACGGACTCGGCGCCGATGTGGCCATCGATGCCGTGGGCTGCGAGGCCTCCGGCAACCTGTGGCAGACGCTGCTGGGCCGCAAGCTGAAACTGCAGTCCGGCTCGGCCATCGCGCTGCACTGGGCGATCAATTCGGTGAAGAAGGGCGGCATCGTGTCGGTGGTGGGCGTCTACGGCCCCACGGGCAATCTCGTGCCCATCGGCAACGTGTTGAACAAGGGACTGACGCTGCGCGCGAACCAGGCGTCGGTGAAGCGGCTGCTGCCCCGGCTGGTGGAGCATGTGCGCGCTGGCTACATCGAGCCGCGCAAGCTGATCACGCACCGTGTGCCACTGGAAGACGTGGCCGATGCCTACTACATGTTTTCGCGCAAGCTGGATGGTTGCATCAAGCCGGTGCTGATCCCGTCCCGGCCCTAGGAGCAAGACATGAAACGAACCACACCCGCCCGCCCGCAGGTTCCCGTCGATCCACAGACCATCCATGGCTGGGGCGTGGATGTCGATCCCTCGAACGATCCAACCCATCCCTACCGCGACCGTTCGAAGGACGATCATTCAGGCTCGTGGGATCGCCCCACGCGCCAGCGGGTGCAGGTGGAGATCCTGCAGTCCATCGAGCACAAGCAGCGGCCGGCCGTGGTGGGCACCACCACGCCACCATCGGGCTTCAGCGGCATGCTGCGGC
The DNA here is from genome assembly GCA_964417875.1 of uncultured Steroidobacteraceae bacterium. Taxonomy (GTDB): domain Bacteria; phylum Pseudomonadota; class Gammaproteobacteria; order Steroidobacterales; family Steroidobacteraceae; genus ZC4RG30. The sequence goes on from CAYQJU010000033.1 coordinate 13,068, forward strand.
GGCTGGCATTCCGCAAGAGCGAATCGAACCTGCTGCACTGGATGCTGCTGCTGGGTGCGGATCGCATCAACATGGTCGAGGGCGTGGCGCGCGATCTGGGGCGCGCGCAGGTTCCGAACATTCCCGGCGAGATGGGGCTGGGCGCGGCATGGCGACATGACCGCGGTCGCTTGCTGCTGAAGACCGCCGTTGCAGTCGGGGCAGTGGCCATGGTGTGCGCGGCGCTCAGGCAGCCGCAGCCAGTCCGGCGCCGACACCCATTGAAGCGGCTGCGCAGCCGTCGGTGGTAGCACCCATCCGGTCGGGCGCCCGGCTCGATCTGTCGCAGCGACCAGGTGCTTGCCAAGTGGGCCAATTTAAGGGATTCCCGTAGCCGGATTGCGGACCCAGTTCCGGTTTAGCCGGTCCCCGGCAACGCTAGGATGACTGCGGGGACTGGATGAGCTGCAGCGCAATGCCGCATTACAACGTTGGGCAGGACCTTCATCGCAATGGAATGCGTTTCGTCACCCGCATCCACCGGATGCGGATGCTTGGCACACTGCTGTGCACGCTGCCCATCGCCTCGGTACTGCTCGAACGGTCAGCACCGGCGGCGTACTGGTGGCTGCTGGCGCTGAATGCGCTGCTCTGGCCGCAGATGGCATTGTGGATGGGACGGCGCGCGCGTGATCCGGTGGCCACCGAATTCCGCTCCCTGACGATGGACTCCGCCTTCGGCGGCGCGTGGATCGCGGCGATGGCCGTCAGCGCGGCCCCCGCGGTGGTGTTCGCCACGCTGCTGACCGCGGACAAGATCGCCGCGGGCGGCTGGCGCCTGCTGGTCCGCGCCAGCGCGGCGCTGCTGGCCGGCTTTGCCATTACGTGGACGGCGCTGGGTTTTCCCTTCGAGCCGCTGCCTTCCATGCGCACGGTGATCGCCAGCCTGCCGTTCATGTTCGTCTACACCGTGGCGCTGAGCACGCTGACCTACCGCCTGCGGGGCCAGGTGGTGCGGCAGAACCGTGAGCTGCAGCGCCTGACCCGCATGGACCCGATGGTGCAGGTGCCCAACCGGCCGTATTTCGAGGCCGTGGCGGCGCTGGAGCTGTCGCGCTTCCATCGCACCGGACGCATCGCCTCGATGCTGCTGATCGATGTGGACCACTTCAAGGTGGTCAACGACCGCTTCGGGCATGGCATGGGGGATGCCGTGCTGAAGCGGATCGCGGCGATCCTCCGCGAGGCGGTGCGCGACATCGACCTGCCGGCGCGCTATGGCGGTGACGAATTCGCGGTGCTGCTGGTCGACACCGATGAAAAGCGGGCCCTTGCGGTGGCCGAGCGCATCCGCCAGCAGGTCGCGCAGCAGGTGTTCCCGGACCAGCCCGGGCTGACCCTTTCGCTGAGCATCGGTGTCGCCGGGTCGGCCGGACAGCATGAGACCCTCGATGCCTGGGTGCAGGCCGCCGACAACGCGCTGTACCGCGCCAAGGAGGCGGGCAGGAACCAGGCCTGTGGCGCCGACGCCGAACCCGGTCCCCGCAGCTCTGCCGGGGACATCCTCGCCGCCTGACCTCCCGGCGTCTGTTGATTTTTGCGGCCCGCGAGGCCGCAGGCCCGCGATCGGGCTGGATAAGGTCCGCCCGCTCGGCGACACTGCACCGCCCCATCTGCTGCTGCCGGGCATCGCCCGGCAGGACCTGTGGGGCCAGGCTGAAGGATCACATGGGAGTCATCAAATGAACATGCACGACAAGGTCGCCAGGTCCGCCCTGCTGGCGATGGTGGCGGGCGGGCTCTTCGCCTGCTCCGGATCGCAGGACGAGCCCGCATCGGTGCCGCCGCCCGAGCCGCAGAGCCAGGACGTCCGCCAGTTCACGATCGGCGGCATGACCGGCATTGCGGTGCGTGACGCCAGCTTCGAACTGCCGAACGACAACCAGGTGTTCGGAGTGGGGCGCACGGCGGAAGAGGTGGCCGGGGCGCTGACCGCCGCCGGCCTGTCCACCGACACGCTGCAGCTGTCCGTGCAACCGCTGGTGGTGAAGGCCGGTGGGCGGGTGCTGCTGTTCGACACCGGCACCGGTGCCGGTGCTTCCGGCAACCTGCCTGCCGCGCTGGCAGAGGCCGGCATCACGCCCGAAGCGGTCACCGACGTGTTCATCTCGCATCTGCACAGTGACCACGTCGGTGGCCTGACCGATGCCCAGGGCAATCCGATGTTCCCGAATGCCGCCATCCGCATTTCGGCACCTGAATGGGAAACACTGCAGAATCTGGATGACCGCCGCGCGGCGCAGCTCGGGCTGCCCAACTACAAGCAGGTGGCTATGGCCATCGGGCCGGATGCCGCGCCGTTCCAGCCGGGCGGCGAAGTGCTGCCGGGCATGGTGCGCGCCGTGGAGGTGAAGGGTCACACGCCCGGCCACTCGGCCTTCCGCATCGGCAGCGGCGCGAACTCGCTGCTCTACATCGCCGACTCGCTGCATCACCACGTGATCTCGGTGCAGAAGCCGGAGTGGCGCATCGCTTTCGACGTGGATGCCGAAACCGGCGCCGCCAGCCGCGCCAGCCTGCTCGAGGAACTGGCCACCACCGGCCAGCGCATCTACGCGGTGCATTTCCCGTTCCCGGGCATCGGCCGGATCGAGAAGCGTGACGAGGGTTACGTCTGGGTGGCCGAGCAGCAGTAGGCCGGCCCTTCGAGGCAGCCGCCGGGCGCGCCCCGGCAGGCTGCAAGGGACGGACATCAGTCCGTCCCTTGCATCGATCAGTCAGCCAGCGGCATCTGCGAGCGCGGCGACAGTGATGGCAGCGGCGCGCATTCACCGCGCCGGGCGCGGCCTTCCTCCAGCACCTTGGCCGGCACCGGCTGCAGCTTGCGCACGATGCCCAGCCACGACAGCACCTTCAGGATGTAGTAGGTGATGTCGTATTCCCACCAGTAGAAGCCCTGGCGGGTGGACACGCAGTAGTGGTGGTGGTTGTTGTGCCAGCCCTCACCCAGCGTGATGATGGCCAGCAGCCAGTTGTTGCGGCTGTTGTCGGTGGTGGCGAAGCGGCGCTTGCCGAACACGTGCGACAGCGAGTTGATCGTGAAGGTGCCATGCCACACCAGCACGGTGCTGAAGAAGAAGCCGAAGAACAGGCCCGGCGCGCCCAGCCAGAAGAATATCGCCGTGCCCAGCATGATCGGCGGCAGCAGGTGGTACTTGTCCAGGAAGCGCAGCTCCGGGAAGCGCGCCAGGTCCGGGATGTACTTCATCTCGGTCTTCTGGTTGTCGCGGTCGAAGATCCACAGCACGTGCGAATACCAGAAGCCATCCTGCGCCACCGAATGGGTGTCGTTCACCTGGTCGGAATTGCGGTGATGGTGGCGGTGATGGGCCGCCCACCACAGCGCGCCGCGCTGGGCGCTGGTCTGCGCGATGAATGCCAGAATGAACTGGAAGACGCGGCTGGTGCGATAGGTGCGATGCGAGAAGTAGCGATGGTAGCCGCCGGTGACACCGAACATGCGCACCACATAGAGCACGACGCAGCAGATGACGGCAGCCGTCGTGACGCCCGTAAAGAACGACCCGAGTGCCAGCACGTGGATGGCGATGAAGGGGATCATGCCCACCCAGCCGATGCGGCGCTCCTTTGCCTGCGTCACCGGACCTGCCGTTTCCATCACTGCCGCCATGCATCGCTCCATCAGGGGGACCGGAATTGGTCCTGGCGACCATGCTCTCCGATGCCGCGGGAGGCGTCAGTCAGGCTTGCGTCATGGAATGTAAAAGTTGTGTCACCGGCGTGACGGCGGTCACGCGCGCTGCCTGCCACCCTCGGGCACGAAGCGGTAACCGGCGCCACGATGCGACACGAAATGGACGGGCTTGTCCGGCTCGCGCTCGAACAGCTTGCGCAGCCGGGCGATGAAATTGTCCACGCTGCGCGTGTTCGGCGCATTGCGAAGTTTCCAGACACGCTCCAGCAGCTCCTCGCGCGACAGCACGCGGCCCGGGTGCTGCGAGAAATAGCGCACCAGGTCGAACTCCAGCTGCGTGAGCCGCAGCGGCTTGCCGAAGGCGGTGGCCTGGTGGGTGTCGAAATCGATCACCGCCTCGCCGAAGCGCAGCATGCCGAGCGGGCGGTCGGCGGGCGCATCGGCCTGCTGCCAGCCGCTGCGCCGGAGCGCAGAGCGCACGCGGGCCAACAGCTCGGGCAGCTCGAAGGGCTTGGGCATGTAGTCATCGGCGCCGGAATCGAGGCCCAGCACCCGGTCCTCGGCCGCGCTGCGCGCAGTGAGCATGATCACGGGCATGTAGTGGCCGGTTTCGCGAAGTTGCCGGCAGAAGCTGTAGCCGTCGCCGTCCGGCAGCATCACGTCGAGCAGCACCAGGTCGATGGGTGTCGCCTGCAGCAACTGCGCACCGGCTTCGCGGATCGAACGCGCCACCACCACGCGGTAGCCGTCGAGCTCGAGGTTCAGCTTGAGGCCCGCGGCGAGGTGTGTCTCGTCCTCGACGACGAGCACGGTTGCGCCCGACGTGCTGGTGCTGCCTGCCAGCGATCCCTCAGCCATCCTTGTGGCCCCCCTCGAAAGCCGGGGCGCCCAGCGGCAGATCGATGCGCATCACCGTGCCCTGATCCTTGCCGGCAGACTCCGCGCGGATGCGGCCGCCGAGATTGCGCACCAGCCGGTGCACTACATAAAGCCCGAGCCCCGACCCGCTGCGTTCATTGACGCGCGGATCAGGCGCGCGATGGAAACGTTGGAAGATGCGCCTCAGCTGCCGGCGTTCGATGCCGATGCCGCTGTCGCGCACGGTGATGCACAGCAGGCCATCGACGGTGGCACGCATCTCGGCCTCGACACGTGGCGTGGTGCCGGAATATTTCACCGCATTGTCGAGCACGTTCTTCAGGATGATCTCCAGCGCCGTGGGATCGCTGAAGGTCAGCAGCCGCTGTGGCGCCTGCAGCGTGATGGCATCGATGCCCAGCTCGTGGCGCTGGCGGATGCTCTCGATCGAGGATTCCAGCAGCGGCACCACGTCGACCACCGTCCAGGTCTGCGAGCGCCGGCCATGCGCGATGCGCGTGGCCTGCAGGATGTCATCGACGAACACCGACAGCCGTTCGACATCGGTGAGCATCATCTTGCGAAGGCCGGACCGCTGCGCCTCGGACAGCCCTTCGCGGCCCAGCGTCTCCAGGCACAGCTTGATCGATGCCAGCGGGCTGCGCAGCTCGTGGGTGACCGAATCGATGAACATCTGCTGGCGCCGTCCCTCGAGGATCTCGCGCACCAGCGACACGCTGAACATCACCAGCACGCAGATGATCAGCGCCAGCGACACCGTGCCGGCCGCCAGCAGCCAGTAGTTGCTCCAGATCTCGCGCGTGACCGCCTGGTACTGGCGGATCACCAGGATCCAGCCCACCAGCACGGCGAAGGTGAGCAGCACCGCCAGCACGCTGATGACGATCGGCAGGGAAATGGAACGACGCGACACGGGCACGGTGCAGAGCATACAGCGGCCGGCGACGTCTGCGTGGCGGCCGGCGGGCAGTCGGGCCTGGCCTCTACAATGCGGCGGATGGACGCGAGAATCGGACCGCTGCTGACGCTCGAGGTGTGCGAAGCGCTGCAGCGCGCGGTGCAGGCCGGCGCAACCAGCGCGGCATGCTCGCTGGACCTGGGGCGCACCCGGGTGCGCGTGGCGGTGGACGCGCAGGGCTGGGAGGTGGCCGGCCGGCGCTTTGCGCATCCGCCAGCCTGCCGCGACCGCACCATCTACCACTGGCGCCCGCAAGCCGGCGCCTTCGAGGCGCTGGCGCGCTATTCCTCGGCGCTGTACAAGCTGGTGCCCACCGGGTGGGGGCCACCCACCTTCGAGATAGACGGCATCAAGATGCTGCCGACGGCGCGCGTGTCGCCGTTCGAGGATGCCGCCCGCAAGGTCGCGCTGGTCGCGCCACGCGGCAGGGTGGTGCTCGATACCTGCGCGGGCCTGGGCTATTTCGCGCACTGGTGCCTGCAGCAGCAGGCCGCAAAGGTGCTGTCATTCGAGAAAAGTGCGGATGTGCTGTGGCTGCGCGAGCACAACCCCTGGTCACCGCGCGATGACGCCCGCCTGGTGCTGCGGCATGCGGATGTCACCGCAGAGATCGCGAAGCTGCCGGCGCGGTCGGTCGATGCCTGCCTGCATGATCCGCCGCGTTTCGGCATTGCCGGGGAGCTGTATTCACAGCTGTTCTACGGGGAGCTGGCGCGCGTGTTGAAGCCGCGCGGGCGGCTGTTTCATTACACCGGCGCGCCCAATCGGCTGACCTCGGGGCGGGATGTGCCGCGCGAGGTGGTGAAGCGGCTGCGCAAGGCCGGGTTCAGTGCAGAACCGCATGGAGACGGCGTGCTGGCGACACGGACATCGCCCGGCGCCGGCAGGTGACATCAAGGGAGGCAGGAATGAAGGCGCGCATCACCGTCGTTACGCTGGGTGTCGGGGATCTGGACCGGTCCGTCCGCTTCTATCGCGGACTGGGCCTGCACACCGAAGGCATCGTCGGGCAGGAGTTCGAACATGGCGCGGTGGCCTTCTTCGATGTGGAAGGCGGCATGCGACTTGCGCTGTGGCCACGCCGCAGCATCGCGCATGACACCGGCTTGCCAGAGGGCGCGGCCAGCCCGACGGCGTTCACGCTGGGGCACAATGTGCGCACCCGCGAAGAAGTGGACGCGGTGATGGGCCAGGCCCGCAAGGCTGGCGCCCGCATCATCAAGCTGGCGCAGTCCACCTTCTGGGGCGGGTATGCCGGCTATTTCCAGGACCCGGACGGGCACCTCTGGGAGGTGGTATGGAATCCGCAGGCCTTGCCGGCGGATTGAGGCCGGGCCCCCGGGTCAGCCGACCTGCAGCTTCAGTTCGCGAATGGCATTGAGGCCGCGCACCGCATCGCGCTGCGTCGCCGGCAGCGCATCGACGCGCCGCAGGATGCCGGTCATGTCGCCGAGGCGGAATGGGTAGTCCGAGCCATAAAGTACGCGGTCGGCGCCGACGGTTGCGACCAGGTAATCGAGCGTGCGCTGGTCGTAGACGATGGAATCGAAGTAGATGCGCCGCAGGTAGGTGCTGGGCGGGCGCGAGACGTCGCGGCGGCTGTTCGAGATCTCCCACATCCGGTCGAAGCGTCCGGTGAGATAGGGGAGCGTGCCGCCGCCATGGCTGGCGATCGGCCGCACGCGCGGATAGCGCTCGAAGAATCCGCTGAGCAGGAACTTCGCGAAGCAGGTGGTGGTGTCGGTGGTGAAGCCGATGGTGTTGGCCATGCCATGGTCGCCGAGGCCGAAGCCATCGACGAAGGGCGTTGTCGGATGGATGAACACCGGCACATCGAGGCGGTCGATCTCGGCCCACACCGGTGCGAACTTCTCTTCGACCAGCGCCTGGCCCTTGATGTTGGTCAGCATGCACACGCCCACCGCGCCGGCTTCGATGGCGCGATGCAGTTCGGTGACGGCCAGGTCCGCGTCATCCCACGGCAGCGAGGCGAACCAGCGGATGCGATCGGGCCAGCGCGCCTGTGCCTCGGCATATTCATCATTGACGATGCGCGCGGCGGCCGCGCTCTGCTGCACCGTGCCCCAGTACACATTCGGCGCGGTGAGGCTGATCACGGCGATGTCGACGCCGGCGGCATCCATCTGCGCGATGCGCTGTTCCCAGTCGAACATGTTGGCGGCGAGCACGGCGTAGTTCACGCCGCGGTAGGCAATGGATTCCGGAGTGCCCGGGACCACCACCGTGTCGGCGTCGCCGGAGGCCTTCAGCGCGTCGAGCCACCGCCGCGTGTACATGTGCGTGTGGATGTCGATCACCGGCACGCGGGACGCGGCCGGGGCCTCGCCGGCGCGCTGCGCCGCAACGGGAGTGGTGCTGATTGCGGCCGCGGCGCTGGCCGCGGCGATCCATTGTCTGCGGTCCATCATGATTCGCCCATTCTGCCGCATCCGGATCGGGCTGGCGCGGCAACGCACCAGCCCGTGCGCGTGGCCTGAGTCAGAGGTCCAGCTGCACCGAGAGGAAGTAACGGCGGCCGAGCACGTCGTAGAACTGCGGCGCTGTAAGGCCCACCGCATCGCTGGTCCCCGGATTCCGGCCCACGATGCGCGGCTTCAGGTCCAGCACATTGTCGATGCCGCCGCGCAGCGAAATGCTGTCAGTGAGCCGCACGCTGCCGAAGGCGTCGAGCATGTGATGGCTGCTGACATCCTGCACGGTGGTCTCCGGGTTGGTGGCAAAGTCCGCCGACTTGATGCGCGGCAGGAAACGGTGGCGCAGCCCCGCGCTCCAGTTGCCCTGCGAATAGGTGGCCGTGAGGAAGGTCTTGTAGTCGAACTGGCCACCTTCGGCCAACGTGCCCGTGCTCTCGATGAACGGGTCGTCCGGGTTCACCTGATCGCGGTAGTAGTCGAGGAAATTCACCACCGAGTTCACGTTCAGGTTGCCCGGTCCGACCGGCAGGCTCCAGTTGAACTGCACGTCGATGCCGGCGGTCTCGACGCCACCCAGGTTGAAGTAGGGCGTGTCCACGGTCGCGCGGTAACCATCATTGTCGCGCGTGATCAGCGCGCAGTACTCGTTGTTGACATCATAGGTGGGATTGCTGCCGTCCTGGTTCAGGCACTTGGCATACACGCTCCATGCACTGGTCGGCGCGATGGCGTCCGTGATCTTCACCTGGTACCAGTCCAGTGCAAGCGTGGCGTTGGCGAAAATTCCCTCGAAAGGTGAATCGAGGACCACGCCCACGGTCCAGGTCTCCGCCTCCTCGTTGCGCAGATTGGGATTGCCGGTGATGTTCGCGAGCTCCAGCCGGAAAATGAACGGAAACGGCCCCACGATGTTGTTCGGGAAGTTCGGACCCGTGTGCCAGGGTGACTGGTTGACGTCTCCTCGCGAGCGGTTGATCAGGTCACTGCATAGTCCGATCACCTCATTGCGGTTGGTGGTGTTGTCCGGATGATTGCCCCAGGTGTTCTCGGTGTTCGACATGCAGGGGTCGGCACCGTTGAATCCAAGCACGCTCGTCGTCGCGCCGGTAAACAGCTCCGCCACATTGGGCGCACGGTTCGCGCGCTGGTAGCCACCCCGCAGCCGCACGCCATCGACCATGGTCCAGTCCACCAGGCCCTTGTAGGTCCAGATCGAACCGGCCGTGTTGTAGTCGGACCAGCGCGCGCCCACCTCCAGGTTCAGCTGCCTGAACCCGGGCACGCCGGCAATCACCGGGACCAGCAGCTCGCCATACAGTTCAGATACGTCGGTCTTGCCGCTGGTGCGGCTTGTCGGGAACAGGCCGATGGGGAAATTCGTGGAGGAGCGGGTGAGCTGGTCATCCGGACGCCAGCGGTAGGTGTTCTTGCGCCACGAGGCGCCGAAGGCCGAACCGACCGTTCCTGCCGGCAGCGCAAACAGGTCACCGGTAATGTTGGCCTCGACGACGTCCTGTTCCATTTCGGTGCCATGCTTCATGTTGCCCGAGATGGCATCGAGGCAATCCTGCGACGGCTCGAAGTTCGAGAAGATCGGCAGGCCTGTGGTGCACTTCAGCTCGAAAAACAGCGGCGGTCCGGAGCTTCGGTTGAGATTGGCGCCGAAGTCCTCTGCCGCCACCACTGCGCTGTAGTTCTGCAGGCCGGGAAAGCCGCTCATCTCCGTGAGCAGCGAAGTCTGGCCGTGCGAGAAGTACGCCTCGTACCGCCAGCTGGAGTCAAACAGCCGGCCTTCCAGGCCCGCGACGACCTGGTACATGTCGGTCTCGTTGCGCGTGGACCTTGGGCCGGCGAAGTCCAGCGCGCGGTTCAGCGTGTAGTTGGCCGTCGGGTCTGGCCGGGAGTCCAGCAGCTGCGCCAGCTCGTCCGGGATGGCCCGGCCGTCCCGCGGTACGGACACCGCCCACTGCGAGGTCGCGGGTGCCCAGGTCAGCACTGTGTCCACGCTCATTGCAGACATGTTCGCCTGCAGGAACGCGGTCACATGGTCATTCAGGTCGAAGTGCGCATTGGCGAACACCGAGTAGCGCTCGAGCGGCGTGGTGATGGTCTGGTTCATGTTGTTGGCCGACACGGCGCCAGGATTGGTGGTGCCAGGGCCCAGGATCTTGAACTCGTCGTTCAAGAGCCCCGTGTAGCCGATGCCCGGATTGAGGGCCGAATTGAGGAACAAGGTTCCATCGGGGTTCACATAGACGGTCTCGCTGCCGAAGTCCGGCCGCGCACCGAACACCGCCGCAAACTCCGCGTCGGTGGGCCGGTTGTCGGTGCCGAAGTCGACCTGGCTGAACGGCAGCGCCTCATTACCGGGCGTGTTCGGATCCCGCCAGCCAGCCACATAGAACTTGCGGTCGCGCGCGAACAGCGCCTTGCGGTCGGTGTAAGTCAGTCCCAGCATGGCATTGCCACGACCGTCGGCAAAGTTGCCGCCCACCAGTGCGCTGATGCTGCTTTCCTGGCCACCGCCTTCCTCGGTGAGCGTGGTCTGCGCATTCAGGCTCAGTCCCTGGAAGTTGCGCTTCATCTTGAAGTTGGTGACGCCGCCCAGGGCATCGGCGCCATAGGTGGCCGAGGCGCCGCCGCTGATGATCTCCACGCTTTCGATTGCGGCCGCCGGGATCGAGTTGATGTCCACCACCAGCAGCGCGTTGGCCGGCTGTGCACGCCGGCCATCGACCAGCACCAGGTTGCGGTTGGCGCCAAGGCCCCTGAGGTTGAGCGTCACGATGCCCGGATTGTTGAAGGCGCTGGGCTGCACGTCGCCGGCGCTGAACATGGTCTGGGAAGGCACGAACTGCGGCAGCTGGTTCAGCATGGTCTCGACCGCCTGCGTGCTGCTCTGTTCGAGCATTTCACCGCCAACCGTGACCACCGGGCTGGGCGATACGAAGTCGCGGCGCACGATGCGCGAGCCGGTGACGGTCACTTCCGCCAGCGTGTTCTCGACGCCTGCTCCGGTGTCTGGTTCGGCGGCCAGCGTGGCCGCTGGAACGCTCAAGGTGCCAAGGACGGCAGCCACGGCTGCACGAACCGATACTTTGTGAAACGGCCTGTTCATCAGCGATCTCCCTGTTGCTGCATGTGTCTTCTTCGACGAGCCGGACCGGCTGAAGCGATAATCAACAGCCTGTTGCTTCGCGTTCTGCGCACATTTTCTTCCACTGAATTTGCATTGATGACAACACAGTGGCATGGCCGGTGCAAGGAAATGCCAGCAGTATGCGCCGCGATCCGGAACGGAGCGTTCAGGAATAGGGCAGCACGATCGGGTCGTTCAGGGTCGCGTGAAGCGGTTGCGGATGAACTGCGAGACGATCCACTTCTCACCCCGCGTGGTCGGCCGGCCGGCGTGCAGGGTGCGCTTGTCGGCAGCGAGGTCCGCGCGCGTATTGGCGAACAGCAACGCATCGCCGGTGCGGCCCCGATGGCTGAGGCCGAGGCGCGGAAACTGCGTTTCGCCGCCGTCGTAGTCATCGTTCAGGTAGACCAGGAAGGTGATGATGCGCTGGCCGTTGCGTTGCACTTCGCCTGCATAGTCCGGTGTACGGTCCGGATCGACGAAGTCGTAGTGATCTGCGATCTGTTCACCGGGTTCGTAATGCAGCACCGCCAGGGCTTCCAGCTGCCGGATGTCGCTGCGGCAGGCCGCCGCGATGCGTGCCTGCAGCAGAACCTGCATGAACTCGATGGAATGCACATCGAAGGTGGCCTGGGTGTTGTCGCGATGCGCGTCGACGACATCGCCACGCCGGACCGCGTCATAGACACGGGCGCGTTCCAGTCGGCCGGAGGCGAAGCCGATCATTGCTGCACAGACCTGCGGGCAGACGAATGCGGGAATGCTGCGCACCAGCGGATCGGCATTCAGCACCTCGCCCGGCGGTGGCTGCTGCCATGAGGCGAGATCGATGTGCGCCGCAATGCGCGCCCAGTCCAGATCGTTCATGCCGGTGGCTTGCGGCGCAACGGCGGCACCGGCACCAAGTGCCAGCAGTTGGCGCTGCGCGGGCTCCCAGCCGCCACGCGCCGACCGCACCAGCCATGCAAGCGCGCCGGGCCAGTCCGGTGGGCGATTGAAGCCCAGCGCCAGCACGCTGGCCGCGCGGGCGGCCGCTTCGGCGTCGCCGCGCTGCACGGCTTCGGACAGCATCTGCAGGCCGTGGTCGGGCAGCAGTGGCGCGGCATTGCCGGTCAGCAGCCGCAGTCCCAGCGTGCGCGTGCTGCCCAGGTCGCCGGCACGCACGCCGCGCGCCAGCTCGTTGACGGCTGCATCGTGATCGCCAGCGGCGTCCAGATCGGCGGCGCGTGTCGTGAATGGAGAGGACAGTGCCGCGGGCATCGATGGCATGAGGTCGCGGATGTGATGACGGCCCGGGGATTCTATCCCTGCCCATGCATCCCTGCCCGCGCAACCGCAAGACCGGCCACTGACAGACAGTATGGGGTCCTGACGGTAGGATGTCCGGCGCCCACCAGAACAACCAGGCAGTGCTCGATTGAGCTTCGACCCCGACCTTGCAACCGGAAGGCAGCCGTTACCTGCCGGCTTGCGCGCGCGCATTTCGGCCACCGTGGCATCGCTGCGCGTGGCGGCGCTCGAGCGTCGCATCTTCCTGGTTGCCGCAGCGAGCCTGCTGCCGCTGGCCCTGCTGAGCAGCGTCACGCTGTTCACGGCCGCGAAGACGCAGAAGGAGCGGCTGCTGGAGGCCAATGTCCAGATTGCGCAGGCGCTGTCGGCGGCGGTGGACTCCCAGCTGGGCAATGTGGTGGCTTCCCTCGATGCGTTGGGATCCAGTCCGCGCCTTGCGCAGGAAGACTTCGCGGGCCTGCAGCAGGTTTCCCGGGAGCTGCTGGCGCGAAGGCCCACATGGGTGAACCTGGTGGTCTCCACGCCTGATGCGCGGCAGGTGATGAATGCCAGCCTGCCGCTGAGCGGGGAACGCCCGTCCTGGATCACGCCGGTGTTCGTCGCCGAGGCCGTGCGGCGGCGTGGTCCCATCATCTCGAACCTGGAATGGGGACCGATCCTGCAGCAGCATGCCTTCGGCGTGCATGTGCCGGTGGAGCGCCAGGACGAGGTGCGTTATGTGCTCACCGCGGTGATCAGCCCGCGGTTCCTGTCCGATATTGCGAAGGTGCATCCGGTGCCCGACGGCGGCGTGGTGACCATCGTCGATCGCGACCATCGCGTCGTGACGCGCTCGCGCGATGGCGACCAGTGGGTGGGACGCTCCGCCACCGGTCCGCTGCTCGAGCGCCTGCAGGGCAGGCGGTCGACCGGCTGGGTCGCGTCCAACACGCTGGAAGGCGCGCCGGTCTATTCGGTCTATCACCGCTCCGCCTTTTCCGGCTGGAGCGCCATCATCGGCATACCGCAGCAGGTCCTGGATGCGCCGCTGCGGCGTTCCTATTTCGCGTTCGGCGCCTCCTTCCTCTTCTCGGTGATTCTGGGACTACTGGCGGCAGGCCGGGTCGGGCACACCATCGTGCGTCCCGTGCGCGAGCTGGAATCTTCGGCCGCGAGCGTCGGACGCGGCGAGGCGCCGCGGGTGCCTCCCACCCGCATGCCGGAGATCCGCCGCGTCGGCGAGGCACTGGTCTCGGCGCATCTGCAGCGCGAGCGCGCGCTGGAGCGGGAGCGGGATGCGCGGCGCGTGGCAGAAGGTGCCAGCAAGGCCAAGGACGAGTTCCTGGCCATGCTGGGGCATGAGCTGCGCAATCCGCTGGCGGCGATCTCCACCGCCTCGCAGTTGCTGGAGCGCGACCGCGGACAGCTCGCGCCGCTGCAGGCCAGCGCGGCGGCCATCGTCTCGCGCCAGGTGCGCCATCTGGCGCGCATGACCGACGACCTGCTCGACGCGGGGCGCATCGTGCTCGGCAAGATCGTGCTGACCCGGTCGCGCATGGATCTGGCAAATGGCGTGCAGGCGGCGCTCGCGGCGATGCGCAACAGTGGCCAGCTCGATCGCCACCAGGTGAGCATTGATGCGTCGCCGGCGTGGATCGACGGTGATCCGACGCGCATCGAGCAGATCGCGCTGAACCTGATGGCCAACGCCGCCAAGTACACACCGGAAGGCGGGTCGATCCGCATCGAGGTGCGCCGCGAGGATGGCGAGGCCGTGCTGCGCGTCAGCGACACCGGCATTGGCCTGGACGATGAACTGCTGGCGAGGGCCTTCGACCTGTTCGTGCAGGGCGAGCGTTCCATCGACCGTTCCCAGGGCGGTCTGGGCATAGGGCTCACGCTGGTGCGGCGCCTTGCGGAACTGCATGGAGGCACCGTGCAGGCGCAAAGCGCCGGGCATGGCCGAGGCGCGGCGTTCACGGTGCGACTGCCGGCCGCCGAGCCGCCGGAGGTTCCGGCCCCAGGTGTGCAGTCGCCGCAGCGGCGTCGGCCATTGAGCATCGCGCTGATCGAAGACAACGAAGACGTGCGTACCGGGCTGCGCATGCTGCTCGAGAACGAAGGCCATGCGATCCGCGAAGCCGGTGATGGCGGCGCCGGGCTGGAGCTGCTGCGCTCCGACCCGGCAGTGGATGTGGCGCTGATCGACATCGGCCTGCCGGTGATGGATGGCTTGCAGGTGGCGCGGGCGGTGCGTTCCGGCGGAAGCAGGCGCCCGGTGCTGATCGCGATGACCGGATATGGCGGTGAGGCCGAGCGGGCGCGCGGCATCGAATCAGGATTTGATGCCTACCTGGTCAAGCCGGTGGATCCCGATGCGCTGATGGACCTGCTCGATAGTCGCGCTGCCGCCGCACCGCCAACCTGAGCGGGGCCACGAGCGGGATGCAAGTGCGCACTGGCGCGCACCCCGGCGATGCAACGTGCTAGCGTTCCCCCCAGGTTTTCCTGCAGGGCGCTCGCCATGTCACAGATCCCCCACGCCTGCCTGATCGCTGGCCTCGCCCTCGCGGGCTGTTCCTCCCCGGCCACGCCACCGGCCGATGATCCACATGCCTGGCTTGAAGAAGTCGAAGGCGAGCGCGCGCTGCAATGGGTGCGGGAGCGCAATGCGGTGGCCGAGTCGGAACTTGCGGCCACCGACAGCTTCAAGGACATGAAGGCCGACATCCTCGCGATCCTCGATTCCGATGCGAAGATTCCCGGCGTCGAGAAGATCGGCGGGCACTACTACAACTTCTGGAAGGACCAGAACCACGAGCGCGGCATCTGGCGCCGCACCACGCTTGCGGAATACCGCAAGGCACAGCCGCAATGGGAAACGGTGCTCGACCTGGATGCGCTGAACGCCGCTGAAGACGCGAAGTGGGTGTGGCATGGCGCCGAGTGCCTGAAGCCGGACTACCGGCGCTGCCTGGTCGCGCTGTCGCCCGGCGGTTCCGACGCCGATGTCACCCGCGAGTTCGACCTGGTCACGAAGGACTGGGTGAAGGACGGGTTCTTCCGCCCCGAGGCCAAGGGCGCACTGGGCTGGATCGATGAAGACAGGGTGTATGTGTATACGGACTTCGGAGCGGGCACGCTGACCTCTTCGGGCTATCCGAACATCGTGAAGGAATGGCGGCGCGGCACGCCGATGGCGGAAGCAAAGACCGTCTATGAAGGCCAGCCCGGAGACATGTACATCGCGGCATTCCGCGACCACACGCGGGGCTTCGAGCGCGACTTCGTCAGCCGCACCATCGAGTTCTATGCCGATCAACTGCACCTGCGCCGGCCCGACGGCAATCTGGTGCACATCGATGCGCCAGACTCGGCGCAGAAGGATGTGCACCGGGAATGGCTGGTGCTGCAGCTGCGCGAACCCTGGCAGGCCGGTGGGCGCACCTGGCCAGCCGGTTCCCTGATCGCGTCGCGCTTCGATGACTTCATGGCCGGCCAGCGACAGTTCGTGGCCCTGTTCGAGCCCACCGACAATTCATCGCTGGCCGGATACGCCTGGACGCGCGATCACCTGGTGCTCAATGTCATGGAGGACGTCAAGAGCCGGCTGTTCGTGCTGACGCCCGAGGCCGGCGGCAATGCCTGGAAGCGCAGCGACTTCGTCGGCGCGCCGGATTTCGGCACGTTCAGCGTGCAGGCGGTGGACCCGGACCAGAGCAATGCAGTGTGGCTGGTTTCCGCCGACTTCCTGACGCCGACAACGCTTTCCATCGCGCCGATCGGCAGCCGTCCGGAGGTGCTCAAGTCCAATCCGGCCTTCTTCGATGCCAGTGGCCATGTGATCGAGCAGCACTTCGCCACGTCGAAGGACGGCACGCGCGTGCCCTACTTCATGGTGCGACCGAAGCAGATGACCTTCGACGGCAGTGCACCCACGCTGCTGTATGGCTACGGCGGCTTCGAGGTGGCGATGACACCCGGCTACTCGGCCGCGATGGGCAAGGCGTGGCTGGAGAAGGGCGGTGTCTATGTGCTGGCCAACATCCGCGGCGGCGGCGAGTATGGTCCGCGCTGGCACCAGGCGGCGCTGAAGGCCAACCGCCATCGCGCCTACGAGG
>CAYQJU010000034.1:0-28202 GCA_964417875.1 uncultured Steroidobacteraceae bacterium
CCGGGTAGGCTGCTCGAGGGCCGCGGTGACGCGGCTCCTAGAGGAATGATTGCCCAAGACAGAACCCGGCTTACCGGCCAGCTCCTTTTTTTTCGAGCTTTGAATTCCAAGTCCCGGAATCCAAAAGAGTTCTTCCTGCGATACCCCTCCCACTTTGACGAACACGCGTAAGTCTTTGTGACATAAACAAAAAAATCCGTTCACGCCGTTGACATAAGCACCACTGCATTCCAATATGGGGGCCGGTGGGTGACAGTGGGTGGAAGTGGGGAAGCCCCATTTCAGTGCATGTTCCGCGGCGCAACAAAAGTCACGATTGATGACAAGGGCAGGGTCGTGGTGCCGGCACAGCATCGCGCCGACCTCGCTGCGCCCGCGGCCGGTCGCGTGGTGGTCACCGTCGACCGCGACCAGTGCCTGCGCATCTACCCGTTTCCCGAGTGGGAAAAGATCGAAGCCCAGCTGAACGCCATGCCCAGCCTGCATCCGCAGGCCCGCCGCCTGCAGCGCCTGATGATCGGCCATGCGCAGGAAATGAACCTCGACAGCCACGGCCGCCTCGCGCTCACCCCCGAGCTGCGCGAGTTCGCGGGCCTGGAGCGTTCGGCGTGGATCGTGGGCCAGGGCCGCGGCCTTGAGCTGTGGGACGAGGCGCGCTGGAAGATGCAGCGCGAGGAATGGATGAAGAGCGAGCAGGGTGTGACCGAACTGGCTTCGGAACTCTCCTCGCTGTCGCTCTGATGCGCAACAAGCGGAGAAACGCACGGTGGCTGAGCACGAGCCGGTGCTTGTCGAGGAGGCTGTGGACGCGCTCGCAATCGCTGCGCCCGGCCCGTCCGCGCGACTGTACGTGGATGCCACATTCGGTCGCGGTGGCCATTCCGCCCGCATACTCCAGCGCCTCGGCCCGCACGACCGGCTGCTCGCGATCGACCGCGACCCTGCGGCCATCGCTGCCGCTCGAGCGCGCTTCGAACCGGAGCCGCGCGTGGTGGTGGTCGGCGCTGCGTTCGGCGCGCTCGCATCACTGGTCGCGGCACATGGCGACGGACGTCGATGTGCAGGGATTCTCTTCGACCTCGGCGTGTCTTCGCCACAGCTCGACGACGCCGACCGCGGGTTCAGCTTCCAGGCCGACGGTCCGCTCGACATGCGCATGGATCCGACGCGGGGCGAAAGCGCCGCAGAGTGGATCGCGCGCGCGGCGGACGATGAGATCCGCGACGTGATCCGCGACCTCAGCGAAGAGCGTCACGCCGGCCGCATCGCGCGCGCCATCGTGGCGGCCCGCGGCGTGGCGCCGATCACCCGCACCGGCCAGCTGGCCGAAATCATCGCGCGCGCCGTGCGCGGCCGCGACGGCAAGCATCCGGCCACGCGCAGCTTCCAGGCCATCCGCATGCATGTGAATGACGAGCTGGGCGAGCTGGCGCGCGGCCTGGATGCGGCGATGGAAGCGCTCGCGCCTGGCGGTCGCCTGGCGGTGATCAGCTTCCACTCGCTGGAAGACCGGATGGTCAAGCAGTTCATGCGGCGCCAGGCGCAGCCGGATCCGGCCTGGGCGCGGCTGCCGGTGGCGCCGGCGTTCGATCCGGCGCTGAAGCTGGTGGGTCGCAAGCAGCGTGCATCAGAAGATGAGGTGCGGCGCAATCCGCGCGCGCGCTCGGCCATCCTGCGTGTCGCAGAACGCACCGCGGCACCGGCGGTGCGCGCGGCATGATGGGCGCGCTGCGCAGTTCCTGGTTCGTGCTCTTGCTGTTGTGGGCGGCGGTGTTCATCTCGGCCGCTGGCGTGGTGTGGACGCGGCATCGCGCGCGCGAGCTGTTCGTGGAACTGGAGCAGCTCAATCGTGATCGCCAGCAGCTGGATGTCACCTGGGGGCAGTTGCAGCTGGAGCAGAGCTACTGGTCGCAGCATGCGCAGGTGGAGGCCACCGCGCGCCGCCGCCTCGACATGCGCCTGCCTGACCCGGCCGCCATCCAGGTGGTGCTGCCATGAGCCGCGCGCCACGCAATGAGGCCGCGGCCTTTCGCGCGCGGGCCTGGTTTGCGCTGGGCCTGCTGGCGCTGGCCGCGGTGGGCCTGGGTGCCCGCGCGGTGGAGCTGCAGCTGATCGACCGGGAATTCCTGATCGGCCGCGGCGAGGCGGCGGCGGTGCGCGAGGTCGCGATCGAAGCGCATCGTGGCGCCATCGTCGATCGCAATGGCCGGCCGCTGGCCATCAGCACCCCGGTGGAATCGCTGTATGCCAATCCGCGCCAGATCAGTGAAGCGAAGGATCGCTGGCCGGAGCTGGCCAAGCAGCTGAAGCGCAACCGGACGCAGTTCGTCCGTTCGCTCGATGGCAACAACAGCGACTTCGTCTGGCTGGCGCGCCACCTGACGCCCAGCGAGGCGCAGGCCGTGCTGAAGATGGAACTGCCCGGTGTCTACGCGCGCAGCGAGTACCGCCGCTATTACCCCGCCGGCGAAGTGCTGGGGCATGTCGTCGGCTTGACCAACCAGGATGACCAGGGGCTCGAGGCGCTGGAGCTGGCCTATGACTCCTGGCTGGCCGGCGAGGATGGCCTGAAGCGCGTGATCCGGGACAACGCCGGCCGGCGCGTCGATGACGTGGAGAACATCCGCGCCGTGCGTCCGGGCCGCGACCTGGTGCTGAGCATCGACACGCGCATCCAGTACCTGGCCTATCGCGAGCTCAAGCGCGCCATCAACGAGAACCGCGCCAGCTCAGGTTCGATGGTGGTGCTCGATGTCACCACCGGCGAAGTGCTGGCGATGGTGAACCAGCCCACGTTCAATCCGAACGACCGCGAGCAGCGCGCGGCGGCGCTGCGCGGCGGATTGCTGCGCAATCGCGCCGTCACCGACATGTTCGAGCCGGGTTCGAGCATCAAGCCCTTCGTGGTGGCCGCGGCGCTGGAATCCGGGCGCTTCCACAAGGCCAGCCTGATCGACACCGAGGGCGGCTCGTGGGTGTACGGCGGCGTGCCGGTGAACGACGAGCATGCGCAGGGCGTGCTCGACATGGGCGGCGTGCTGGCCAAGTCCTCGAACGTGGCGATGGCCAAGATCGCCAAGGAGCTCGAGCCGCAGCAGCTGTGGAACACGATGACGCGCTTCGGCTTCGGCCATGTCACGGCCAGTCACTTCCCGGGCGAGTCGGCCGGTTCGCTGTCGAACTATTCCAACTGGCGCTGGAACACGATTGCCTCGATGTCGCGCGGCTATGGCCTGGCAGTCACGCCGCTGCAGCTGGCGCAGGCCTACGCCGCGCTGGGTGCGCTGGGCGTGACGCGTCCGGTATCGCTGCTGCGCATCGATGAGGCTGTGCAGGGCAAGCGGGTGCTGGGCCAGCGCACCGCGCGCGACCTGCTCGACCTGCTCGAGGGCGTGGTGACCGGGGGCACCGGTTCGCGTGCCGCGATTCCCGGCTATCGCGTGGCCGGCAAGACCGGTACCGCGCAGCGCGCACGCACCGACCAGCGCGGCTATGACACCGACCGCTATGTGGCGGTGTTCGGCGGTGTTGCGCCGGCCAGCAATCCGCGGCTGGCCGCGGTGGTGGTGATCGATGATCCGCGCCAGGGCAGGTATTACGGCGGGGAGATTTCCGCGCCGGTGTTCTCCGCGGTGGTGGGCGGCGCGCTGCGCCTGATGGGTGTGGCGCCGGATGCGCGACTGGAAGATTCGGCCGATCCGCTCACCGGTGTCGCCACCATGGTGGCGCGGTGAGCGCGGTGCAGGTGATGCCGCTGTCGAAGCTGCTGGCCGGCATCGCGCCGGTGCCGCGCGATGTGCCGGTGTGCGATGTGACGCTGGATTCGCGCCAGGTGCGGCAGGGTGCGGCATTCCTGGCCTGCCGCGGCGCGCGTCGGCATGGCCTCGAGTTCGCGCATGATGTCGCGCAGCGCGGTGCACATGCCATCCTGTGGGAACCGGATGGTACCGTGCGCCCGCCGCAGCTGGATGCACAGGTCGTCGTCGCCGAGGTGCCGGAACTGTCGCGACGCGCCAGCGAACTGGCAGACCGCTTCTTTGCATCGCCGTCCGCGTCGCTGGATGTGATTGGCGTTACCGGCACCAATGGCAAGACCACCTGCGCGTGGCTGCTGGCGCAGGCGCTCGGGCGCTGCGGACGGCCCGCGGCCTATATCGGAACGCTGGGTACTTCGTTCGGCAGCGAACGCGTGGCAGGCGAGATGACCACGCCCGATGCCATCACCGTGCAGCGGCTGCTGGATGGCTTCCGCCAGCGCGGCGCGCGTGGCGTGGCGATGGAGGTGTCCTCGCACGGGCTCGTGCAGGGCCGGGTCGACGCGGTGCTTTTCGATGCGGCGGTGTTCACCAACCTGTCGCGCGATCACCTCGACTTCCATGGCGACATGCAGGGCTATGCCGCGGCCAAGGCGCGCCTGTTCGAGCGCAGCGGCGTGAGGCTGCGTGTCTTCAACACCGACGATGCCTTCGGCGCAGAGCTTGCATCGCGGCCGGCCTTTGCCGGCCGCATCGCCTGCAGCCGACTCGGTCAGCCGGCGCGGGGTGAGGGGCATCATGTGTTCGCGCGCCAGCTGGAATGGCGCGCCGATGGCACGCGCTTCGAACTGGATTCCAGCTTCGGCAGCGCGCAGGTCCACTCACCGCTGCTGGGCGAGTTCAATGTCGACAACCTGCTGGCGGTGATGGCGGTGCTGCTGGGCAGTGGCGTCGCGCCGCAGGTTGCCGCCGATGCGCTGCGCAGGCTGGCCGCGCCGCCCGGGCGCCTCGAAGACTTCGCGCGCCCCGGCGGTGCCCTGGCCGTGGTGGACTATGCGCATACACCCGATGCGCTGGAGAAGGCCCTGGCGGTGCTGCGCCGGCACTGCGCCGGGCGTCTCGCTGTGGTATTCGGCTGCGGCGGCGAACGGGATCGCGGCAAGCGTGCGCTGATGGGCACCGTCGCGGCGCGGCGCGCCGATGACATCGTGCTCACCGACGACAACCCGCGCGGCGAGGATGGCGCAGCCATCATCGCCGACATCGAGACCGGGCTCGGCGATGCGCAGGCCACCGTGATCCGCGACCGCCGTGCCGCCATCGCCCATGCGCTGGCGCAGGCCGGCGCCGATGACGTGGTGCTGGTGGCCGGCAAGGGCCACGAGGAATTCCAGATCGTCGGCCGCGAACTGCGCCCCTTCAGCGACCGCGAGGTGGTGCGCGCCTTGCAGGCAGGTGCGGCATGAAGCGCACGCTGCGCGAGTTCGCGCGCCTGTGCGGCGGACGCTTCACCGGCGAGGACCGCGAGTGGACCGCGGTCAACAACGACACCCGCACGCTGCAGCCCGGGCAGATCTACCTGGCGCTGCGCGGTGCGCGCTTCGACGGCAATGAATTCCTGCCGCACGCGGCCGCCGCCGGTGCGGCCGCGGCGGTGATCGACCGTCCCTTCGCATCGCCGCCGCTGCCGGTCATCGAGGTCGAGGATGGCCAGCTTGCGCTGACGCGCGCGGCCACCGCATGGCGTGGGCAGTTCACCGGTGCCGTGGTGGGCGTGGCCGGCAGCAATGGCAAGACCACGGTGAAGGAAATGACGGCCGCCATCCTGGCGCGACGCGGCGAGTGCCTGGCGACGCGCGGCAACCTGAACAACCACATCGGCGTGCCGCTGACGCTGCTGCGGCTCAGCGGCGCCGAGCACAGTGCCGTGATCGAGATCGGCGCCAATCATGCGGGCGAGGTGGCGGCACTGCTGGAGGTCGCGCGTCCCACGGTCGGCCTGATCACCAATGCCGGCGCCGAGCACCTGGAAGGCTTCGGCGACCTCGACGGCGTGGCGCGCGCCGAGGGCGAGATGGTCGCAGGACTGGATGCCGATGGCGTCGCGGTCATCAACGCCGATGATCCCTATGCCGCGATGTGGCGCGGCATGACGCCGGCCCGGGTGTGCACCTTCGGCCTCGATCCGGCCGCCGACTTCACCGCGCGCGATGTCAGCGAGACGCTCACCGACGCGGGCTTTCGCACCGGGTTCACACTGCGCTCGCCGCTGGGCGAATGCGCGGTGCGGCTGAACCTGGGCGGCCTGCACAATGTGCGCAATGCGCTGTCGGCCGCGGCCGCCGCGACTGCAGCCGGCGCCACGCTGGACGACGTGGTCGCAGGCCTCGCCGGCATGCAGCCGGTGGATGGCCGGCTGCGCCCGGTGCGCACGCTGCAGGGCGCGCGGCTGCTCGATGATTCCTACAACGCCAACCCCAGCTCCATGCAGGCCGGCATCGATGTGCTGGCGACGCTGCCCGGCGAGCACTGGTTCGTGATGGGCGACATGGGCGAGCTGGGCGAGCATGCACAGGCCAGCCATGTGCAGATCGGCCAGTACGCGCGCCGCCATGGCGTGCAGCGGCTGTTCGCCACCGGACCGCTCAGCACGCTCGCGGTGGAGTCCTTCGGTGCCGGCGCCACCTGGTATCCGGACACCGAGGCGCTGGCGCGTGCGCTGGAGAAGCAGCTGCATCCGCAAGTCACGCTGCTGGTGAAGGGGTCGCGCTCCAACCGCCTGGAGCGCGTGGTGATGCACCTGACCGGCGAACCCCGCGAGGTGCATTGATGCTGTACTGGCTGACACAGCAGTTCGCGACCACGGAATCGTTCTTCAACGTATTCCAGTACCTGACCCTGCGCACCATCCTGGCGGTGATCTCGGCGCTGGCCATCTCGTGGATCATCGGACCGTCGATGATCCGCTGGCTGTCGCGCTACCAGGTGGGGCAGGTGGTGCGCAACGACGGTCCGCAGACGCACCTGAAGAAGGCCGGCACGCCGACCATGGGCGGCACGCTGATCATCGTCGCCATCTCCATCGCTACGCTGCTGTGGGCCGACCTTTCCAACCGCTATGTGTGGATCGTGCTCGGCGTGCTGCTGCTCTGCGGCCTGGTGGGTTTCTACGACGACTACCTGAAGCTGGTGGTGAAGAACACCCGCGGGTTGGCGCCGCGCTGGAAATACTTCTGGCTCAGCGTGGCCGGTTTCGGTGCGGCGCTGCTGCTGTGGCACACCGCCGCGACGCCGGCCGAGACCACCTTCTTCGTGCCCATCTTCAAGGACGTGGCGCTGCCGATGAGCATGGCGGCGTTCGTGGTGCTCACCTACCTGATGATCGTCGGCATGAGCAATGCGGTGAACCTCACCGATGGGCTCGACGGGCTGGCCATCATGCCGTCGGTGATGGTGGCGGTGGGCCTGGGCATCTTCGCCTGGGCCAGCGGCAATGCCATCTATGCACCTTATCTCGGCATTCCCGCCGTGCCCGGCGCCGGGGAGCTGGCGATCTTCTGCGGCGCGATGGCCGGTGCAGGCCTCGGCTTCCTGTGGTTCAACACCTATCCGGCGCAGGTGTTCATGGGCGATGTGGGCGCGCTGGCGCTGGGTGGCGCGCTGGGCACGGTGGCGGTGGTGGTGCGGCAGGAGATCGTGGTGCTGCTGATGGGCGGCATCTTCGTGCTCGAGACCGCGTCGGTGATCCTGCAGGTGGCCTCGTTCAAGCTCACCGGCAAGCGCATCTTCCGCATGGCGCCGATCCACCATCACTTCGAGCTGAAGGGCTGGGCCGAGCCGAAGGTCATCGTGCGCTTCTGGATCATCAGCCTGCTGCTGGTGCTGATGGGTCTTGCGACCCTGAAGGTGCGTTGATGGGCGGCAGCGCAGTCATCGCGGGCCTGGGCGGCACGGGGCAGTCGGTGATCCGCCATCTGCTCGCCGGCGGCTGGAACGTGGCCGGCACCGACACGCGCGCCGCGCCACAGGGCATCGAGGCGTTGCGCGCGCAGTTTCCGCAGATGCGGATTGCGTGCGGCGGACTGGATGCCGCGCTGCTCGACGGCGCGGATCTGGTGGTGGCCTCGCCGGGACTGTCGCAGCAGGACGCCTTCTTCGATGCGGCGCGGGCGCGCGGCATCGACATCGTCGGCGACATCGAGCTGTTCGCGCGCAGCGTCGCACAGCCGGTGGCGGGCGTCACCGGCACCAATGGCAAGAGCACGGTCACCACGCTGGTGGCGCACATGGCACGCCATGCCGGCCACCATGCTCTGGCCGGGGGCAACCTGGGTCCGCCGGCGCTCGACCTGCTGCGCGAGCAGGATGCGCAGCTGTATGTGCTGGAGCTGTCCAGCTACCAGCTCGAAACCACGCATTCGCTGCATCTGGCGGCCGCCACGGTGCTGAACGTCACTGCCGATCACCTAGACCGCTATGCGGACCTTGATGCCTATGCCGCCGCCAAGGCACGCATCTTCAATCGCTGCGACACGGCGGTACTGAACCTGGATGATGCGCGCGTGGCCGGCATGGCCCGCGCCGGCCAGCATGTGCTGCGCTTCTCGCTGCAAGCGCGCAGTGGCGCGGACTACTTCCTTGCGATCGAAGACGGGCGGGACTGGCTGTATCGCGGCAGCGAGCGCCTGCTGGCCATGGACGAACTGCGCCTGGTGGGCCGCCACAATGCGGCCAATGCACTGGCGGCGCTGGCCATGGGCGAGGCACTGGGCCTGGCGCGCGAGCCGATGCTGCAGGCGCTGCGCGAGTTTGCCGGCCTGCCGCACCGGGCCGCCTTCGTGCGCGAAGTGGCCGGCGTGCGCTACGTGGATGATTCCAAGGGCACCAATGTGGGCGCGACGCTGGCCGCCGTGGCCGGCTTCACAGGTCCGCTGGTGCTGATCGCCGGTGGCGATGGCAAGAACCAGGATTTCACGCCGCTGGCCGCGGCGCTGGATGGCAAGGTGCGGCAGGTGCTGACCATCGGGCGCGATGCGGCGCGCATCGAAGAGGCGCTGGCCGGTGTCTGTCCGCTGCAGCGCTGCGCCACGCTGCAAGAGGCAGTGCTGACCGCGGCCCATGTTGCGCAGCCGGGCGACACCGTGCTGCTGTCGCCGGCCTGCGCCAGCCTCGACATGTTCCGCGACTACGCGCACCGCGGCGAGGTGTTCGCCGATGCGGTGGGGAGGCTTGCGGCATGAAGGCCTCGCGCGGTGGCGGCTTCGTGATCGATCCGGTGCTCGTCAGCCTGGTGCTGGCCGTGCTGCTGCTCGGCCTGGTGATGCTGGCCTCCGCGTCGGTATCGAAGGCGGCGCGCGATGCCGGCGATGTGCTGTTCTTCGTCAAGGCGCAGATGGAGGGCGCGGCCGCCGGGCTGCTGCTCGGCCTGCTGCTGACGCAGGTGCCCACCGAGCTGTACCTGCGGCATGCCAATCTGCTGCTGGTGCTGGCCGCGGTGCTGCTGGTGGCCGTGCTGGTTCCCGGCATCGGTCACGAGGTGAATGGCAGCCGGCGCTGGATCCGCCTGCCGGGCTTCCAGCTGCAGGCCTCGGAGCTGACGCGCGTGCTGGTGCTCACCTGGGTGGCGGCATTTGCCGCACGTCGCAGCAAGGAGCTGGCCACAAGCTTCATGGGACTGGCCACGCCGCTGGGCATGACGCTGGTGTTCTGCGTGCTGCTGGTGATCGAGCCGGACTTCGGCGCAGCGGCCGTGCTGTTCGCCACGGCCTTCGGGCTGCTGTTCATCGCCGGTGCGCAGCTGCGCTGGGTATTGCTGGCGATGCTGCTCGGCGCTGCCGCATTCGCCGCCGTGGCGGTGCTCGAGGACTATCGCATGCGGCGCCTGACCTGCTTCCTGAACCCGTGGGCGCATGCGCAGGAATGCGGCTACCAGCCGGTGCAGTCGCTGATCGCCATCGGCCGCGGCGAGTGGTTCGGCGTCGGACTCGGCGAGAGCGTGCAGAAGCTGTTCTACCTGCCCGAGGCGCACACCGACTTCCTGTTTGCGGTGCTGGCCGAGGAACTGGGACTGGTCGGCGTGGTGGTGACTCTGGCTCTGTTCATCGCGCTGTCGTGGCGCTCGCTGCACATCGCGCGCGAGGCGGCCGCGGCCGGACTGCGTTTCCAGGCCGGCATCGCCGCGGCCTTTGGCCTGTGGGTGGGGATCCAGTCGCTGATCAACATCGGCGTGACGATGAGCGTGTTGCCCACCAAGGGGCTGACGCTGCCGTTCATGAGCTTCGGCCGCAGCAGCATGATGGTGGCACTGCTGTGGGTGGGCATGGTGCTGCGCGTGCATCACGAGACGCAGGTGCGCGCCCGTGGCGGCGCCAGTGTCGGCGCGCGGCGGGTTTCCCGCGAGGTGCCGGCATGAGCGCGCCGGTGCTGATCATGGCCGGCGGCACCGGCGGGCATGTGTTTCCCGCGCTGGCACTGGCGCGCCTGCTGCGCGAGCGTTCGCGCCGCGTGATCTGGCTGGGCACGCGCCGGGGCCTGGAGGCACGCGTGGTGCCAGCGGAAGGCTTCGACATCGAATGGCTCAGCGTCAGCGGCCTGCGCGGCAAGGGTGCGCTGGCACTGCTGGCCGCGCCGTTCAATCTGCTGCGCGCGCTGTGGCAGGCGCTGCGCATCGTGCTGCGCCACCGGCCAGGCGTGGTGGTGGGCCTCGGCGGTTTCGTCACCGGACCGGGCGGCGTTGCCGCATGGCTGTGCCGCCGGCCGCTGGTCATCCATGAGCAGAATGCCATCGCCGGCCTCACCAACCGTGCGCTGGCTCCACTGGCACGCGAGGTGCTGACTGCATTCCCCGCAGCGCTGGCCGGCCGGCGCCGGGTGCGCATGATCGGCAATCCGGTGCGGGCCGACATCGCGGCACTGCCGCCGCCGGCAAAACGTTTCGCCGCGCGCCAGGGCACGCTGCGCGTGCTGGTGGTGGGCGGCAGCCTGGGTGCGCTGCGCCTGAATGAAAGTGTGCCGCGCGCACTGCAGAAGATGGCGCACGAAGCCGATGTTCGTTTCGCCGTCCGTCATCAGGCCGGCGAGAAACTGATCGGTCGCGCGCGCGAGGCCTACCGCGAAGCCGGCGTCGCAGGCGAGGTGACTCCCTTCATTGCCGACATGGCCGAGGCGCTGGGCTGGGCAGACCTTGTGGTGTGCCGCGCCGGTGCGCTGACCATTGCAGAGCTCGCCGCGGCCGGTGTCGGCGCGGTGCTGGTGCCCTATCCGCATGCCGTGGACGACC
This sequence comes from uncultured Steroidobacteraceae bacterium, assembly GCA_964417875.1. GTDB lineage: Bacteria > Pseudomonadota > Gammaproteobacteria > Steroidobacterales > Steroidobacteraceae > ZC4RG30. The sequence continues at coordinate 11,035 of CAYQJU010000034.1, forward strand.
ACCAGACGCACAATGCGCAGTTCCTGGTTGCCGCCGGCGCCGCGCGCCTGGTGCCGGATGCGTCGCTGACGCCCGAGCGCCTCGCCACGGAACTGGGTGAACTGTGTGCCGGCGGACGCGAAGGCCTGTTGCGGCTGGCCGAAGCTGCGCGCCACGTGGCCATGCCCGATGCCGCACAGCAGCTGCTGCAAGCCTGCCTCGCCGCGGAGGCGCGCGCATGAACCGTCCCTTCGTGAACGGCACGCCGCGCCACCACTCCGACGGCATGCGCCGCATCCACTGCGTGCACTTCGTCGGCATCGGCGGCAGCGGCATGGGTGGCATCGCCGAGGTGCTGCTGAACCAGGGCTATGCCGTGCAGGGTTCGGACATCCGGCCCAATGCCGTCACGCGCCGTCTGGCCGGCCTCGGCGCCCGCATCTTCACCGGCCACGATGCCTCGAACGTGAAGGGCTGCGACGTGGTGGTGGTGTCCACGGCCATCGATCGCGCCAACCCGGAAGTGGCCGCGGCGCTGGAAGCGCGCATCCCGGTGGTACCGCGCGCCGAGATGCTGGGCGAGCTGATGCGCTTCCGCTTCTCGATCGCCGTGGCCGGCACGCATGGCAAGACCACCACCACCAGCCTTGTGGCCAGTGTGCTGGCCGAAGGTGGCGAGGATCCGACCTTCGTGATCGGTGGTCGGCTGAAGAGCGCCGACAGCAATGCGCGACTCGGCGCTGGCCGCTACCTGGTGGCCGAGGCCGACGAGAGCGATGCCTCGTTCCTGCACCTGCAGCCGATGATCGCAGTGGTCACCAACATCGACAACGACCACCTCGGCACCCATGGCGGGGACTTCCAGAAGCTGCGCCAGAGCTTCATCGAGTTCCTGCACAACCTGCCCTTCTATGGCCTGGCGGTGCTGTGCATCGATGATCCGGAAGTCGAGCGGCTGCTGCCGCAGATCGCGCGACCGGTGACCGCCTATGGATTCGGCGAAGCGGCCGACACGCGCGCGGTGGATGTGCAGCGCGAGGCCTTTGCCACACGTTTCACGGTGCTGCGCAAGGGACATGCGCCGCTGCCGGTCACGGTGAACCTGCCCGGCCTGCACAATGTGCTGAACTCGCTGGCCGCGATCGCGGTGGCCACCGAGCTGGGCATCGACGATGCCGCGATCCAGCGTGCGCTGGCCACGTTCCAGGGCATCGACCGCCGCCTGCAGGTGGTGGGCGAGCTGGACATGGCCGGCGGCAAGGTCACCGTGGTCGATGACTACGGCCACCATCCCACCGAGATCGCCGCAACACTCGATGCGCTGCGCCAGGCCTATGGCCCGCGGCGCATCGTGCTGGTGTTCCAGCCGCATCGCTTCACCCGCACGCGCGACCTGCTCGATGACTTTGCGCTGGTGCTGTCCGGTGCCGACACGCTGCTGGTCACCGATGTCTATGCCGCCGGCGAAGCGCCGATCGAGAACGCCGACGGGCGCGCCATCTGCCGCGCGGTGCGCACGCGCGGCAAGGTCGAGCCGGTGTTCGTGCCCGGGGTGGAGGAGATTGCCGGCGCACTGGCCGGCATCGTGCGCCCCGGCGATGTGATCGCGATGATGGGTGCCGGCAGCATCAGCGGTGCGGCCCATGAGCTCGCGCCGCGCCTGGCGGCACTGCTCACGGAGGACGCGCCATGAGCTTCGTGCCGCCGCCCGCCTTCGCCTCGCGCATCCGGCTGGCCGAGCCGCTGTCCCGTCACACCTCCTGGCATGTGGGCGGTCCGGCTGATGTGTTCTTCACGCCCGAGAGCCGCGACGACCTGATCGCCTTCCTGAAGGCATTGCCGCCGGAGGTGCCGCTGCTGTGGCTGGGGCTGGGCAGCAACCTGCTGGTGCGTGATGGCGGCGTGCGCGGCGTGGTGATCTCGACGCGCGAGGCGCTGACCGCGCTGGAACGCCGCGGCGAGCGCGACATCTATGCCGAGGCCGGTGTGCCCTGCGCGAAGCTGGCCCGCACCTGCGCGCGCTTCGACCTGGGGCCGGCGGAGTTCTTCACCGGCGTGCCCGGCACCGTCGGTGGCGCACTGGCGATGAATGCCGGCGCCTTCGGCAACGAAACCTGGCCGCATGTGACGCAGGTTGAAACCGTCGACCGGCACGGCGTGGTGCGCGAACGCAGCGCCGCGCAGTACCGCACCGGCTATCGCCATGTCGATGCACCGGCCGATGGCGAATGGTTCCTGGCCGCGCACTTCACCTTTCGCGAGGGCTCATCCGAAGCGGCCACGCGCGCGCTGCTGGAGCGGCGCCGCGAGACGCAACCCATCGGCGAGTGGAGTTGTGGCTCGGTGTTCACCAATCCGCCCGGCGACCATGCCGCGCGCCTGATCGAGACAGCGGGCCTGAAGGGCCTGCGCGTCGGAGGTGCGGTGGTCTCGGCCAAGCATGCCAATTTCATCATCAACGAGGGCGTGGCCAGCGCCCACGACATCGAGACATTGATCGAGCGCGTGCGCCAGGAAGTCGAGCGCCAGCATGGGCTGCGCCTCGTCCCCGAGTGCCGCATCGTCGGAGAGGCCCGCAAGTGAAGCTGACCCATGACCGTGCGCGACTGAAGCGCATCACCGATGCCGGCCAGTTCGGCAAGGTCGCCGTGCTGTACGGCGGGCATTCGGCCGAGCGCGACATCTCGCTGATCTCCGGCCGCGCAGTGCTGGCCGCGCTGCAGCGGCGCGGCATCGACGCCACCGGTGTCGATCCGTGCGATGAGCCGCTGCATGAACTGCCGGGCCGCGGCTTCGACCGCGCCTTCATCGTGCTGCACGGACCCGGCGGCGAGGATGGCAGCACGCAGGGCGCGCTGGAGGTGCTGGGACTGCCCTATACCGGCAGCGGCGTGCTGGGTTCCGCGCTGGCCATGGACAAGCTGCGCACCAAGCGCCTCGCCGCAGCGCTGGGCGTGATGAGCGCGGATGCGGAGGTGCTGCGCACGGTGGCCGACTGCGACCGTGCGCTCGAGCGGCTGGGCCTGCCGCTGATCATCAAGCCGGCCACGCAGGGTTCGAGCGTCGGCATGAGCAAGGTGACCACGCCGGAGGAGATGGAGCCGGCGTTCCGCGCCGCCGCCGCGGTGGATGACGTGGTGTTCGCGGAGAAGTGGATTACCGGCGCCGAGTACACCGTGGCGGTGCTGCACCGGCGCGTGCTGCCAGCCATCCGCATCGAGACCGCCAACACCTTCTATGACTACGAAGCGAAGTACCTGCGCAACGACACCAGGTACCACTGTCCTGCCGGACTGTCCGCCCAGGCCGAGGCACACATGGCGAGCCTTGCACTGGCCGCCTTCGATGCCGTGGGCGCCGAGGGCTGGGGCCGCGTCGACTTCATGGCCGATCACACCGGCCGGCCGCTGCTGCTCGAGCTGAACACGGTGCCGGGCATGACCGACCACAGCCTGGTGCCGATGGCGGCGCGCGCGGCCGGCATCGACTTCGACGAGCTGTGCTGGCAGGTGCTGGAAACCAGCTTCGTGCGCGAACCGCGCGGGGAGGGCGCCTGATGTTCCGCCGCCGCAAGAAGACCGCCACGCGCCGGCGCGAGTCGCGCCTGGCCGGACTGCGCCGGCTGCTGCCATCGTGGCAGCGCGTGGCGCCGCTGCTGGCCACCTTGCTCGTGATCGCAGGTTCGCTGTTCGCGCTGCGCCTGGTGTTCAACCAGCCGGTTGAAAGCGTGTCGATCTCCGGCCGCTTCCAGCGCGTGCTGCCGCTGGATGTGGACAAGGCCGTGCGCGAAGCAGTGGGCAGCCACGGCATGGTGGCGGTGAACCTGGCGCACATTGCCACCGCGGTGGAGCAGATTCCCTGGGTCGATCGAGCCAGCGTGGCGCGCCGCTGGCCGCGCGCGCTGAGCGTGCAGGTGGTCGAGCAGACGCCGGTGGCGCGCTGGGGCGAACAGGGCCTGCTGAATGTGCGCGGCGAAGTGTTCGTGCACGACTCGCGTCACATCCCGCCGGAACTGCCTTTGCTCTCCGGCCCCGAGGGCCAGCAGGCCGTGATGACCGGGCGCTATCTGGCCGCAGCGCCGCGGCTGGTCGAAGCCGGCCTGCGCCTGACGCGCCTGACGCTGGATGAACGCGGTGCATGGGAACTGGCGCTGGACAACGGCGTGACGCTGCGGCTGGGCCGCGAGCATGTCGATGCGCGCTTCGACCGCTTCCTGACTGCCGGCGCGCGCATCGTCGCATCGCGCGCCGGTGAAATCGAATACGTGGACCTGCGCTATGCCAACGGCTTCGCCGTCGGCTGGCGCACGGCCGGAGGAGCCACCAGTGGCAAAACGTAGTGACAGGCCCCTGATCGTGGGGCTGGATATCGGGACCTCGAAGGTCGTTGCGCTGGTGGGCGAGATCGGCGCCGACGGCAGCATCGAGGTGGTGGGCCTGGGCTCGCATCCCTCGCGCGGCCTGAAGAAGGGCGTGGTGGTGAACATCGAATCCACCGTGCAGTCGATCCAGCGCGCGGTGGAAGAGGCCGAGCTGATGGCCGGCTGCGAGATCCATGCCGTGTATGCCGGCATTGCAGGCAGCCATGTGCGCAGCCTGAACTCGCACGGCATCGTCGGCATCCGCGACCGCGAGGTCACCGACGTGGACGTGCAGAACGTCATCGATGCGGCCAAGGCGGTGGCGATCCCCGCCGACCAGCGCATCCTGCACGTGCTGCCGCAGGAATACATCATCGACGGCCAGGAAGGCATCCGCGATCCCATCGGCATGGCCGGCGTGCGGCTGGAGGCCAAGGTGCACATCGTCACCGGTGCCGACAGCGCCTCGCAGAACATCGTCAAGTGCGTGCAGCGCTGCGGCCTCACGGTCGAGGACGTGGTGCTCGAGCAGCTGGCTTCCAGCTATGCCGTGCTCACGGAAGATGAAAAGGAACTGGGCGTTTGCCTGGTGGATATCGGCGGCGGCACCACCGACATCGCCGTGTTCAGCGACGGCGCGATCCAGCACACCGCGGTGATCCCGATCGCCGGCGACCAGGTCACCAACGACATCGCCGTGTCGATGCGCACGCCGACGCACTATGCCGAGGACATCAAGGTGCGCTATGCCTGCGCGCTCTCGCAGCTGGCCAACAGCGACGAGAGCATCGAGGTGCCCAGCGTCGGTGACCGTCCGGCGCGGCGCCTGGCGCGCCAGACGCTGGCGGAGGTGGTGGAGCCGCGCTACGAGGAACTCTTCGGTCTGGTGCGCGATGAGCTGCGACGCAGCGGCTTCGAGGAAAACATCGCCGCCGGCGTGGTGCTCACCGGCGGCAGCGCGCGCATGGAAGGCGCCATCGACCTCGCCGAGGAAATCTTCCACATGCCGGTGCGGCTGGGACTGCCGCAGCACCAGGTGAAGGGGCTCGCCGAAGTGGTGAGCAACCCGATCTATTCGACCGCCGTGGGTCTCCTGCTGCATGCGCGGGAAAACTCAACGGGGCAGGGCAGGACGCGAGTGCTGCCCGTGACTGTGCAGGGATTGTTCGAGCGCATGCAGTCCTGGTTCAAGGGCAATTTCTGATTGGTCGACATTTTCTTCCGGTTCATCAACGTTCGTTCGCAGTGAGGAGCTAGACAGCCATGTTTGAAGTAATGGATGCGTACAGCCAGAACGCTGTCATCAAGGTCATCGGCGTGGGCGGCGGCGGCGGCAATGCCGTGGCCCACATGGTCACCTCCGGGATCGAGGGCGTGGAGTTCATGTGCATCAACACCGATGCTCAGGCGCTCAAGCACTCGAAGGTCAAGACCGCGCTGCAGATCGGCAGCGACATCACCAAGGGACTGGGCGCCGGTGCCAACCCCGACGTCGGCCGCGCGGCCGCGCTCGAGGATCGCGAACGCCTGATCGAGCTGATCGATGGCACCGACATGCTGTTCATCACCGCCGGCATGGGCGGCGGCACCGGCACCGGCGCGGCGCCGGTGGTGGCGCAGCTGGCCAAGGAGCTGGGAATTCTCACCGTGGCGGTGGTGACCCGTCCGTTCGACATGGAGGGCGGCAAGCGCCATCGTGCCGCAGAGTCGGGCATCGCCGAGCTGTCGAAGTATGTCGATTCGCTGATCACCATCCCGAACCAGAAGCTGCTGACGGTGCTGGGTGGTTCGACTACGCTGCTGGATGCATTCAAGTCGGCCAACGAGGTGCTGCAGGGCGCGGTGCAGGGCATTGCCGAGCTGATCACCCGTCCGGGCCTGATCAACGTCGACTTCGCCGACGTGCGCACCGTGATGAGCGAGACCGGCATGGCGATGATGGGCAGTGGCATCGGCCGCGGCGCCGAGCGCGCGCGCATCGCTGCGGAAGCCGCCGTGTCCTCGCCGCTGCTCGAGCATGTGGACCTGGCCGATGCGCATGGCATCCTGGTCAACGTCACCGCCGGCATGGATCTTTCCATCGGCGAGTTCCAGGAAGTGGGCGGCATCGTCAAGCAGTTCGCCAGCGACGATGCCACCGTGGTGGTGGGCACCGTGATCGATCCTGAAATGTCGGATGAGCTGCGCGTGACCGTGGTGGCCACGGGACTCAACCGCCATGCCGGGCAGCGCGGCCGCAACGAGGGCTTCGTGACCTATCGCGAACCGCAGCGCGAGCCGGCTCCGGTGCAGCGCGAGGTGCGCATGGCGCCGGCGCGCAAGCCGGCTCCTTCGCTGGCCTCGGTGCACAACGACTACGGCAACCTGGAAAAGCCCACCGTGCAGCGCTATGCCCGCGCCGTCGGTGATGGCATGGGGCCGGCCACCGTGGATGAGGAACTGCTGGACATCCCGGCTTTCCTGCGCCGCCAGGCCGACTGACGCGCCCGGCCCCGTTCGCGGGGCCGCAAGGTTGCGGTCGCAATGCGGACGCCGTGGCTGTCGTCCGCCGCTGACCGCGCCTGCCTTGTCGATATGCTACGGTAGCTGTCCTCACCGGCTACCGTAGCTTCCTGTCGGCCATGTTCGCGCAGCGCACCCTGAAGACCCGCATCGGCGCCTCCGGAGTGGGACTGCACAGCGGCTCCCGCATCGGCATGACGCTGCTGCCCGCGCCGCCCGACACCGGCATCGTGTTCCGGCGCACCGATCTTTCCCCGCCCGTCGAGATTCCTGCGCTGGCCACCCGCGTCGGCGACACGCGGCTGGGCACCGTGCTGGCTGCCGGTGATGCCCGCGTCTCCACCATCGAACACCTGATGTCGGCGTTTGCCGGGCTCGGCGTCGACAATGCGGTGGTCGAGGTCAGCGACGCCGAAGTGCCCATCATGGATGGCAGCGCCGATCCCTTCGTGTTCCTGCTGCAGTCGGCCGGCTTCGTCGAGCAGGACCGGCCGAAGCGTTTCATGCGCATCCTGCAGAGCGTCGAAGTGCGCGATGGAGACAAGTGGGCGCGCTTTGATCCGCATGAAGGCTTCCGCGTGCATTTCGAGATCGATTTCGACCATCCGCTGATGCGTGGCGGGCTGGCCACCGCGACGATGGATTTTTCATCGACCACTTACCTGAAAGAGGTGGCGCGCGCGCGCACCTTCGGTTTCATGCGCGACATCGAGGCGCTGCGGCGTCACAACCTTGCGCTGGGCGGCACGCTGGACAATGCCATCGTGCTCGATGATGCCGGCATCATGAATGAGGAGGGCCTGCGCTACCGCGATGAATTCGTGAAGCACAAGATCCTTGATGCCATCGGCGACCTTTACCTGCTCGGGCACGGCATCATCGGCGCGTTCACCGGTTACAAATCAGGGCACGGGCTCAACAACCGCCTGCTGCGTGAACTGCTCGAGCGCACCGAAGCCTGGGAGCTGGTGAGTTTCGATTCCGTGGAAGAAGCGCCGATCTCCTATGCGGAAGTCGCCGGCGCACCGGAAGAAGAGGAAGAGGGCGAGGAATATCTCTGAAAGTCTGCGCAACTGATGGTTGCCGACGTCAGCCTCTGCCTCGCGGGTTCCGCCTTCCGACAAATCGCTGCACGCACGGTGCACAGCTGCGCCTGGAACCCGGGAAATCCTGAACCGGCAGTGCGGGACGCAGATTTGTCACTCTGAGTAATAGCCCCACGCTTCTACCCCCATAACCCCTGTTCTAAGATCGCCGCCCTGCCAATTCCCCGACCGGAGCCAAGAAGGCGAGGGGTGGTTGGCGACAAGACCACAACTTTCAGTTTGGGGGGTTCACACGGTGTCAAAAATCACTGCGTCGGCGCAGTTTGTGCGCGCGTCCGTTGCTGCCTGTATCAGCGGTGCCGCGCTGGTCGGGTTCTCTTCCCAGGTCATCGCCGCAGAGGCCGACCTGGATTTCGACGAGGACGAGGTGCTGCTGGAAGAAGTGCAGGTCACCGGCACCCGCATCCAGAACCCCAATGTCACCTCGGCCAACCCGATCACTTCAGTGTCCGGCGAGGAAATGCAGGCGCTGGGCTTCGTCAACGTCGCCGACGCACTGACGATGCTGGTGCCGCAGAACATCTCCACCTACATGCCCTCGATGACTGGTGACGACCAGGCCGGCGCCGGCGGCGGCGGCATGGACTCGCTGGACCGTGGCTCCTACTTCATCGGCAACACCATCGCGAACCTGCGCGGCATGGACCCGGCGTTCGGCTCGCGCACGCTGACGCTGGTGGATGGCCGCCGCATGGTCTCCACGTCGAACCAGGCCGACGTGGTCGACATGAACATCATTCCCTCGAACCTGCTGCAGCGCATGGACGTGGTCACCGGCGGTGCATCGGCCACCTATGGCTCCGGCGCCATGGCCGGCGTGGTCAACCTGGTGCTGAACAACCGCATGCAAGGTGTCAACGTCGACGTCGACTACGGCTTCAATGAGGCCGGCGATGGCGACAGCCCGCACGTATCGATTTCCGGCGGCCGCTCGTTCCTGGATGGTCGTGCGCATGGCCTCTTCGGCCTGGAGTGGCAGGACCAGAAGGCCATCCGCGACTGCGCCGCGGCACGCGACTGGTGCCGCGAATCGCGCTTCCTGTTCACCAATGCCTCCGGTTCCACGCAGGACGTGATGGGTTTGCTCAGCCCGCTGCCGGGATACGGCGACATCGACGGTGATGGCGTCAATGACTTCCCCGCGCGCTTCCAGATGTTCGAGCACCGCCGCCAGCAGCACGCGCCGACGGCCACCGTCCGTCATGCCAACTCGCTGCTGACCACCGGCTACCGCTTCACCGCCGATGGCACGGACATCGAGGAATATGCCTATGGCTTCCGCGGCGGTTCGGGCGGTTCGGGCCTGGGCGGCGATGGTCCGCTGACCACGCAGGGCACCGTGATGCGCCCGAGCAGCGAGCGCCGCACGCTGTTCACGAACTTCGAATACAACGTGAACGAGCGCACCACGGCCTATTTCCAGGGCAACTACGCGAACACCGAGGGCCTGAACCGCAACACCTACACGACGGGTGACTACTGCGTGCGCTTCCACACCGGTGGATCGGGCATGACCCTGGGTGGCACGGCCTCCCCTGGCGAGACCATCACTTATGGTGGCGGCGGCATCGGCTCGACGACGATCACGGCCACCGGCGAGAACTACCTGAGCGGTGCGCTCGGCGGCACGCAGCGTCACCCAGTCCACAATCATGCCGGTTTCCTCGAACACATCGGCATCACCAACAACCCGGGCTTCAACGAGGGTGGCAATGCGCCCTGGTGGTATGCGGTGGGTGTGCCGGCCGAGGGTTACGACGGCAGCGAGAACCCGCCGAACTTCCCGTTCACCAACGCGACCGGCGAGTGGCTGCGCGTCGACCGCAACGGCGTGGCGCTGTGGGTGCTCGAAGCCATCCACATGCACCCGAATTCGGAAGAGTTCGTCGACTGGGGTGCGCCGGCCACGCTGCCGCAACTCGGCCGCAACGCCTATCCCTTCCTCTATGGCCTGTCGCCCGATGCGCTGTACCAGGTGCAGCGTGGCGCCGGCGGCACGATTTCCTCGCCGGGCTCGACCTATCACTCGCTGCAGAATCCGGTGACCGGCCAGCCGCTGAGCGGCTTCAATCCCGGCATCGGTGGCAACACCTCCGGCGTGGGCGGCCTGTGGGGCGCGAATCCGTGCGGCGGCTACACCGCGGTGCGCAAGGTCTGGAACCCGCAGTTCCAGCAGTGGACCGAACAGGAATCTGAGACCGTGCGCATGCTGGCCGGAATCAAGGGCCGCTTCGGCTCCGACTGGCGCTGGGATGCGTACTACCAGTACGGCCACACCAACAGCAGCTCGACACAGAACAATGTCGCCACCGCCATCCGCCTGAACATGGCGATGGACGCGGTGGTGGACGACCGCCAGTTCCTGGGCGATGGCGCGACGCCGAACCCGAACTACGGCAAGCCGGTGTGCCGCATGCTGCGCGACGGCCTGCCGCAGCTGGACTATGAAGGCGTGCCGATCAGCGAGCCGGACGACCTGCAGGCGCTGCTCGAAGGCTGTGTTCCGATCAACGTGTTCGGCACCACACCGTGGCTGAACGCGTGGGAAAGCCCGATCGAAGGCGTCACCATGTCGCCCGAAGAGCTGTACCAGATGCAGCAGCAGGCCATCGACTTCGCGTTCGTCGACAGCACCTCGCGCGGCGGCACCAGCCTGCAGGTGCTGGCGCTGACCACCTCCGGAACGCTGTGGCAGGGACTGGGCTACGGCCCGCTGTCCGGCGCCTTCGGCCTGGAGGTGCGCGAGAACAAGACCGACAACAAGGGCACGCCCGGCATCAGCACGATCTATGAGCGTGCCGACCTTGCCAGCGTCTGGTCCGATGCATTCAGCGGCACCAACCGCGTGACGGAAGGCTATGCCGAGTTCGACCTGCCGCTGCTCAGCGGCCTGGAAGGCATCAACCTGCTGTCGGTGAACACCGGCCTGCGCTATGCGTCCTACTACAACAAGGGCGGTGCCGGCACCACCGGCCAGTCGGCGACGCAGAACATCTTCAACTGGAAGTTCCAGACGGTGTTCGAGCCGTTCGACTTCGTGCGCTTCCGCCTGACCCGTTCGCGCGACCTGCGCGCGGCGGACTATCGCGACCTGTTCCTGAACCAGCCCAGCCAGCCGGACCAGCACACCGGCCGCAACCCGTGGCGCGAGCGCACGGCATTCAGCGCCGAGAACCAGCAGGAGCGCTGGGGCCAGGTGCGTGTGGGCAACCCGGACCTGAAGTCGGAGAAGAGCAACACGCTGACCGTCGGCATGGTGCTGTCGCCGGGTGGCTGGGCGCAGGGCATGCGCCTGTCGGCCGACTACTACACGATCAGCGTGAAGGACGGCATCACCACCGCGTTCAATGCCCAGAACCCGATCCTGGCGTGCTGGGAGCAGAGCGGCAACGAGGAAGCCCAGTACTTCGAGGACGGCCAGATCAACCCGGACTTCCCGGGCGTGAACGGCCGCTTCAACGAATCGCTGCAGGCCTGCCAGGACCTCACGTTCTCCACCTTCCCGGATGGCACGCGTGACCTGTCGGACATCGTGTCGTACAACTCCGCACGGCCGGAGAATGCGCTGCCGATCAAGCGTCGCGGCATCGACGTGTCGTGGAGCTACTCGTTCCCGCTCAGCCGCGCCGTCGAGACGCTGCCGGGTTCCGTGTCGCTGACGGTGCGCGGTACGCGTGCGCTGGAATCCTCGGGCATCCAGCACATCTCGTTCGCCAACATCAACACGCAGGATCCGGGCTTCTGCGCCAGCCGCGGTGGCGTGCTGGAGCTGCACGCACCGGTGGATGGCGTGACCGGTGGCAACTGCCTGGTGCCGGTCGACATGGTCGGCCAGATCCGCAGCAGCGTGTTCATCCCGGGTGTGGCCTCGTCGCCGAAGTGGACCGGCAACATCATCTCGTCGTACCGGGTGGGCAACCTGTCGACCAGCCTGTCGGCGCGCTACATCGGTGGCGCGCGCCTGGACAACAGCTGGTGCGATGCGCAGCAGTTCGAGCTGGGTCTCTGCTCGTCCTACAAGAACGAGGAAGGCCAGTTCCTGAACGGCAGCATCGACCGCAACTGGGTCAACTCCTACTTCAATTTCGCGCTCAACGCGTCCTATGAGGTGCGGGTGCCGAACATGAAGCAGCTGCAGGTGTTCGGCTCGATCAACAACCTGTTCGACAAGAGCCCGCCGTTCAGCGGTGGCGGCATCTCGGGCGCCAGCGCGCAGTATCACGATACCTACGGCCGCGCCTACCGCTTTGGCGTGCGCATGAAGTTCTGATCCAGCCAGGAGTGGGACGGATGGCGACATCCGTCCCCTTGAATGAATCCGACGAGGTTTTTGGGGGTTTCATGAAATCGACAATCAATGGTTACAGGCTCCTGGCGGTGACCGCATGCGGTCTCATCGCCGCGGGCTGCGATTCGATCAGGGATGTGCGCAGCGAGCCGGCCACATCGCCGCCGGGCCACACCGGCGTCCTCTCGGGCACGATCACGGGCCTCGCGCCCGTGCGCGGCCTGGTGCTGAATGCCGGCATCACCACCGTTGAGGGCTACAACAGCGAGCGTGTGTTCTTCGGTGCACTGAATCCGGACAGCCAGCCGATTCCGGTTCCGTTCAGCTATGCGGCGGTGCCGGTGGGCACGCCCTACAACTTCACCATCGTTGAGGAGCCGTACGGCAAGAACTGCTCCATCGCCAATCCGTCCGGCTCTGTGGGTGATGGCGGGGCTGCTCCCGAGATCACCTGCGAAGATGATCCTTCGACATTCCGCTATCCCATCGGCGGCACGGTCAACCCGGCGCTTGCCAGCCTGCCGGAGTTCGCGGTGACCCTGACGGCGACGCGCGACTATGGTGTCGAGCGCATTAAGCTGAACGGCGCCACTTCGTTCGAGTTCGAGAGCCGCGGCCTCAATCCCACCGTCAGCCCCTCGGCGACCGTGGCCGAGCAGCAGCTGTTCCAGTGGACCATCACTGCCTCCTATGTGGAGGATGGCATCGAGTACCAGTGCCGCGTGGTGCGCAGCGCCATCGACAGCACACCCAGCAACACCGGCACCAGCTCTGCGGTCAATCGCCGGGACGTGACCGGCTCGGCGCCGGTTGGTTCAGCCGGCATCATCCGTCACGTGCAGGACTGCGTGTTCCCCATCGAGGCGAACGTGAAGTACAGCGCGCCGCCGGGTGGCACCGACCAGCCGATGGGCGCTGGTGGCGTGACGCTGGCCCTGCGCCAGATCGCCGATGCGGTTCCGCCGGCCGATGCCGAGCCGGTCACGCTGACCGACTTCACCCCCGGCACGGACCGCGTCGTGCTGTGGAACCTGCCGTCCTATCCCGGCGCCGCCTATGACCTGGTGGTGGCGAAGCAGCCGGAAGGGCAGACCTGCATCGTGCGCGTGATCAACGAAAGCGTCGCGGGCGGCACCGGCGGCCTGGGCCGCAATGCCACCTCGACCGGCAGCCTCATCTGGCTGTCGGATCCGCTGGTGACCACGCGGTTCACGCCCAACGACAGGAATGTCGAGAATGGGGTATCCATCCGCTGCCGCGACAACCCGACTCCGGAGAAGCAGCTCGCCGGTGTGTTCCGCAACATCAACGAGAACACCTTTGAAGAGGAGCCGTTCATCCGCATCCGCGACCGCCAGTTCCTGACGTTCTTCGAGGACGGCACGTTCCTGTACGGGTCGAACGGCGTTGCGGTGCGCGGCAGCCAGGGTCGTCGCGGCCTGGAGCACGGTTTCTACGACTACGATCCGGTTGCGCGCACGCTGGACTTCAACCTGTTCCTGGATGCCAGCACCGAAGCCGGCACCACCGACGTGCAGCCGGCCAGCCTGAGCAATACGCTGGGCTACGGCACCATTCCGGCAATGAGCCCGCCGCGGCTGGGCGCCAATGCGATCTCCGCGCCGAACGGCGGTGTGGCACGGGCGACCAACGTCACGTTCGGCGGCGGCACGCCGGCGGGCATTTCGATGACCTTCAGCGGCACGCCGATCAACTCCACGCTGACTGGCGACGGTGCCGGCGATCCGGTCGAGGATGCAGTCGCGACGTCGATGACCTGGACCTTCACCGAGCCGGACCAGGTGCCGGGCACGATGACCGGTTCGTGGATCCCGGATGACCACCGCCGCGTGTGGGTGTTCGACTTCGACAACTACTCCGGCTTCCACGCCGGCGTGAACGGCTCGATCAACGTGCAGGATGGCTGCTTCGTGTTCGGCGATCCGATGGCCTCGAGCAGCTACTACACGCGTCGTGGCGGTTCCACCGGCTGCATGACCTCGACGGGTCAGTCCACCGGCGGCCGCGGCCAGCGCTTCTTCGAGTACTACGAGTCGGGCTTCGCGGGAATCATCTTCAGTGCACCCGGTGGCGAGCCGCCCGGTTTCTTCGGCAAGTTCCCGGGCGCCGAGAGCGCGCGTGATGGCCGGCCGCCGTCGCCGAACATGTTCACCATCACCCCGGGCACGCCCGATACGCTGACTGTGCAGCGCATGGTGAATGGCGAGCCGCATCTGGAGCCGGCCATCTTCAAGCGCGCACAGATCAAGCTCGACTGAGCTTCATACCCGGGCGGCCTCTCCGGTTCCCCCTTGAGAGGACGCCCGCGGAGCCAGGGACTGGCCTGGTGGAGGGCGGGTGAGAACCCGCCCTTTTTTTGTCTGCAGCAGGAGGTTATCGAGTGTCGCGGCCCCGACGGTTCTGCCCCGGATCCAGCCTCACGACCAGTTGCCGCCGCTCTGTGGCTTCTGCCAGCTCGGGCAATACCAGCTTCACCCGGCTGGCCCAGGCCGCCGAGCTGACGAACAGCACCAGTCCCTCCGGCTTCTCCAGCACCTTGGTCAGGTGCGGCCGCAGTTCCGGCGGCAATGCCGCCTGCACCCGCGCCAGCCAGTCCGGGGCATCTGTGCCGGCCTTGCCGGACCCCGGCAGCACCACCTGCGCGCGCCGGGCAATGCGCTGCAGCAAGCTCGCCGCCCGGTCACCGGCAGTGTGAACTGTGCGTAATTCCCGCCGGTCGCGGTTGTCTCGATTGGGCTTCTTCGGCATAGTCGTCGGCATCGTCCGATCGCGAAAGCCTAAATGAACCTGATTTTTTTCTCCCGCCGACGGGGACTTGCGCATCACCTGCGCCTTTCCCACCCCGTCGTGATGACGCTGGCGGGAGTCGTCGGGCTGGGCATACTCGGCAGCGTGTTCGCGCTGGGCATGCAGTTCGGATCCCACGGCCTCGACCGCCAGACCCAGCTCAGCGAGCTGGCGCAGGTACGCCAGACCGTGCAGGACCGCCTCGATGCCGTCTCGGCCCGCATGGGCGAACTCAACGCCCATGTGATCCGCCTCGATGCACTCGGCAAGCGCCTCACCGAGATGGCGAAGATCACCACCGGCGAGTTCAACTTCGAGGCCGCGCCGGCGCTGGGCGGTCCTGAAGATGACCTGCCGGTCCGCAGCGGAAGCGGCCACATCCCCGACATCACCCACCTCATCGACGAGCTCGAACGCCGCCTCGATCAGCGTGACTCGCAGCTGCTGGCGCTCGAGAACGTCATTCTGTCCCGCAGCCTCTACGAGGCGGTGCGCCCCGAAGGACGACCGGTGGCCAGCGGCTATGTCTCCTCCTATTACGGCAAGCGCCGGGATCCCTTCAAGGGCCATGAGGCCCACCACCGTGGCCTCGATTTCGCCGGCGCGGCGGGTTCAGAGGTGCTGGCGGTGGCCGAGGGCGTGGTCACCCGCGTCGAGAGTGTTGCCGGCTACGGCAACCTGGTCGAGGTCAAGCACGGCGAATATGTCACCCGCTACGCGCACAACCAGAAGGCGCTGGTGACGATTGGCGAGCGGGTCAGCCGCGGCCAGCCAATCGCCCTGATGGGCTCCACGGGCCGTTCCACCGGGCCGCATGTGCACTTCGAGGTGCTGCAGAACGGCCGGCACGTCAATCCGCTGAAGTTCATCAACCCCTGACCGCGCTCCTGCGCGGCCAGCGGGCAGGCGGTCGCCGTCTATCGTAAAATCACCGTTTGACCGAACCCGGGGGGGCTTGAATCCTTCACCCGTGGCTTCACCTTTTTCCGGTTGCCAAGATCGAGGTTCCAAGGGCCAGTGCTCCAGTATCTGACGCGTGTTTTTGGCAGCCGCAGCGAACGCATCGTGCGCGGCTATCGCTCCCAGGCCCAGCAGTCCGGCCGGTTCGAGAAGGACCTCCAGGCGCTGTCCGATGAAGCCCTCGGCGCCAAGACGGTGGAATTCCGCCAGCGCCTGGCGCAGGGAGCAAAGCTCGACGAGCTCGCGCCCGAGGCCTTCGCCGTGGTGCGCGAGACCGCGCGCCGCACGATGGGCATGCGCCACTTCGACGTGCAGCTGATCGGTGGCCTCACGCTGCACGATGGCAAGATCGCCGAGATGCGCACCGGCGAGGGCAAGACGCTGATGGCGACGCTGCCGGCCTACCTGAACGCGCTGACCGGCGAGGGCGTGCACGTCGTCACCGTGAACGAATACCTCGCCGCGCGTGACGCGGAGTGGATGAGCCCGGTCTACAGCTTCCTCGGCCTCAAGGTGGGCGTGATCCGCAATGGCCAGACGCCCGACGAGAAGCGCGCGGCCTATGCCAGCGACATCACCTACGGCACGAACAACGAATTCGGCTTCGACTACCTGCGCGACAACCTCGCCTACCGGCTCGAGGACCGCGTGCAGCGCGGCCTCTCGTTCGCGATCGTCGACGAGGTGGACTCCATCCTGATCGACGAGGCGCGCACGCCGCTGATCATCTCCGGCCCCGCCGAAGAAAGCACCGAGCTCTACCTGGCCATCAACAAGCTGGTGCCGCGCCTGAAGGCGCAGAAGGAAACCGACGGCCCCGGCGATTTCTCGGTTGATCTCAAGGCCCGCCAGGTGCACATCACCGAGGAAGGCCATGAGCATGTCGAGCAGCTGCTCACCGAGGCCGGCCTGCTGCGCGAGGGCGAGAGCCTGTATGACGCCGCCAACATCCGCCTGATGCATCATCTGAACGCGGCGCTGCGCGCGCATGCGGTCTACAAGCGCGACGTGGAATACATCGTGCGCAATGGCGAGGTGGTGATCGTCGATGAGTTCACCGGCCGCACGATGCCGGGCCGCCGCTGGTCAGACGGCCTGCACCAGGCGGTGGAGGCCAAGGAAGGCGTGCGCGTGCGCGAGGAGAACCAGACGGTCGCCTCGATCA
>CAYQJU010000035.1:0-27567 GCA_964417875.1 uncultured Steroidobacteraceae bacterium
TGCGCAGCGCCGCGCGGTCGAGGCTGCCGTCGGCGCGCAGCACGCCGCGGCCGAAGCGCGCGACGATGGCATCCAGTGCGGGTGAGGGCGGCACCACCACGTCACGCGCGACCTGGTCGGTGTCGATCAGCTTCGCGCCGAGCGCGGCGAACAGCTTTGCCACCGTGCTCTTGCCGCTGGCGATGCCGCCGGTGAGGGCGATGCGCGGGACGGGTCGTGAACGCAACGGGCGCGGGCCAGCCATGTTGGCTCAGCGCGCCAGTGCGTGGCCGAGGTAGGCGTCGACCAGCTCCGGCCCGAACATCAGCATCAGCCATCCAGCTGCGGCGAGATAGGGACCGAAGGCCATCGGCACGCCCTTGTCGCGCGCCTTGAGCACGATGGCGGCGATGCCCACCACTGCGCCCACTCCCGCGGCGCCGATCAAGAGCGGCAGCAGCATCTGCCATCCGAGCCATGCGCCCAGTGCAGCCAGCAGCTTGAAGTCCCCGTATCCCATGCCCTCCTTGCCGGTGAGCAGGCGGAACAGGTGGAACATGCACCACAGCGACAGGTAGCCGGCGATGGCGCCGATGACGGCGGAGCGAAGGTCCACCGGCAGGCGCGCGCCGTCGACGGCGGGCAGCAGAAGTGCCACCAGCAGGCCGAGCCACAGCAGTGGCAGGGTCAGCGTGTCGGGCAGCAGCTGCGTGTCGATGTCGATGAAGGCCAGCGCGACCAGGAACCAGGTGAGCACCAGCGCGGCAGCCGTGGTCCAGCCGAAGCCGAACTTCCAGGCCACCGCCGCGGACAGCAGCGCGGTGAACAGCTCGACAACGGGGTAGCGCGCGCTGATGCGCTGGTTGCACTGGCTGCAGCGACCCTTCAGCAGCAGCCAGCTCACCACCGGGATGTTCTGGTGGGCGCGGATCGGCGCCTTGCAGCCCGGGCAGGCCGAGCGGGGCACGACGAGGTTGTAGGGTGGTTCCTCCGGCGGTTCTTTGCCGTCGAGCGACAGGCATTCGCGCCGCCATGCGCGCTCCAGCATCACCGGCACGCGGTGGATTACCACGTTCAGGAAGCTGCCGACCAGCAGGCCGAAGATGAACACGACCGCCGCGAACAGCGGCAGCGAGTCGGACAGCAGGTCGATCACGCGCGAGTGGCCGGCCGGGCGGGGTGGATCAGACCACCGCGCCCAGCTTGAAGATGGGGAGGTACATGGCGATGACGAGGCCGCCGACCAGCACGCCCAGGATCGCCATGATCAAGGGTTCGAGCAGGCTCGACATCGAGTCGACCGCGTTGTCCACCTCGGCCTCGTAGAAGCTCGCCACCTTGCCGGACATTTCATCCAGCGCACCGGATTCCTCGCCGACGGCGATCATCTGGATCACCATGTTGGGGAACAGGTCGGTGTTTTCCATCGCGCGCTGCAGGCGGGTGCCTGTGGCGACCTCGTCGCGCATCGCGAGCGTGGCGTCTTCATAGACGATGTTGCCGGTGGCACCGGCGACAGATTCCATGGCTTCGACCAGCGGCACGCCGGCGGCGAACATGGTCGAGAGCGTGCGCGAGAAGCGGGCGATCGATGACTTGTGCATGATGGGGCCGATCACCGGCACCTTCAGCGTCACCTTGTCCAGGGCCTGCCGGAACCTGCGTGAGCGTTTGTGGAAATACATGAACGCGAACACGCCCGCGCCGACCGCCATGGCAATGAAGATGCCCTTGGCCTGCACGAACTTCGACAGGTCGATCACCATCTGCGTGAACGCTGGAAGGTCCGCGCCGAAGCCCTTGAACAGGTCCTCGAACTGCGGGATCACGAAGATCAGCAGGATCACCGTCACGATGATGGCCACCACCAGCACCGCTGCCGGATAGAACAGCGCCTTCTTCACCTTGGCCTTCAGCGCCTCGGTCTTTTCCTTGTAGGTGGCGATCTTGTCGAGCAGCGTCTCGAGCGCACCGGCCTGCTCGCCGGCCTCCACGAGATTCACGAACAGGTCATCGAAATGCAGCGGCCGCTTGCCCAGTGCCTCGTGCAGCGACATGCCACCTTCGACGTCGGCCTTGATGTCGAGGATCAGCTTCTGCATCGCCGGGTTCTCGTGGCCGGCGCCGACGATGTCGAAGGACTGCACCAGCGGGATGCCGGCGGCCATCATCGTGGCGAGCTGGCGGGCGAACACCGCGATGTCGGCAGGCTTGACCCGGCCGCCCGTACGCACCGACTGCTTCTTGATGCGGTTCGGCGCCACGCCCTGCTGGCGCAGCATCATCCGCAGCGAAGTCTCGTCCTTGGCCAGGGTCTTGCCCTTGACCGCCTTGCCGCGCCGGTCCTTGCCTTCCCACAGGAAGGGGATGTCGCGCTTCATCTGGCGGATGGCAGTCGTGGATTGAGCCATTGAGCGTCCTTAATCGATCGTCACGCTGTTGATTTCTTCGAGACTGGTCAGCCCGGCGGCGACCTTGGCAAGACCCGCGCGCCGCAGGTCCCAGACGCCGTCCTTGCGCGCCTGGTCAGTGATGTCGATGGCATTGCCGCCGCCCATGATGATGCGGCCGATGTCCTCGGTCACCGGCATCACCTGGTAGATGCCGAGGCGCCCCTTGTAGCCATCAGTGCAGTTCTGGCAACCCTTCGGCGCAAAGAGCTGGAAGCCCTTGCCCATCATCTCGTCGGTGAAGCCTTCCTTGAGCAGGGCTTCGCGCGGCACGTCCATCGGCACCTTGCAGTTGGAGCAAAGCCTGCGTGCCAGTCGCTGCGCGATGATCAGGCTCACCGAGGTGGCGATGGCATAGGGCTTCACGCCCATGTCAACCAGACGCGTCAGCGTCTGCGGCGCGTCGTTGGTATGGAGCGTCGAGAGCACCAGGTGGCCGGTCTGCGCGGCCTTGATCGCGATCTCGGCGGTTTCAAGGTCACGGATCTCACCGACCATCACCACGTCCGGATCCTGGCGCAGGAAGGCGCGCAGCGCGGAGGCGAACGTCAGGCCCACCTTGTTGTTCACGTTGACCTGGTTGACGCCAGGCAGGTTGATTTCCGCCGGATCCTCGGCGGTGGAGATGTTCGTGTCTTCCTTGTTCAGGATGTTCAGGCCGGTGTACAGCGACACCGTCTTGCCCGAGCCTGTGGGGCCAGTCACCAGGATCATGCCCTGTGGCTTGGCCAGGTATTTCATGTAGAGGTCTTTCTGGAACGGCTCATAGCCCAGCGCATCGATGCCCAGCATCGCTGAGCTGGGATCGAGGATACGCATTACCACTTTTTCGCCATACAGCGTGGGGCAGGTGCTGACCCGGAAGTCGATGGCGCGCGTCTTGGAGATGCGCATCTTGATGCGGCCGTCCTGCGGCACGCGGCGCTCGGCGATGTCGAGGCGGCTCATCACCTTCAGGCGCGCCGCCAGCTTGCCGGAGAGCTGCACCGGCGGGGTGGCCACTTCCTTCAGGATGCCGTCCATGCGGTAGCGGACGCGATAGGTCTTTTCGTAGGGCTCGAAGTGGACGTCCGATGCGCCCTTGCGGATGGCGTCGAGCAGTAGCTTGTTGACATAGCGGACGATGGGCGCGTCTTCGACGTCATCGCGCGTGACGCCGTCGGTCTCGAGTTCATCGCCGCCCGAGACTTCCAGTCCATCGAGCTCGAGGCCTTCCTCTTCGCCGAGGTCGGGCATCGCGGAGGACTCGGCACCTTCGATGGCCTTGTCGACGAGCTTCTGCAGCTTGTCGTCCTCGACCACGATGGCGTCGACGCCCATGCTGGTCTGGAACTTGATCTCGTCGATGGCATGCAGGTCGGTCGGGTCCGCCACGCCCAGGAACAGGCGCTTGCCGCGCCGGTACATCGGCAGCACGCGGTGCTTGGCCAGCAGCTTCTCGGAGACCAGGCGGGTGGTGTCGAGATCGAGTGCCAGCGCGTCCAGGTCAAACAGCGGGACGCCGAATTCGGAGGAGGCGGCCACCGCGATATCCCGCGGACTGGCCGCACCGGCACCGATCAGCTGGGTGACGAAATGGGACTTCTTTTCGCGTGCCGCAGCCAGTGCCGAGCGGGCGTCAGCCTCCGAAACCACCCCATCCTGGACCAGGCGCTGGGGCAGGCCGGTGAGGCCGGTGCCAAGGGCGGCAGCGGGGGTGCGCGGGGAGGGCAGGGAGGCTGTTTCGCTCATGTCTCGCTGGGAAATTCGGCCGGAATATGTCCAGAAGGGAGTCTAGTGAAGGGGCGGGTTGGTGCAACTGTCAAATCGCTCCCTGATGGTGGCATGGAGGGTCGACGGGGGGCGTGATTGGGCTCGCAAAATGGGGGCAGGAAGGTGCGGGGCAGTTGCAGGGAGCTGTATTTCATGGGGGAGGGAGGCGGACAAATTTCTCCGCACTGACCCAGCCTGATGCTGCGCGAGGATCCTGGCGGTTCTCGTCACGTCAAATGAGAAAGGCCCCTCTTGCGAGGGGCCCTCTTCAGCTCAGCAGAGACCTGCTGGATCAGCCGCCTTCGCCGCCGCCAGCATCAAGCTGATTCACACGCGCAGTATTCCCGCGGCACGAGGCCGGCAGATACTTCTCCAACAGAGTGGTGTCAGCGCCACCGCAGTACCACACGATGTCTTCGTTCGCATTCACTTCGGGAACCAGAGTCAATATGGAACCGTCGATCTTCGTGTTGGCGTCATTGCCAAACGTGATCTCGATCGTGCCGCTCTCGACATCAATCTGGGTCACGTACTTGCCTTCCTTGTCGGTCGCAGCCGGCAGGCCCAGATCGCCGCTGTCGATGCCCTCGCCCGCACCGCGATCAGCATACAGCTCGCCAATCGAAGCCTTCAGGTCCGAAGCCAGGTTCAGGCCTTCCGTCACCTGCGCGCGGATGGTGTAGTCCTGATACGCCGGGATCGCGATCGCGGCCAGGATGCCGATGATCGCCACGACGATCATCAGTTCGATCAGGGTGAAACCCTTCTGTACAGACTTCCTCATCAGATTCTCCTTGAATCCACCAAAAAATTGTCGTTTGCAGCGACGCGGCACCATTGCCGGTAGCCTGGTTAGAGCAAGCCCCATGCCAGCTCTCGCCTTGGCGCCTAAGTTAGTGTTTTGGCCGGAATTTTCTGTGCCGCGTCCGACAGTTTTCCTTAATCCTGTCGTCGCTTGCAGACCAGTCGGGGCAGGAAGTGACGCGGGGCGTCAGCATGTGACAAGGCGGCGCGGGATTCTGTTGCTTCGCCCCACCGTGCTCCGCTTCTGAATGAGAACTTCGATCCACCCCGGGCCGGGAATGCGCACGGCTTCTTCAACATCCATCCCGGAACCGCTGCCACCTCAGCCAATCCGTACCGCCAATTCCGGAAATAACCTCCACCTTCTCTCTTCCCCCGCAATTCACAACTTCCGTTGATTCCAAGGGAAATTTTTCTCCGATTTCCCATAACCCAATTCGTATCGGAAAGCCACAATCGTCGTTGTCCCCCGCGGAACCTCCTCTTGATACTGGCGGCTCACCCGTCGCCTCGATGCGTCCGGGTGCAAGGGCCGGCAAGAAAGTCACACAAGGTTTGGGGGGTATCACAGTGTCCAGATCCACATTTGCGCCACTCGTGCGCGCGTCGGTCAGTGCCCTGGTGAGCGTCGGGGCACTTGTGGGCTATTCGTCGCCGCTGCTGGCGGCGCAGGACGATGGCGATGAGGTGCTGCAGGAGGTGCAGGTCACCGGCACGCGCATCCAGTCTCCCAACGTCACCTCCGCCAACCCCGTCACGTCTGTCACGGGCGAGGAGATGCGCGCCCTGGGCATCGTCAACGTGGCCGACGCGCTGACCACGCTGGTGCCGCAGAACATCTCCACCTACATGCCGACGATGATCGGCGACAACCAGTCGGGCAGCGGTGGCGCGGGCATGGAGAACCTGGACCGCGGGTCGTTCTTCATCGGCAACACGATTGCCAACCTGCGCGGCCTGGATCCGGCCTATGGATCGCGCACGCTGACCCTGATCGATGGGCGGCGGGTGCCGTCGACGTCGAACCAGGCCGACGTGGTCGACCTGAACATCATTCCGTCGAACCTGCTGCAGCGGATGGACGTGGTCACCGGCGGCGCCTCGGCCACCTATGGCTCGGGTGCGATGGCCGGCGTGGTCAACCTGGTGCTGAACAACCGCATGCAGGGCGTGAACGTCGACATGGACTACGGCGTGAACGAGCAGGGTGATGGCTCGAGCCCGCACATCTCGATCTCCGGCGGCATGCCATTCTTCGGCGGACGCGGCCATGGCCTGATCGGCCTGGAATGGCAGGACACCCGCGCTATCCGCAATTGCGCGAAGGCGCGCGACTGGTGCGCCGAATCGCGCACCATGCTGACCAACTACGATCCGTTCACCTCGTTCGGCGCCAACGTGATGGATACGTTCACGCCGCTGCCGGGCTACGACGGGTATCCGGCGCGTTTCCAGATGGCCAATGTGCGTCGCAGCCAGTTCGCGCCCACCGGCACGATCTATTTCAACAACGCCAATGTGACTTCGAACTTCCGGTTCAACGACGCAGGAACAGCCCTCGAGGAGTATTCGCTGGGTTACCAGGGCGGCACGGGACGCGACGCCATGAATGGCGACGGGCCGCTGGCCACGTGGCTGACGCCGATGCGCCCCTCTTCAGACCGCAAGACGCTGTTCATGAACTTCGAGTATGACTTCACGGAACGGACCACAGGCTACGTGCAGGCCAACTACGCCCGTACCGAAGCGTTGAACAAGAACGCCTATACAACCGGCAACTATTGCGTCCGCTTCGACACGCAGGGCATCGGGGCGCAGCTCGGCGCCACGGCAAAGCAGGGCGATTTCATCACCGGTGGCGGCTCCACGTGGCCGAACGTGCCGGTGGTGGACTTCGACCAGTGGCTGGCAGGGCATCCCAACCCGATGCAATTGCCCGAGCTGGTGGCCGGCGCACAGTTCAGCAACGCGAACTTCCGCCAATGGCTGGGATGGTCCGGCGGCAACCTGGGCTCGCCGGGGTTCAATGCGCCCTATTGGGTCAGCGGCGGAACCACTGGCGCATACCCTGCCGATTCGGGCGCAACCCGGACCAACCCGCCGACCTACACCTTCGCAAACGGCACGCCGGTGTGGGTGCATGTGAAGAACAATCCGCCTGGCGGACAGGAATGGTGGGTGCTGGCCGGCATCACACTCAGCGCGGATTTCGAAGACCCGGGAGTCCCCGCCGAGCTGCCGGGCATGGGGCGCAATGCCTATGCATTCCTGGACGCGCTGTCTCCCGAGGCACTGGCGCAGATCCGTGGCGCATTCGGCACGGGCAGCACCTATGGCGCCATCATCGACCAGCAATCCGGCGCGCTGCTCTCCGGCTTCAGCAGTACAGCCGGCGGTGGATCCGGCCTCGACACCATCTATGGTCCGAGCGCCTGCCAGGGATTCACGGCCATGCGCAAGGTGTGGAACCCGCAGCTGGAGCAGTGGACCAGCCAGGTGCAGGAACCCTGGCGGGCAGTGGCCGGCCTGCGCGGCAGGTTCGGCGGCGACTGGCGCTGGGAAACCTATTACCAGTTCGGCCGCACCGACAGCACCTCGCGGCAGAACAATGTGGCCACCACGCTGCGGCTCGCGATGGCGATGGATGCGGTCATCGATGATCGCGTCGGTTCGGCAACCTACGGGCAACCCATCTGCCGCGTGAGCCGCGATGGTGTGCCGGTCATCGACTACCAGGGACGGCCGCTGAGTGACGTGGAGGCCCTTCAATCGCTGGCCGAGGGCTGCCAGCCGATCAACATCTTCGGCAACAGCTATGCTGGCTACGACCACTTCGACGGCTTCGATGCCGCGGCGATCCAGCAGCAGGCCATCGACTATGCCTTCGTCGAGAGCCTGTCGAGCGGCCACAACAGCCTGCAGACGCTGTCGCTGTCGACCAATGGCACGCTGTGGCAGGGATGGGCGGGGCCGCTGACGGCCGCCTTCGGTCTTGAAGTCCGCGAGGACAAGGTGGTGCAGGGCGGCACGCAGGCCTCGGCCTCCTATTACGAGCGTGCGGACCTTTCCAGCGCCTGGTCCGATGCCTTCGGCGGCACGACGCGCGTCACCGAGGGCTACAGCGAGTTCAACCTGCCGCTGCTGTCGGGCATCGAGGGTGTGAACCTGCTGTCGGCGAATGCGGCCGTCCGCTATTCGTCCTATCGCAACAAGGGCGGTGCGGGCACCACCGGGGAGACCGCCACGCAGGACGTGCTCAACTGGAAGGTGCAGACCGTGTTCGAGCCGTTCGACTGGGTGCGCTTCCGCTTCACGCGCTCGCGTGACCTGCGCGCGGCAGGATATCGCGACCTGTTCATCCAGCAGCCCGGCCTGCCGGATCAGTTCTCCGGCTCCAACCCGTGGCGCGAGTACAACCCCGACAGCGACGAGGCACGGCGCGAGCGCTGGGGGCAGGTGCGCGTGGGCAATCCGGATCTTGAGCCGGAGAAGAGCGCGACCATGACCCTGGGGCTGGTGCTCTCGCCCGGCGGCTGGGCGCAGGGCATGCGCATCTCGGCGGATTACTACGACATCCGCGTGAAGGACGGCATCAGCACGCCATTCATCGGCAGCACCACGGCCAACATCACCAGCTGCTGGGAAGGCAGCGGCAACAGCGACGGGGATCCGGGCAATCCGGACATCGCCGTGGTCAATGGCCTGTTCGATCTGGATTTCTACGACGCGGCGCTGCAGCGCTATCCGTGCCGTGAAATCACCTTTGCCGCCAACGCGGACGGCAGCCGCAACCTGCAGGACATCGTTTCCTACAACTCGGCGCGGCCGACCAATGGCCTGCCGTACCAGCGGCGTGGCATCGATGTCTCGTCGAACTATGTTTTCCCGCTGAACCGGCTGGTCGAAAGCATTCCCGGATCATTGTCAGTGACCATCCGCGGCACGCGTGCGCTGGAGGCCTCCGGCTTGCAGGTGAACAGCTCGCTGGCGAATACCGCGGACAACTGCGCCTCTCGCGGCGGCCAGTTCGACGACTTCAATTGCTATATCCCGCACGACCTGGTCGGACAGATCAGGACCAGCGTGTTCATCCCCGGCCTCTCGCCATCGCCCAAGTGGACCGGCAATGTGATCACCAGCTACATGATGGGCAACCTGACGACCACTCTGTCGGCGCGCTACATCGGTGGTGCGAAGCTCGACAACACCTGGTGCGACACCGTGGGATGCCCGAGCTATCAGGATGAGAACGGCAACTTCCTGTTCGGCAGTGTCGATGACAACCGCGTCGATCCGTATGTGAACTTCTCGCTGAATGCGTCCTATGAAATGGGCCTCAGCAACTTCAAGCAGTTCCAGCTCTTCGGATCGGTCAGCAACCTGTTCGACAAGAGCCCGCCATTCACCGGCGGTGGCATCTCGGGTGCATCGT
Organism: uncultured Steroidobacteraceae bacterium; assembly: GCA_964417875.1. Taxonomy (GTDB): domain Bacteria; phylum Pseudomonadota; class Gammaproteobacteria; order Steroidobacterales; family Steroidobacteraceae; genus ZC4RG30. Next base: position 9,418 of record CAYQJU010000035.1, read on the forward strand.
CGAACTTCCACGACATCATGGGTCGTGCCTATCGATTCGGCGTACGCATGCGCTTCTGACCAGGCATCGGCAGCCAGACAAAGGGGCCGGAGCTCAGTCCGGTCCCCGAACAACAGATTCTCTGGGGGACAGCATGAACGTTTCAGTCATTCGCTCGGGTCTTGCACTGGCCGCGATGTGCGGTGCGTTTCTGGCCGGCTGTGATTCGGTCAAGGATGTGCGCGAGGAGCCCTATACGGCGATCCCGCCCACCACGGCCGTACTGCAGGGAACGATCACCGGTCTGGGCAGCGCGCGACCGGTCGCCTTGAGCTACAACGGCCAGCCCAACTGCCTGGCGGCAGATCCGGTCGACGCTTCGGTCCGGGTGCCTGCGCAGTGCCGGTTCTATGGCGTTGCCGGACAGGAGCAGGTGAGCTTCAGCTTCGGCTCGTTGGATGTGGGCACGCCTTATGAAATCAGTGTGCAGGCGCAGCCTTATGGCAAGGTTTGTCAGGTGACCAATGCGAGCGGCACGGTGGGCTCGGGAACCGCGCCATCGGTGGTCTGTGAGGACAGCGATGCGGTTGCGCGTCACGACCTGACGGTGAACATCCTGCCAGCGCTGCAGACGCTGCCGAACCTGAAGGTGCGCGTGACCACCGAGGAAGACATCCTGGAAGCCGACGCCACCGGGCTCGCCAGCGTGTCCTTCCCCGATGTACTCATCGACACCGGAATCAGCCTGCCGCAGTTCGCGTTCAAGGTGGCGGCCACCACCGACACCACCGTGAATGGCGAGACCATCACCAACTACTGCACATTCCAGCAGACGGATGAGTTCTCCCTGGGTGGGCAGAACATCAATGCGATGTGGACGCAGGGCAATCCGAATGTGAGGTCCGATGCCACGGTCGTGCCGACCGGCCCTGTGGTCGCCACGGTGAACGCCTGCGAGTTCACCGTGACGACCACGGTGCAGTACCACGGCACGCCGGCGCTGACGATGCCCGCCGGTGGCATGACCCTGGCACTGCGCAATCACTTCACGGGCCTCGACGAGCAGACGCTCGACGTCACCAGCTTCACCGCCACGACGCCGGTGTTCAACCCGCCGACGCTGGCCTTCCCGACGCCGCTGATGGCCAACGCGCAGTCGATCCATGAGCTGGTGGTGACCCGGCAGCCCGAGGGCATGCATTGCGTGGTGGCCGGGTCCGCGCATGTGGCGGCCGACACCACTTCCGCGACCGCCAATGTCAACAATGCGATCATCGCGCCCACCGGCAGCGCAGTACTGCTGGTGGATCCGTCCGTTTCTGAATGGTGGGCCTATTCTGACCGGCAGGTGCGGTGCCATGCGATCCCCTCTCCTGAGAACAGCCTCGTCGGCACCTATCAGATGGACGTGCGGGAGGGCATGCAGGATACCGACCCGCCGCGCGCCTATGGACGACCGCGCGAGTTCCTGACCTTCTTCGCGGACGGCACGTTCCTGTATGGCATCAACGCCAACACCGCCAGCACGCAGGCCGATACGCCCAACAGCACATTCCCGGCTTCTGCGGCGATCCGCAACAACTGGGCAGCCGCCAGCGGCGTTACTCACGGTTTCTACGGCCACGATCCGGTCGCAGGTACCGTCACGTTCACGGTCTTCACGAACACCGCCACCAATCCGGCCGGTCGCGGGATTGCCGGCATGCCAGGCTATGGCACGGCCAACACGTGGACCACCGATGCGGAGCGGGCGGGTGGCTTCGGCTGGATCCAGACGCTCGTCACCGGAACGGTGACGGCATCCCAGGTGGCGCGCGCGACCAATCCCGATGGGCTCGGCACTATTTCCCTGACCTTTTCCGGCAATGTTGGAGGGGTGCCGGCAACGCGCCTGTGGACCATGTCCGAGCCGGAAGCCATCGATGGTGAACTCACCGGCGTATGGGTCACTGAAGATCATCGGCGCATGTTCAACTATGACGGTTCGCGCACCTTCGCATTCCACATGGGCGTCAATGGCATGGGCAACCTGCAGGATGTGTGCATGCTGCCGACGGATGACTCCACGCAGTCCGGCGGCGTGATGACCAAGCACGCAGGCTCTGCGGTCAACGATGATTTCGTCTACACCTGCACGCCGGGCATCATCAATCCCGGTGCGCGCTTCGTATTTGCGCGCACTCCCGACCTGCCGCATTACGCGCCGAAGAACACCACCCCCAGCGGGCTGGGCATCGGGCCGACCATACCGCGCATCGCACCGGGGTTCCGGGGGCGGTTCCCGGGCACGGCCTCACAGCTGGACAACCGCCCCACCTCGCCGGTGCAGTTCACGGTTACCCAGGGTGCGCCGGATACGCTGACTGTGCAGGACACGCTCAATGGCGTGCCGATCGCGCAGCCGGTGGTGTTTGTGCGACAGAGGGCGGAATGATGCATCGCTGATGCGATGAAGTGAGTTGCGCGCCAGTCGGTCCGCGGTGCTCCCCGAGGCTGGCTGGCCGCTTCGCGCGCAGGTGAGGCCAGCCTCCGTCGTTTCCCGCGGAATCAGGCTGAACCGTAGAAGGACGACCTGCGCTAGACCGGCGATCGGCCTTGTGCCGCCGGGCGATACCCGCTTGTCTAACGAATCCTGCCGTCTGCATCAATTGTGCGGCCGGCAATCTCCAGATACTCCCCCTGCGATCGTGCGCGGAGGCCCCAAGAAGCCTCCAGCACGTGCCGGAAGCAATGGAAACACTCCTGGGGGGTATCACGGTGTCCAAGAACAGTTTCGCGCCGCTCGTGCGCACTTCGGTAGCGGCCTGCATCGGCGCTTCCGCAATGTTCGGAATGGCGTTGCCATCGGTCGCTGCAGAATCGGCGGACGAACTGGAAGTCGGCGAGCTTGAAGAGGTGCAGGTCACCGGCACGCGCATCCAGGCCCCGAACGTCACCGCCTCGAACCCGATCACGTCGATCGACGGCGAGGAAATGCGGCGGCTGGGCATCGTGAACGTCGCCGATGCGCTGACGCAGCTGGTCCCCCAGAACATCTCGAGCTACATGCCGACGATGGTGGGCGACAACCAGGAAGGATTCGGCGGCGGTGGCATGGACACCATGGACCGTGGCTCCTATTTCGTCGGCAACACCATCGCCAACCTGCGCGGCCTTGATCCCACCTTCGGCTCCCGCACGCTGACTCTGGTGGATGGAAGGCGCGTGGTTTCCACATCGAACCAGGCCGATGTGGTGGACATGAACACCATCCCCTCGAACCTTCTGGCCCGCATGGACGTGGTCACCGGTGGCGCCTCGGCGACCTATGGTTCCGGCGCCGTTGCCGGCGTGGTCAATATGGTGCTGAACAACCGGATGACCGGCGTCAATCTCGACGTCGACTATGGTGTCAACGGACGTGGCGATGGCAGCAGCCCGCATCTCTCGCTGTCGGGTGGCATGCCGCTGTTCGGTGGGCGGGGCCACATGCTTCTCAGCGGTGAATACCAGAAGACCTCCGGCATCCGCAATTGCGCCAGTGCGCGCAGCTGGTGCCGTGAATCGCGCACCCTGTTCTCGAATGGTTCAGGCAGCCAGGAAAACCTGACTGCAGCGAATACACCGTACGTGGGCTATGAGGACATGCCGGCGCGTTTTGAAATGGCCAATGTGCGCTATGAGCAGCGCTGGGCTGAAGGTGCGCTGTATCACAACGACGCGCTGGCGACTTCCGGCTTCCGGTTCGACGAGTTCGGCGTGGGCGGATCCGAGTACGCCTATGGATATCGCGGTGGCGCCTCCACTTCGGTGGTGAACGGCAGCGGTGACCTGGTGACATCGACGCAAACGCTGCTTCCAAGCAATGAGCGCAAGGTGCTGTTCTCGAACTTCGAGTACAACTTCACCGAGCGCACCACCGGCTATTTCCAGGCACGCTATGCAAATACGCAGGCCGAGAACCGGAACCTGCAGACCACCGGAACCTATTGCGCGCGCTTTGATTCGCCCGGTCAGGAGAGCACCTTTGCGCCGGCGGGGGCGGTTCTGCTCTATACGCAGAATGCCAACAACATCGTCTTGCTCAACGGCGAACCCTATCCGGGCAATGACCGCCTGCGCGATTCGCGGCTGGGTAGTGCCACGGCGACCGCCGCACTTGCCGCCCAGCTTGGCTTCCCGCACGCGGCACAGACCGGATATTCCAGCGGCAACGGCATTGGCCCCGGAGGCGTGGCGCTGACAGATGCCGACATGCCGTGGGAGGAGGTCGTCGTCGGTGGTTCAACGATCGCGAAGGGCCGTGGCATCTCCTGGCCGTGGTGGATTCCGGTGGATATCTCGCCAAATCCCCCGACTCCGGATTTCGACGGCTGGGCGCGCGATCCGGACACCGGCGAAGTCCGGGCCACTGGCACATGGCGGCGGGTGAGTTTCACCGACGCGGGCTATGGTCCGGGCGGGCAGTTCTACAACCCGTATCACACCAACGACTACTGGCTGCTCGAGAGCATCACGCTGAACGAGGCCTTCGACGGCTCGCCGCTCGTGCTTCCGCAGGTCGGGCGCAACTCGTATGCATTCCTGCACAACCTCAGCGATGAAGCCCTCTATCAGGTGCAGAGCGCATTCGGTCGCAGCAGCAGCGCGGGTTCGGGAAATGCAGGCGTGCAGGCGCTGTATGGCGGCAACCCCTGCACCGGCCAGACAGCGGTCCGCAAGATGTGGAACCCGCAGATCTGGCGCACGACCAACTCCGATACCGACACCTACAGCGCGCTCGCCGGCGTGAAGGGGCGGTTCGGCGGCGACTGGAACTTCGACATCTATTACCAGTATGGCGCCACCGACAGTCGGTCCATGCAGCAGAACGTGGCGACCAACCTGCGTATGGCGTTTGCACTGGATGCAGTCATCGATGACCGGCCGGATTCGCCGACCTACGGCATGCCCATCTGCCGCATCAACCGCGACGGCGCGCCGGTGCTGGACACCCAGGGCCGGCCGATCACTGGTCCTGATTCACTGGCGGCCCTGGCGGCAGGGTGCCAGCCGCTGAACCTGTTCGGCACAACCTATTCGAACCAGGACACTTTCGGCGACACCATCCCGGCGTACGAAGGCATCTACTACGACGCTGCCGAGATGCAACGCCAGGCGCTGGACTATGCCTTCGTCAACACCAACTCCTCCGGCACGGTGTCCCAGCAGGTGTTCGCGGTGAACACCAACGGCACGCTGTGGCAGGGGTGGGGCGCCGGCCCGTTGACGGCGGCGTTCGGTGCGGAACTGCGCGAGAACAAGACGGACAACGCCGGCACGGCCGGTGATTTTTATGCGCGGGCCGACCTTTCGAATGTCTGGGCCGATGCCTTCGGTGGCCGGACGCGGGTGGCAGAAGGCTATACCGAAATGAACATGCCGCTGCTGTCGGGCATCGAAGGCGTCAACCTGCTGGCCATCAATGGCGCGCTTCGCTACGGCATCTACAACAACAGGGGCGGTGCGGGCACGACCGGCGAGTCCGCCACGCAGCGCACCCCCAACTGGAAGCTCTCGGGAACCTTCGAGCCGTTCGACTGGGTCCGCTTCCGCCTGACGCGATCGCGCGACCTGCGTGCTGCGGACTATCGCGAGCTGTTCCTTTACCAGCCTGGCATTCCGGACGAGTTCTCGATCCGCAATCCCTGGCGCGAGGGAACATCCACCAGCACCGAGAACCAGAACGAGCGCTATGGCCAGGTGAGGGTGGGCAATTCGAACCTGAAGCCGGAAAAGAGCGATACGCTGACGCTGGGCATGGTGTTCTCGCCCGGTGGCTGGGCGCAGGGCATGCGCCTGTCGATCGACTACTTCGACATCAGCGTGAAGGACGGCATCAACACGCCGTTCAATCTGTCCAACCCGGTGACGGCATGCTTCGAAGGCAGCAATGGTGGCCAGTCCGCCGATGCCTTCCTCGACGGAGGAGAGCCGCTCCCGCCGGACATGAGCCTTGCAGCATGCCGCGAGCTCACCTTTGCCCCGCAATATGACGAGACAGGAAACGAGATTCCAGGCTCCATGGATCTCAACGACCTGCTCAGCTACAACTCGGCGCGTCCCACCAATTCGCTGCCCTACAAGCGGCGGGGTATCGATTTCACGGCCAGCTACAGCTTCCCGCTGAACCGGGCCTTCGAGACGCTGCCGGGTACCGTTGCGCTGAACCTGCGGGCCAGCAAGGCGCTGGAGTCCTCGGGCATCCAGCAGAGCTCGGGCATCTTCTACGGCCAGAATCCCAGTGGCGAATGCGGCGCCGCGCTCGATCGTGCCGATCCGATGAACTATCCGGGCAACAACCCGGACGCCGGGCAGTTCCGCAGTGACTTCGTGGGCACCTATGTGGTGAACCGCTACCAGTGCGTGGACCTGGTCGGCCAGATCCGCAGCAGCGTGTTCATCCCTGGCGTGGCGGCGACGCCGCGCTGGACCGGCAACATCACGGCCAGCTACCTGGTGGGTGATTTCACCGGTGCACTGCTGATGCGCTACATCGGCGGATCGAAGTTCGACAAGCGCTGGACGGACGATCCGAGCGACCCGCGCTACTACACCCCCGAGGGTGCGATCAGTAACGCAACGATCGACAACAACACTGTCAAGCCTTATGCGCGCTTCGACCTGAACCTGTCGTACAACCTGGATGTCGCGAACCTCAAGCAGTTCCGCATCTTCGGTGGCGTCAACAACCTGATGGACAAGTCGCCTCCGTTCACCGGCGGCGGCATCTCCGGAGCGACGGCCGGGTACCACGACACGTTGGGTCGCGCATACCGGTTTGGTGTGCAGGCCAAGTTCTGATTGCAACCAGTCAGGCGGCAGGCCGGACCTGCCGCCTCCTGGACACGACAAGAATTGTGGGGGATTTGATGAAAACGAAATTCGATCGCGCCGGAATCTGGGCGATGACAGCGGGCGCCCTGACCGTCCTGGCAGGCTGTGACGCGGTGAAGGATGTACGCAGCGAGCCGGCTACCGAGCTTCCCACGCAACGCGTGGCGCTGACTGGCGTCATCAATGGTCTGGGCGGAGGTCGTGCCATCACGCTGAGGTACAACGCGTCGGCGACGCCGACCAGCTTCATCGGAGCCGATCCGTCCGAACCCACGGATGTGCCGGCGCCCATTCCATTCACTTTCGGCGCGCTGGACGAGGGTACGGCGTACAACGTCGAGATCACCGGGCAGCCATATGGCAAGCAGTGCCAGCTCGCGAACGGCCAAAGCGGCACGCTGACTCGCGGTCAGGTGGCGCAGGTCGTCATTGATTGCGTGCCGAACATCCCTCGCCACGACCTGGTTGTCACGATCCCGCCGACCCCTGCGGTATTCAGCGGATTGCCCGGTGCGAAAGTCACGCTCTACACCGGCGAGCAGATGCGCGAGCAGGCGGTGACTCCCGGGCAGACCCAGGTCGTATTCCCCGACGCGCTCTTCAGCGCCGCAGGACAACCGGCGGCGTTCACCTATACGGCGAGCGCCAGCTTTGTCGATGAAGAGGGCAGGGAAAGCCGGTGTCGTGTAACCAACCCGACTGGCTCCAATCCGTCGGCCGATGTCACGAACGTGATCATCGGAGCCTCCGCCAGTACAACCGCCCTCGCTTGCCAGTTCACGATGCGCGGATCCGTCGCTTACAACGCGCCGCCGGGTGGTGCCACAGAGACTGGTGCATTGCCGGGTGGGATGCTGCTCGAGGTCCGCGATACGCAGGGCAATGTCAGGGCCAGCCATGAGGTCACGGAGTACGGCACGTTCATGATCGGCGGGGACGCCAACCCCACGCTGTTCTCGAGCAATGTCGAGGCCATCTATGACGTGGTTGTGGCACGTCAACCCGAAGGTCGCGCGTGCGTGGTCGGCGATGGTGGTGCGGTGTCGTTCTATCGCACGGGTACCAACAATCCGGTCAATGTCGATGTCCTGGCTGCAGCCGGGTCGACGTCAAACACCCGCGCCTGGGGTACGCGCCTCAACGTCTTCTGCCGTGTGCTGCCCGATGCCGCAAACACCTTGTCCGGCACCTATCGGCTGACCAGCTCTACCTGGACGCCGGAACCGACGGAATCCACTCCGACGCCGACACCTGTCACGGCCCGATACGACAATTACGACTGGACGGTGCAGAACCTCGGCAGCAGCAACATGCTGACCTTCTTCGACGATGGCACCTTCCTGTATGGCACGCATGGCTACCAGTCCGGTTCGCTGCCGGACTTCCAGGCGGCTTCGCTGTACACCGTGCAGGTGGAGCACGGCTTCTATGACTTCGATCCACTCACCGGTACGCTGCAGTTCACGATGATCACGGATACCAATCCGGCCATCATCTATCCCTCATCTTTCAATGCCATCTCAAACGTCGTATGGAATGCCAGCCGCACTGGCACGCCAGGGCTCAGTGCTGCACCGGGCGGTATTGAATCGGGTGCGCCGGTAGTTGGTGGAGGCATCGGGCTTTGGACCGCGGTCATGAACAATGTGCAGACGACGACCGTGTCCTTTGGCCACGGACGCCAGCCTGCGCAGCAGCTCAGCCGCATCACCGGCACTTTCGGCACCTCCCCGTCGCTGGACTGGGAGCTGACCGAGCCGCAGTCGATCGAAAGGGAAATGACGGGTACATGGGCGGCGCGTGACAACCGGCGATTCTGGGTCTGGGACTACCTGACCTACTATGGCACCCACGTGGGCGTGACTGGCGGTGCTCCAAGCATGAACGACGCCTGCTTCACCATGGCCGAGGTCGAGGCTTCGCACGGCATCTATACTCGCCGTGGAACGAGCACGGGGTGTTACCCGTACAACCGCCCGGCGCGTGGCGCGGCCTATCTGTTCGGCTACGCCGAGGCGGTGGATTTCCACCTGACTGACACGACGGTGTCGACGAACACCTTCGTCGGTGTCGGTGCGATCGGCACCCGCAGTCCGCCGCCGGGGCAGCTGTTCCCTAACTATCTCTCGGGAAGTCGCCTGCTCCCGCAGTTCGGCACTTCCGCGCTTGCCGTCCTTCCTGGCTTCGTGGGCCGCATTCCCGGCGGGCAGAGCGCTGCAGACGGGCGCTCACCCTCGCCGGTGCTGTACAAGATCGCTCCGGCTGCGCTTTTCGCCGCGGAAGTTGCCACGACTCAGTTCAGCGAGATCGGCCAGCCGGCGTCCCGGTATTTCGACAACCTGGACGAAGTCGGCCCGTTCACTGATTGGTGCGATACGGAAATCCTCGGCATCCGTGCTTCGCTGCATGGCAATCCGATCGATTACCCCGTGTATTTCTGCCGGACGCGGGCTGAAGCAGGGCAGGCCGGCGGGACCTGAGGATCGCCGGATTATTGACCCCCGGGGGGGCGGGCTGATGGGCTCGCCCCTTTTTTGTGCCACTTGGCCGCCACCAAAGACCCACCCACATAGATGGGTGGTTATGAGTTGTCTGCCCAACATTTATCAGTCAATACTCGCGATAACCGACAACAACTGAGTCCTCCGCTGAGGCCAGGTTTTTTGTCGGTGAGAAGCGACAACATTATTCGTTTGGGGGGAAAACACGGTGTCGAATCACACTGAGTGCGCGCCGCTCGTGCGCGCGTCGGTGGCCGCCATTATTGGGGCTGCCACAATGATTGGTTTCAGCTCGCAGGTCGTTGCGGCGGAAGCCGAAGATGACGAAATTGACGTGCTGGAGGAAGTGCAGGTCACGGGTACCCGCATCCAGGTGCCAGGCAATTTCACCTCGGCCAATCCCATGACGACCATCTCCGCGGAGGAAATGCGAAATCTGGGCATCATCAATGTTGCCGACGCAATTACCACACTCGTACCGCAAAACGTGTCGACATGGACCGATTTTGCGGTCAGTGACATGCGCGGCGGCCCCCTCAGCGCCGAGGATGGCGCCGATCGCGGCCAGTACTTCATCGGTAATACCATTGCCAACCTTCGTGGCCTCGACCCTGCTTTCGGCTCGCGTACCCTGACGCTCATCGACGGTCGGCGCGTGGTTTCCACCTCCAGCCAAGCGGATGTCGTGGACCTCAACATCATCCCCTCCAACCTGCTGCAGCGGATGGACGTGGTGACGGGCGGCGCATCGGCAACCTATGGCTCCGGCGCCGTGGCTGGCGTCGTGAACCTGGTGCTCAACAACCGCATGAGCGGCATCAACCTCGACATGGACTATGGCGTTAACGAAGCGGGCGATGGCGGGAGCCCCCACGTCGCGCTGTCCGGCGGCATGCCGCTTTTCGGAGGCCGTGGTCATGCACTGCTAGGTGCCGAATGGCAGCGCACGAGCGCCATCCAGAGTTGCGCGCGAGCGCGCGCGTGGTGCGCCGAGTCGCGCGCGATGTTCACCAACAGCAGCGGCTTCCTGGCAGACCCCTCTGCCGTGCTGACCGGCCAGCTGCCGGGCTACAGCGACGGCACCTATCCGGCACGGTTCCAGATGGCCAATGTGCGCTACAGCCAGTGGAGTCCGAACGGCGTCATCTACCAAACCGGTCAGCCCGACGCCACGACCGGCTTCCGGCTAACGGACAATGGCACCGGGATCGAGGAGTTCGGTCTCGGATTCCGTGGTGGTGCAGGCAGCGGCAACGTCATGAACGGCGATGGGCCGGTTGCCACCGATGGCCAGTCGATGCGCTCGGGCAATGAGCGGCGTACGCTGTTCACGAATTTCGAGTTCAATTTCACCGAGCGGACGACCGGTTACCTGCAAGCCAACTACGCAAACACCAACGGCGAAAACCGGAACACTTACACGACCAGCACCAATTGCGTGCGGTTCGGTACACGTGGCGTGGCGGAAATCCCGGGTGTAGTTGCAATGCCCGGCCAGACCATCGAGGTCAATGCCGACAACGCAGCGACCATCCGCAGCAGCAGCCTCCGTGCCTGGCTCGGCGGCATTGATACGCCAGACGGTTTCTTCGGCTTCAATACCAATTTCGTGGAACCCTACTACTTCGGAGGAGCTGGGTACCCAGCCGGCGGTCCTCCTCCTCCCTATCCGAACTACCAGTTCATCGGCACGAATGAGCTCGGCCAGCCGGTGGTTCGTGCGACAGGTGAATGGGAACTCCAGACGCTCGGTGACGACAACCAGTGGTGGGTGATCCAGCGGATTCACGTCGTGGATGCCGCTGGCTTTGATGACCCGGGCGCGCCAGCCATCCTCCCCGAGGCAGGGGGTCGCAATGCCTACGCGTTCCTGCAGGACCTTTCCCCTGAAGCCCTCGAGCAGGTGCAGCGCGGATTCAATAATTCTCCGTCCACCGGGCCAGGACCGACCTACCTGACTGGCACGAATCCCTGTTCCGGTTTCACGGCAATCCGCAAGGTCTGGTCGCCACAGTTCCACCGTTTTAGCGAGAACGAGTCGGAAACAATGCGAGCGGTGGCGGGAGTTCGTGGCCGGTTTGGCGGTGACTGGCGCTGGGACGCGTTCGTGTCCTATGGACAGACCGAAAGCTCCGCGATGCAGAACAACGCATCGACGACGATCCGCCAGTACTTCGCAATGGACTCGGTCATCGATGATCGCGTCGGTTCCGAGACATTCGGCCAACCGATCTGTCGCGTGACCCGCGATGGCGTTCCTGTCCTGGATACCAGCGGACGTCCGGTCAGCGATATGACGGCGCTGCAGGCGCTGGCATCCGGATGCCAGCCGCTCAATATCTTCGGCAGTGTCTACACGACCCCCTGGACGGACGTCGATGGCAACGTGCTGTTGAGCGCTGAGGACCGGGCTGCCTTGCAGCAGGCGGCACTGGATTACGCATTCGTCGAGAACGCGACGGCGGGCAAGAACAGCCTGCGGAACGTGTCGTTCACCACAAACGGCACCCTCTGGCAGGGCTTCGGCTCCGGTCCCCTTACAGGTGCTTTCGGTATCGAGTATCGAGAGGACAACGTGGACAACTCAGGATCGCTCGGCAACTACTACGAGCGTTTCGACATCACCAGTGGGTGGAGCGATAAGTTCGGCGGCCGAACGCGCCAGACCGAGGCCTTCACCGAGTTGAACATGCCGCTGGTCAGCGGGGTGGAGGGCATCAACCTGCTGTCGGTCAATGCCGGTGTCCGCTACAACCGCATCAACAACAAGGGCGGGGAGGGCACGACGGGTGGATCGCTGACGCAGAACACCACCAACTGGAAGTTCCAGGCCGTCTATGAGCCATTCGATTGGGCGCGCCTGCGTGTGAGTCGCTCTCGCGACCTTCGCGCGGCGGGATATCGTGAGCTCTTCATCAATCAGCCGACTCCGGGTGGTCCGGATTTCCTGACGGACGACAACCCGTGGCGCGAGCGTACCGCGGCCAGCACCGAGAACCAGATCGACCGCTTGGGAACGGTCACAGTCGGCAATCCGGAACTGAAGCCGGAGACCAGCAATACGCTGACGCTGGGCTTGGTGCTGTCCCCGGGCGGATGGGCGCAGGGCATGCGTTTGTCGGCGGACTACTACGACATCAGGGTGCGTGGTGGCATCTTCACGTCGTACTTCGCCAGCAACCCGATCGACACCTGCTGGGAGGGCAGCGGCAACCAGTATCCTGAAGCCAACAACCCCTCGAGCGAGTACATTTTCGACAGGTTTGACGAGAGCATTGCCGAGTGCAGGGACATCACATTCGCCGAGCAGCGGGATGCAGCCGGTAACCCTATTCCAGGGACTCGCGATCTGCAGGATATCGTGTCGTACAACTACGCCAGACCAAGCAACGGGCTGCCGTACCAGCGTCGCGGTATCGACGTCGCGTGGAACTACCTGTTCCCGCTGAACCGGATATTCGAAACGGCGCCTGGCACCTTCTCGCTGACCGTCCGTGGACAGCGAGCACTCGAGGCTTCCGGCTGCGAAAACAGCGTGGTGTTCGGCAGTGGTCCAGGTGGCACTGACAACCAGACGCTCTGCTACAACCTGATCGGTCAGATCAGCAGCAGTCGCTTCATTCCGGGTGTCACGCCATCGCCGAAGTGGACGGGCAACGTCATCACCTCGTATATGCTGGGCAACCTCAACACCAGTCTCTCGGTCCGCTACATTGGCGGCGCAAAGCTGAACAACGAGTGGGGCGATAATCCGGGCGATGCCAACTACCAGAACGAGAACGGAGAATTCCTGGCAGGAAGCGTCGACAACAACTTCGTCAAGCCCTACATGAACTTCAGCTTGAACGCCTCCTACAACCTGCAGCTTGCGAACCTGAAGCAGTTCCAGGTGTTCGGGTCAATCAATAACCTGTTCGACAAGGATCCGCCGTGGAGCGCCGGCTACGTGTCCGGCGCCAACCCGCAGTTCCACGACACGATGGGCCGTGCCTATCGCATGGGCGTGCGGATGCGGTTCTGATGGCTGGCCGGGGCGGGGGCCGGAGACGGTCCCCGCTTCGAGGCAAGAGATTCAAGGGAAGGTGGCCAATGGCCGCCCTCCATTTCGAAAAATTCTGGGGGATTCAATGAAATCGACGATCAGCAGTACGAAGATCGTGGCTGCCCTGCTCTGTGGAACAGGATTGGTGGCATGCGATTCAATCAAGAGCGTCAGCGAGGAACCGACTTATGCGGTGCCGCGTGAGAAGGTGGTGCTCAATGGCACCGTGACAGGTGTCGGGGCGACCCGACCAGTCAAGCTTCAGGTCACGGTCACGGGAAACGGGGAAAACAGCGGCACACGTGAATTGAGCATCCGTGATACCGAGGTCCTGCGCTTCGGTGGCGTGGATGTCGGTGCGGGCTACGAGGTCACGATCCTGGAAAGCCCGTTCGGCAGGGATTGCACCATCGCCAACGGTACTGGTGTTGCCACCGCGCCGGTCAACAACATCACGGTCACCTGCGTGCGTGACGCGACGCCGCTCTACACCTTGACGGCATCGATCGCGCAGGCGCTGGCGGACAATCCGCCAGAGGGGTTCGCGTTGACCCTGCAGACAGAGGAAGGCGTGGAAACTGTTTACCCCGAGGTGGGACAGACCAGTGTGACCTTCCAGAATCCGGTTATCTATCCGGGTGGAAATCCACCTGCATTCACCTATCAGGTCACCGCCACGAATACCCGCGGGGGGACGCTGAACAACTGTGCCGTCACGAATGGCACCGGATCACTCGCCTCGGAGCCGCCGGCCAATATCACCGACGTCAGCGTTACTGGGTGCCTGTTCACGATCGCCGCAACGGTTGATTACAGTGCCCCCCCGGGCGGTGCGCCGGCAGCCATGGGTGCCAATGGTGTGCAGCTTGGTCTCCGCAATGTGCAGGAGGAAATCGTCGCCGAAACTCCTGCCGTGAATGCGTTTGGTCCGACACCGGTTGCCTTCCCTGGCACCTGGGTGGCCAATTCGTCGGCATTGTACGAGGTAGTGGTCCTTCGCCATCCGGATGGCCAGTTCTGCATAGTCGGCAATGGTGGTCGGGCATCGCTGGTTTCCACTTCGTCAGCACCCAATCCAGCCAACGTCACCGCCACAGTGCGTTGCCGGAACGTCCCGGCGGAGGCCAACCGTCTTAAGGGCGCTTACCAGCTGCAGCCTCCCGCCAATTCCAATACCACTGGCCTGCCGGTGACGGACGCTCAGGCGGAAATGCGTAACTTCCTGACGTTCTTCGAGAATGGCACGTTCATCTACGGCACCCATCACTCTTCTACTGCGGTCGGCGTCGAGCATGGGTTCTACAACTACAATTCCGGCGCAGGGACACTGGGCTTCACCATCTGGACCGACAGCAATGGGCTCGGAGCGGTGCCCTTCGGCAGCTTCACGGGTGTGACGCCCGTGAATTACAACGAAGGACTGTCCGGGCGCGCCGATCACGCGATGACGTTCAACTTGTCGAATTTCACCTGGGTAGCGCCGGGCAATGTGACGGCCACCAATGTCGTCAGGACTCCGGGTGCCCCCGGAACGCCGGGCACACTCAGCCTGACGTTCGGAACGCAGTCACCCCCCGGCACGCCGCCACCGGCAAACTACAACCCGGTCTGGCAGATGGTCGAGCCGGTCAATACGCCTGGGCAGGTTCAGGGTGTCTGGACTACGGCCGACAGCAAGCGCGTGTTCATCTACAACAAGGACACCACCTATGGCTTCCATGCCGGAGTGAATGGCGCCCCCAACCTGCAGGACGCGTGCTTCACCATCGAGACGCCCTCGCTGGCTTCAAGCTTCTATACGCGGCGCGGTGGTGACACCGGTTGCATGACGGCCACTGATCTGCCGGATGAGCCCCGCCTGGTGTCTGTCGGCACGGTCGATGTGCCGAGCGGCTCTGCGCTGATCCCCGGCTTTGTCGGTCGGCTGCCGGGTTCGCAATCGAGCGCAGTCGTGGTTCCGTCGCCGGTGTACTACGATGTGGAGTCCGGCGTGGGTGGTCAACCCGAGACGCTGACTCTTCAGGCGACCCTGAACGACGTGCCGATCCGCAATCCGATCGTCTTCTATCGAACGACAACGTATTGAGGGGAAGCTCGGGAGCAGGCCGGGGAGACCGACTGAAGCTCCATGAGGGGGGCGGGTGCAACACCCGCCCCCTTTTGTTTTGGTTCTTACCGAGCGGGGAATCCACCCGGATTTTGAGGAAGAAGTAGGCGGTCTGGCCTCCCATCCGGCGCTGCCAGCGACGTGTAACCCCTAAAACGCGACAGCCTCGCCCGTTTCGCTATATACTTCGCAGTTCCCCAACGTTTTCAGCAGGTTACCCCTCGTGGACGGTCAGTCGATGGCGCTCTTCTCGGGCAACGCCAACCCCGCGCTCGCCCTGGATATCGCCCGGCACCTGATGGTGCCCCTCGGCCGCGCGTCGGTCGGTCGCTTCAGCGACGGCGAGGTGAACATCGAGCTGATGGAAAACGTGCGCGGGCGCGATGTGTTCATCGTGCAGCCCACCTGCCCGCCGACCAACGACCACCTGATGGAACTGCTGGTGATGATCGATGCCTGCCGGCGTGCCTCGGCGGCGCGCATCACGGCGGTCATTCCCTATTTTGGCTATGCCCGCCAGGACCGCCGTCCGCGCGGCGCGCGCTCGGCGATCACGGCCAAGCTGGTGGCCAACATGATCTCGCGCGCCGGCGCCGATCGCGTGCTCACCGTCGACCTGCATGCCGACCAGATCACCGGCTTCTTCGACATCCCGGTGGACAACGTCTATGGCTCGCCGGTGCTGCTGGGCGATGCCTGGAAGCAGGGTTACGAGAACATGGTGGTGGTGTCGCCGGACGTGGGCGGCGTGGTGCGCGCGCGCGCGCTGGCCAAGCAGCTCGACGACGTCGACCTGGCCATCATCGACAAGCGCCGTCCGCGCGCCAATGAAGTCAAGGTGATGAACATCATCGGCGATGTCAAAGAGCGCAGCTGCATCCTGATCGATGACCTCGTCGACACGGCCGGCACGCTGTGCCAGGCGGCCGAGGCATTGAAGGAGCAGGGCGCGCTGCGCGTGGTGGCCTACATCACCCATCCGGTGCTGTCGGGCAAGGCCGTGGAGCGCATCAGTGGTTCCGCGCTCGACGAGCTGGTGGTCACCGACACCATCCCGCTGTCCGAAGCCGCGCGCGCCTGCGGACGCATCCGCGTGCTGTCGGTGGCGGGGCTGCTGGCCGAGACCATCCGCCGTGTGCGTGACGAGGAATCCGTCAGCTCGATGTACATCGAGTGACCGACCAGGTTTGAAGGTGATGCGCGCTGGTCGCGGCGCGCATCGTGTTGCAACTGTGTGGAGATCATCATGCGTAAGACTTTCGACATCGTCGCCGAGACGCGCAACGACCAGGGCAAGGGTGCGAGCCGCCGCCTGCGTCGCGCGGCCAAGGTGCCGGCCATCCTGTATGGCGGACAAGGTGAACCCGCCACCATCACGCTCGACCAGCTGAAGCTGCTGAACGTGATCGGTGACGAGAAGTTCTACTCGAGCATCATCAACCTGAAGCTGGATGGTGCCGACCAGCAGGCGGTGGTGAAGGACGTGCAGATGCACCCGGCGAAGAACCAGGTGCTGCACCTGGACCTGCAGCGTGTGCTGGCCGACCAGCCCATCCGCATCAACCTGCCGATCCACTTCCTGAACGCCGGCAGCGCGCCGGGCGTGAAGCTGCAGGGCGGCCTGGCCTCGCACCTGAAGACCGAAGTGGAAATCTCCTGCCTGCCGAAGGACCTGCCGGACGCGCTGGAAGTGGACATGTCGCAGATGAACCTGAACGACACCATCTTCCTGAAGGACCTGCAGCTGCCGCAGGGCGTCACGCTTCCGGAGCTGGCCCAGGGCCGCAATCCGCCGGTGGTGTCCATCCACCCGCCGCGGGTCGAGGAGCCGGAGCCGGCCGCCGACGCCGCTGCTGCAGCCGGCGCCGCGCCAGCCGCGGGCGCGAAGGAAGGCGACAAGAAGGACGCTGGCAAGAAGTAATCCGGCAGCGATTGCTTCTGTCCGTCCCTGGCGAGCGGCCAGATGTCCGCCACTGCGATCCAGCTCATCGTCGGCCTGGGCAACCCGGGCCGCGATTACGAGACCTCGCGCCACAATGCGGGGTTCTGGCTGGTGGAGGAGCTGGCGCGGCGACATGGCGCAGCGCTGCGCCTGGAGCCGCGTTTCCGGGCCGAACTGGGCCGGGCGCGGCTTGCAGGCCGTGAGGTCTGGCTCGCCAGGCCGCAGGACTTCATGAACCACAGCGGCCGCGTCACGGCGGCCGTTGCCGGGTTCTACAAGATTCCCCCGGAGGCGATTCTCGTCGCGCACGACGAGCTCGATCTTCCGCCGGGGGAGCTGCGCCTGAAACTGGGCGGCGGGGCCGGCGGGCACAATGGCCTGAAGGACCTGATCGCCCACATGGGCGATGGATTCTGGCGCCTGCGCATCGGCGTGGGCCATCCCGGTCACCGCGATCTGGTCACGCCCTGGCTGCTGGGGCGGCTTGGCGCGGCGGAGCGTGCGCCGATCGAGGCATGCCTTCCGGCAGCGGCCGACATCGTGCCGGTGCTGCTCGAGCAGGGCGGCGAACGCGCCATGCAGCAGCTTCATTCCACACCGCGGCCCGGTCGCGGCACCTGACCAGAAGGTTTCCCCATGGGTATTCAATGCGGAATCGTCGGCCTGCCCAACGTCGGCAAGTCGACCCTGTTCAACGCGCTGACCAAGGCGCAGATCGCGGCGG
>CAYQJU010000036.1:0-25675 GCA_964417875.1 uncultured Steroidobacteraceae bacterium
GACGATCTTCCAGACGGCGCCGTGCGCCCCATCGACCTGAACCCCGATGACTTCCCGCCGCTGACCGGTCTGCTGCTGCGGCTCGGTGATGAAGTGCATGCCTACCTGAACCGCTGCCCGCATGCCGGCCGGCCGCTGGGCCTGGGCTCGGGGCGCTTCCTGACTCCCGATGGCGAGCTGCTGCAATGCCTGGCGCATGGCGCCCTGTTCGAGAAGCACACGGGGCTGTGCATTGCCGGTCCCTGCCTGGATGAATCGCTGCGGCGCCTGCCGGTGCAGGTGGTGGCCGGCGAGGTGCGCCTCGCCGAAGATCTGGACCCGCGTGCGCTGGCGCGCGCGCCCTGGTGAGGACCCCTGTATGCCGGTACGTCGGGGACTGATTGCCGCGCTGCTGCTGCTGATGATCGGGCTTGCCGCCTGCGGTGGTGGCGGCAGCAGCAGCGATGACGGCGGCCCGTTGCCGCCACCGCCTCCGCCGCCACCTCCACCCGCCGACGCCGTCACCGTCAGTGGCAGCGTGCGTTTCGAGCGCGTGCCGTTCCGCGCCGCGCCTGGCACCGGGCTCGACTATGCGAATCCGGTGCTGCGTCCGGCGCGTGGTGTCAGCGTGCGCGCGCTGCAGGCCGGCAGCAACGCATTGCTCGCCACCGGCCGGACCAACGACAACGGCGTCTACTCCCTGCAGGTGCCGGCCGGCCGCAGCGTGGTGATCCAGGTGCTGGCGGAGATGCGCCAGGGTTCCGCCGGCGAGCTGCCACGCTGGGATGTGCGTGTGCAGGACGGGCTCGATGCCACGCCATTCACATTCACCTCCGCCGCATTCGACAGCAATGGCGGCGGGCAGGACCTGGCCATCCCCTCGGGCATCGCGGCCGGTGGCACGGCCACCGCACCGCGTGCGTCAGGCCCTTTTGCCATCCTCGACACGATTCATGCCGCGATCCACGCGGTGCTGGACGTCGAGCCGCAGGCGAACCTGCCGCCGCTGCTGGTGGACTGGGGAAGCCAGACCGGCGGCTCCTACTTCCAGGCGCAGGGCAACCGGCAGTTCATCGCACTGAACTGGGACCTGACCGAAGACACCGAGGAGTTCGACCAGCATGTGATCGCGCATGAGTATGGTCATTACCTGGAGCACAACTTCTCGCGCTCCGACAGCATCGGCGGCGAGCATGGGCTGGGTGACAAGCTGGACCCGCGCGTGGCCTTCGGCGAGGGCTTCGGCTACGCATTTGCCGCGATCGCGCTGGGCGACCCGGTGCTGCGCGACAGCTTCGTGGACAACGGCACGCAGCGCGACTTCCGTGTCTCACTCGAGACCAATCCCGCCGGCCTCGTCACCGCGCCGCAGGGCGGCTGCTGGTGCAGCGAGTCCTCGGTGTGGTCGATCCTGTGGGACCTGTACGACGCGACGAACGAGGGCGTGGACACACTTGCGCTGGGTTTCCAGCCGATCTGGGATGTGATGAAGGGCGCCCACCGCAGCACGCCGGCGGTCACCAGCATCTTCTCGTTCATCACCGCGCTGAAGGAGGCGCGGCCGCAGGATGTGGCGGCCATCGATGCGCTGGTGGCCGCGCAGAACATCGATGCCGCGGTGATCGACGCCTTCGCCTCGGCGGAGACCCATGCGCCATTCCCGGGTGCGTTGCCGCTGTTCACCGACATCGCGCCGGGCAGCCCGGTGGTGGTGCAGAGCGTCGACAACGGGGGTCGCTACAACAAACTCGGCAACCGCCGCTTCCTGCGCTTCGCGCCCGGCAGCTCGCGGGTTTTCCAGGTGACGCTCGCCACGTCGAACCCGAACGTGAATGCCGATCCGGACTTCCTCGTGCTGCGCAATGGCACCACGGTCGCGCTGGCCGAGAATCCACCACCCGGCATGGAGTCCACCGCATTCAATGCCGCGGCAGGCCAGACCTACATCATCGACGCGTATGATTGCGCCAATGGCTGCCGGCCGCCGCCACAGGGCACGCCGGGCGATTACGACCTGACCGCGACCATCCAGTGAGGGACGATCCATGCGTACGCCTCCATTGAATCCACGCCTGCATGCGGTGGCCGCGTTCGCGGTGCTGCTGGCCAGCACGGCTGGCTGTCGGCCGAAGCCGCCGGAAACGCCGCCGGCACCGGTGCCACCGGCACCGGAGATCGCAGGCGCATTGCTGGCACCGGATCCGGCAGGCGGTGCGGGCGGGCCTGAAGCGCAGCGGGTCGGGTCACTCGCGGAAGCCGGCGCAGCGGGTGTCGCTTCGATGCAAGGCGACGCCGCCACAGCCAAGGCGCAGGCGCCGCGGCTCGAGGACATGCAGCTGGCGAAAACCTCCTCGAAGCTGGGCGTGCCCGTCGACCTGCGCTATCAGTTCGACGCGCCACCGGAGCCCGGTCGTCCCGCCACGCTGCACCTGGCCGCGGTGCCGCGCGTGCCGGGCAGCAACCTCACCGTGAGCATCAAGGAGACGGCCGGCATCGACGCAGTCGCAGCGCCGCTCACCGCACAGAAGGCCAGCGCGAAGCAGGCGTACCGGCAGCAGCTGTCGGTGACGCGCCAGGCGGGCGCGCCGGCGGAGCTGCGCGTGCTGGTCACCATGGATGCGCCCGAGGGCCAGGCCTTCGGCTATTTCGGCGTGCCGCTGGCGGACGCCGCCGCGGCCGCACGCTAGCCGCGGCTACTCGAACAGGTCGAGGTCGGACAGCGCATCGGCACGCAGGCCGCGTGCTTCCTCGACACTGCGCTGTGGCAGGGAGCCGGTGGCTTCCTCGTCGTCTTCGCGATCGATCACGGTGCGTGCGTCGCCCGGGGCGTCGGCTTGCGAAAGCGAGCCGGCGCGGCAGCGCGTGGCCCAGTCGTCCAGTTCGATTTCTCCGAGACCGCCATCGGCATGCTGCACTTCGACGACCCGCTCGAGCTCGTCGACCGTGATGACTTCAAAAACCTGGCCGTGGCTGCGATACCAGTCGCCCACGATGGGATCGATGCAGTGCATGTTCCGCATGCGTCACTCCTGTTGGTGCCGCCCTGAGATGTGCACTGCTATCCTGCGCTCCCACGATCACTGCGACAAGCCGGCTTTTTTGCGCAAAGCGTCATGATCGACCAGTTGCTGAAGTTCTTCGTCACCTTCCTGGTCGTGGTCGAACCGGTCGGCGTGATCCCGGTCTTCATTGCCCTGACAGAAGGTGTCTCCGAGCAGGACCGGCGGCGCATGGCGCGCAAGGGCGTGGCCATCGCCGGCGGCATCTTCCTGCTGTTCGCATTCGGCGGCGGGCAGTTCCTGCAGCTTCTGGACATCAGCCTCGACGCCTTCCGCATCTTCGGCGGACTGCTGCTGCTGCTGATCGCGCTCGAGATGGTGTTCGCCCGGCAGTCCGGCTCGCGCAGTTCCACGCCCGAGGTCGAGGAGGGCATGACGAAAAGCGACATCTCGGTGTTCCCGCTGGCCTTCCCGTTCATCGCCGGGCCCGGATCGCTGACCACCATCCTGCTGGCTTTCGGTCCTGCGTCGGGCGACCCGGTGCTGTTCGGTGGACTGCTGGCCTGCGTCGCGCTGGCGCTGCTGGTGGTGCTGGTGACGCTGTACGCGGTGGGTCCCATCTACCGCGTGATGGGCGTGACCGGTGCCAATGTGATGAACCGGCTGTTCGGCGTGCTGCTGGGGGCGCTGGCCATCCAGTATGTGCTGGATGGATTGCGCGGCAGCCTCGTCGACGTGGCCGGCGCGCCGCCGGGATAGCGGGCGGGTCGCGGCCCGGAATCCGGCTAGCGCAGCGGGCCCAGCGTCTCCCGCAATGCCATCAGCTGCGGGCCGGCAATTGCGCCCTGTGGCAGCGCCCGCAGGAAATTCTCGATCAGCCGCACCGCTTCGCGCCGGCGCCCGGTGCGCCGCGCATGTTCGGCGATCGCGACCACGGCGGCCTCGTCGGCCGGCGCGAATGAGGCATCGGCGGCAAGGCCGGCTTCTGTGACCTTCAGCGCCAGCGCCGTCTGGCGGCGCTCATGCAGCTGCCCGGCGAGTGCGCGCAGCAGCTGCGGCAGCTCGCGCGGCACATCCCATGCCCTGCCGGCCGCGATGATCTCGTCGATGTCGGCGGGCAGGTGGGTGGGGCCGGCATCGCTGATCCACTGTCGCAGGTGGCCCACGGCGCGCGCGGTCTCGCGCAGGCGCAGGTCCCTGTACACCGCATCGAGTACCTGTTGCCGGCGCTGCTCGCGTTCGCGTGCGGCGGCCTCGGCCTTGCGCTCCGGCGCCGCGCGCGCGGCGAATCCCAGCTCGAAGCGGCGCAGGTAGATCGCGCCGCCGATCCACGCGCAGACCAGAAGCACCACCATCTGCCGGACCAGCATCGCCAGCCAGCCGCCACCCAGGCCGCGACCCAGCAGCAGGCCCAGCGTGACCAGCGCCACCGTGGCCAGCACGGTCAGCGGGTACCAGATTCCCCAGCCGCGGATCACCGCGCCGATGGCCGCGGGGTTGAGCGCGTCGCGCGCGTGTCCGCTCATCACGGTTGCGGCGATGGAAGGCGGGAACAGCAGCGCTGCGGCGACCAGGGTGGGAATCACCGGCCAATCCGGCCGCAGCAGGTGCAGAGCCACCAGCGACAGCCCCAGCGCCGGGTGGATGAAGCAGCGCGGATCGCCCACCGGATTGAACATCTCGATGTCGACCACCGCGGCGTCGCGGGCGCCATTGGCCGCGTCCTCGATCATGCGGAAGGCATAACGGGTCAGCGCCACCGCCGTCACATACAGCGCGAACAGGCCGAGGATCGCAATGGCGCCACCGAGGGAGGTCAAAAGGGCCAGCAGCAGCGAAGACAAGCCCACGAACAGCAGGCTCGCGGTCCGGAAAGGCAGGGTGAGGGCGCGCAGCAGGTCTTCCATGACGCTGCGGATTCTGTCACCGGGCAGGGGCGCTCATCGCTGTTTTCCCTGAAAATTCCGCGTTGAGCAGGCAACTGGAATGCAGTCGAAGGAATTTATTTGTCCAAACCGGGAACATTTTGACCCCAGTGATTGTCTGTGCAATAGTAGCCGCGACAATTGCAGTGCAGGCAATGTCAGGCCAGACAATCAAACGGTCAGGTTCATAGGAGGACCACATGTCGGACGTGATTCTTTCGGTAACGGTTTTCCACACGATCGCCGCTGTCGCGGTCTTCGGGATGATGGTGTTCGGCGCCGTGAAGGTGGTGCAGGAACGCCTCAGCTCGAAGGGCTGATCCGCTCGAAGCAGAGGTCGTGCACCACATGGCCCAGCCGCTCGCCCCGCGCCTCGAAGCGCGTGCGGATGCGGTCCGGGCCGCGGGCCACGAAACGGCCGTCAGCGGCGCTGTTCTGCAGCGCCGCTGACGCATTCAGCACTTCCAGCATCCACTCGGCGTAGGGCTCCCAGTCCGTCGCCAGCTGCAGGCTTCCGCCCGGCGCCAGCCGCGAGGCGGCCAGCTCCGCGAACTGCGCATTCACCAGCCGGCGCTTGTGATGGCGCTTCTTGTGCCAGGGATCGGGAAACAGCACCAGGATCGACTCTAGCGTGCCGGGCGCGATGCGCGCGCGCAGCACCTCGATGGCGTCGTGGCGGATCACCCGCAGGTTCGAAAGCTGCGCCGCCTCGGCCTTCAGCAGCAGCTGCCCGACGCCGGGCGGATGCACCTCGACGCCGATGAAATCCCGTTGCGGATGCGCGGCGGCGAGCGCGGCGAGGTTGTCGCCATTGCCGAAGCCGATCTCCAGCGTCACCGGGGCGCGTCGGCCGAACACCTGCGCCAGATCCAGCGGCGGACCCTCGCCGTCCAGGCCGTAGCGCGGCCACAGTTCCTGCAGCGCGCGCGTCTGCGCGGCAGTCATGCGGCCGGCGCGCAGCACATAGCTGCGGATGGTGCGCCGCCCGGGGTCCTCGCCGGCTTCGCTGCCGGGGCTCACGCGCCTTCCTCCAGTTCCGACCAGCGGCTGAATGCGGCCTCGATTTCCGCGTCCAGATCGGCCAGTGCCTGCAGGTGCGCGGCCACCTGCGCATGCGGGCGTGCGTAGAAGTCCGGCTGCTGGGTCTCCGCGGTGAGACCGGCCTTGCGCTGCTCCAGCGCTTCGAGGCGTGCGGGCAGGGCTTCCAGTTCGCGCTGGTCCTTGTATGAAAGCTTGCGTCTTGCCGCGGGTGCGGCCGGCGCAGCGGCTGCCGCGGTTGCGGGCCGGGCGTCCGGCGCCGCGGCGGGCTGGGACGCGGCGCGCGCACGCTTCGCCTGCGATGCGTCGCGCGCTTCGCGCCAGCGCTCCCAGTCGCTGTAGCCGCCGACGAAATCCTGCACGCGCCCGTTGCCCTCCAGCACCAGCAGGCTGGTGACCACCTCATCGAGGAAGGCGCGGTCATGGCTGACCAGCAGCAGCGTGCCTGCGAACTCCCCCACCAGCTCCTGCAGCAGCTCCAGCGTGTCGATGTCGAGATCGTTGGTGGGCTCGTCCAGCACCAGCAGGTTGGCCGGCTGGGCGAACAGGCGCGCCAGCAGCAGGCGGTTGCGCTCGCCGCCGGACAGCGCGCGCGCCGGCGTCAGCAGCTGTTCGGGACGGAACAGGAAATCGCGCAGGTAGCTGGAGATGTGGCGGTTCTCGCCGTTGACCAGCACGAAGTCGCTGCGCGCGTTGATGTTGTGCGCCACCGGCGAATCCAGATCGAGCTGGGCGCGCTGCTGGTCGTAATAAGCCACCTCCTGGCGCGCGCCGCGGCGCACGCTGCCGCGGGTGGGTTCCAGCTCTCCCAGCAGCAGTTTCAGCAGCGTGCTCTTGCCGGCACCGTTGGGACCGACGATGCCGATGCGCTCGCCGCGCAGGATGCGGGTGGTGAGGCCGGCGAAGATCGTGCGCCCGCCAAAGGACACGCCGGCGTCCTCGGCCTCGAAAACGAGCTGGCTCGACGCGGCCGCTTCCTGCACGGCCATGCTGGCCTGGCCGGTGCGCTCGCGCCGCTCGCGGCGTTCGGTGCGCATCGCCATCAGCGCGCGCACGCGGCCCTCGTTGCGCGTGCGCCGTGCCTCCACGCCCTTGCGGATCCACACCTCTTCCTGTGCCAGCCGCTTGTCGAACAGCGCATTGGCGCGCGCCTCGTCCGCCAGCTGCGCCGCCTTGCGCGCCGCATAGTCGCTGTAGTTGCCGGGCCAGCTCGACAGCCGGCCACGATCCAGGTCGATGATGCGCGTGGCGACGCGATCGACGAAGCGGCGGTCATGGCTGACGAACAGCAGCGCGCCGCGAAACCCGCGCAGCAGCTGCTCCAGCCATTCGATGGCCGGGATGTCCAGGTGGTTGGTGGGCTCGTCGAGAAGCAGCAGTTCAGGCTCGACCACCAGCGCGCGCGCCAACAGGGTGCGCCGGCGCCAGCCGCCGGAGAGGTTCTCGTAGCGGGCCTCGCCATCCAGGCCGAGCTGCGACAGCACCGTGGCCACACGCACCGGGATCTCCCAGCTTTCCACGCCGTCGAGGCCGGCAAGGCCCGCAGCGACCACCTCATGCACCAGCGCGTGCTCCACGGTGACGATGTCCTGCTCGAGTACCGCGCGGCGCGTGCCGGGGCGCAGCCACACCGCGCCAGAATCCGGCCGCAGCACCTGGGCAACGAGCTTCAGCAGCGAGCTCTTGCCCTCGCCGTTGCGACCGACCACGCAGACGCGCTCGCCGGGCTCCACCTGCAGCGAGGCGTGCTCGAGCAGCGGGCGCGAGCCGAAGGCCAGCGAGACATCATCGAGGCGCAGGATGGGCGCCATGGTTCCTCGAAAAAAGGGCAGCGACAGGGGCGCGGCAGATTACATCAATCCCTCGCCGCGGGCGGCAATCGCAGCCTAAACTTGCCGGATGTTATCGAGCATCGGACCGGCGGCGCTGGTCATCCTGGCGGTCAATATCGGCATCGGCATTGCGGGCCTCTGGGGCAATCCGCAGATCATCGAGCGTTGCGTGTTCCGGCCCTATGAATTCGCGCGCGGGCGTCGCCGCGGCACGCTGATCGCCAGCGGCTTTGCGCATGCGGACTTGCCGCACCTGCTGTTCAACATGATCACGTTCTTCTTTTTCGGGGTGCCGATGGAATATGTCCTCGGGACAACGCAGTTCGTGATCCTCTATGCGCTGGGTCTTGCACTCAGTCCGCTGATCTCGCTGTCGAAGCATCGTAATAATCCCCGCTATGCCACGCTGGGGGCATCCGGCGCGGTGTCAGCGGTGCTGTTTGCCTTCGTGGTCTATTTCCCGACCCAGCCGATGTACCTTTTCCTCATTCCCATCCCGATTCCGGCCTGGCTGTTTGCCGTGAGTTACCTCGCCTACAGCATCTGGGCGTCGCGCTCGAACACCAGCCGCATCAACCATGACGCGCACCTGGCGGGGGCGCTGACCGGCGTGGCGTTCGTGGCCATTACCGAACCACGCGCCCTGGGCAGCCTGCTGCGCTTCCTCGGCTGAGGCGTTGCGGTCACGGGCGGATGTTGACAAGGCTGGTATAAACGAAGCTTCGATGTCAGCGCGCGCACCCCGTCAATTGATGCTCTCTGCATTGGCCAGCGCCGCGCGGCTGCGGCGTGGCATTGCGTTGCTGGCCTGCATCGGTGTGCTGGGCTGGACGCTGCTGTCGGCCACGCACTGGCATGACCATGCCGAAGCGGGTTCCGGCCAGCACAGTGTGGCCGACTGCGTGCTGTGCCTGGGTTCGCCGGCCGGTGCGGCGCCGCCCGCACTCTCCATGCCCGGCCTGGCGCCGCCGCAGCATGGCGCACCCATTGCCGGCGCCGCGCCCAGCGCGCGGGTTTCGCCGGCGCCTTCCGCGTATCGCAGCCGGGCTCCTCCGGCCGCCTGATCCACCGCCATCCCTGTGCATCGTGCGCGCCCGCACCGGGCGTGTGCGTGCGTCATTGCCTTGTTTCGGTCGCGGCCACCGCGACCCCCGGGATTTCGAGGATCAATCATGTACCCAGGATTTCTGCCTTCGGCAGCCGTTCGCGCGCTGCTCGGCCTCTGCATTCCTTGCGCCGCCGCGATGGCCACCGATGCCGCGCCGGACGAGCTGGACACGGTCTATGTGTATGCCACTGCCATCGAGGAGGATCCGCAGAAGATCGCCTCCTCGTTCAGCGTGCTGGAGGGCGAGGCGCTGTTCGAGCACACCCGCGCCACGCTCGGCGAAACGCTGGGCGGGCTGCCCGGCGTGCATGCGGACACCTTCGGCGGCGGCTCGGCGCGGCCGGTGATCCGCGGCCACGGCGCGCCGCGCGTCACCGTGCTTTCCGACAGCGCCGGGCTGCTGGATGCCTCGGACATCTCGCCCGACCATGCGGTGACGGCCGAGCCGATGCTGGTGGAGCGCATCGAGGTGCTGCGCGGGCCGGCCACGCTGCTGTATGGCAGTGGTGCGATCGGCGGGGTGATCAACCTGCTGGACGAAAAGGTCCCCACTGCGATGCCGCAGGATGGCCTGGCTGGCAGCGTCGGCGTGCGCGGCGGCACCGCGGCGCGCGAACGTGCAGTGGCAGCGGGCGTGACGGCGCAGGCGGCGCCGGGACTGGCGCTGCGCCTGGAAGGCACCACGCGCCGCGCGGCGGACTATCGCGTCAGCGGCGTTGCGACGCGACGCGTCGAGGGCACCTGGGCCGAGTCCGGCAGCGCCACGGCGGGCGCCTCGTGGATCCGCGACAACGGCTATCTGGGGCTGGCCTACACCTATCGGAATGACGACTACGGCGTGCCGGGGCACAGCCATGATTACGAGTCCTGCCATCCGCATGGGGCGAGCCTGCATTGCGGCGGTCATGGGCCCGAAGAGCCTGGCCATGACGATGACCATGACCATGACCACGAACATGGCCACGGTGAGGCGCCACGCGTCGCGCTGCGCAGCGAGCGCCTGGACCTCCGCGGCGAATTCCGCGCGCCGTTCGCGCTGGCCGAGCGCATCCGCCTGCGCGCCAGCTACAGCGACTATCGCCACGACGAACTCGAGGCTGACGAAATCGGCACCACCTTCCGCAACGCGGGACTGGAAGCGCGCCTGGAGATCCAGCATGTGACGCTGGGGGGCCTGCGGGGCGTGGTCGGCGTGCAGCACTCCGACACGCGTTCGCGCGCCAGTGGCACCGAGGCTTTCCTGCCCACCGTGGACTCGCGCGCCACGGGCCTGTTCATCATCGAGCATCTGGAACTGGATACGAACCTGCACCTGGAGCTGGGCGCCCGCCATGAATGGCTGCGTCACCACCCGGTGGATGATCCGCGTGGCCGTTCCGCATTCAGCAGATCGACCAGCTCGTTCTCTGCCGCAATGGTGTGGGAACCCGTGGCGGATCACTACCTGACCGTGTCGGCAGCGCGTTTCGGACGCCTGCCCCACCCACAGGAGCTGTATGCCCGCGGCGTGCACCTGGCCACCAACACTTATGAGTGCGGGCTGCTGCCCAGTGCGCAGACCTGCGGCGGTGCCGCCGGCGATGCACCACTGCGTCGCGAAGCGTCGCGCAACATCGAACTGGGATGGCGGCACACCGCAGGCTCTCTGACCTTCTCGGTGAACGCCTTCGACAACCGCGTCGACCATTACACCTACGCACGCACGCTGGACCAGTTCGAGGACTTCCGCCTGGTCAGGTATTCGCAGCGCGATGCGCGCTTCCGCGGTGGCGAGGTCGAGGTCACGTGGCAGTTCGCGCCGGCATTCTCCGCCACGCTGTTCGGGGATGTGGTCCGGGCGCGCTTCACCGGCGGCGAGCCTCTGCCGCGCATCCCCCCCGCCCGCCATGGCGCACGGCTGCAGGGCGGCATCGGCGAGTTCGGCGCCGAAGTCGAGTTCCACCGCGTCAGCCGGCAGCGGCGCATCGCCGGCTTCGAAACCGCCACCCCCGGCCACGACATGCTGAATGTCACGCTGCGCCAGCGGCTTTCCGGCACCGGGCTGCACTGGTACCTGCGCGGCAGCAACCTGCTCGACGAGACGGCGTGGAACCATAGTTCCTTCCTGGCCAATACGGTGCCGCTGCGTGGGCGCAGCGTGGACTTCGGCCTGAACCTGGACTTCTGATTGCACGCGGGTGCCAACTGCGCAATCCGAATGGACCGATAACCTTCGCCCCGGGTGAATGCGCGCGCCGCAGGATGGCGGCGCGCCGTTTTTATAAGCTTCCCCCTGTCCATGTAGGAAGGGGGTCTGGAATGTCGATTCGCGTAGCCGCCGTACTGGTTGCGGCATTGGCGCTGGCTGCGTGCCAGAAGCGGGCCGAGCCGGTGGCGGAGCCGGTGAAGCGACCCAACATCGTCTTCATCCTTGCCGACGACCTCGGTTATTCGGACCTTGGCGCCTTCGGCGGCGAGATCCCGACGCCGAACCTCGACCGGCTGGCACGGGCGGGCATGCTGCTCACCGATTTCCACACCAGCATGACCTGCGCGCCGACGCGCGCCATGCTGATGGCCGGCATGGACAACCATCGCGCCGGCATCGGCGTGCAGGGCGCGATCAACCGCGATGACCAGCGCGGCCAGCCCGGTTACGAGGGGCACCTGAATTTCCGCGTCGCGGCGCTGCCCGAGCTGCTCACCGAAGCCGGCTACAACACCTACATGGCAGGCAAGTGGCACCTGGGTTCCACGGCCGAGACCGGCCCTGCCGCGCGCGGCTTCCGCCGCGTGTTCGCCTCGCTCGACGGCGCGGCGCACCTGGGCCCGTGGGACTGGCGCGGCCCGCAGGATGCGCAGTTCTTCGACGGCCACGACATCGTGACCGTGGGCGAGGACTGGTATTCCACCCGCGACTACACCCGCAAGATGATCGAGTTCATCGAGCAGGACCGCGTCGAGGGCAGGCCGTTCTTTTCCTACATGGCCTACACCGCGCCGCATTGGCCGTTGCAGGCGCCGAGGGAATCCATCGAAAAGTTCAAGGGCCGCTATGACGCCGGCTATGAAGCGCTGTATGCCGAGCGGTTCGCGCGCCAGAAGGAACTGGGGCTGGTGGCAAAGGATGCGAAGCCCATCGACGATGCGCGCTTCAGCCCGCGCTGGCAGGATCTCTCCGCAGAAGAGAAGCGCTTCGCCTCACGCCGCATGGAGATCTATGCGGCCATGGTCAGCGACCTCGATACCTATGTGGGTGAGCTGCTCGCCTACCTGGAAGAGATCGGCGAGCTGGAGAACACCTTCATCATGTTCTCCTCGGACAATGGTGCCGAGCCGGACCGCCGTGACCTGAACGACCCGATCGCACCGCATGTGGGCAAGGAATATGACCACAGCCTGGACAACATCGGCAGCGCCACCAGCTATGTGATGTATGGCGCGAACTGGGCCAGCGCCAGCGCCACGCCGTGGAAGCGCCATAAGTTCACGGCCTTCGAGGGCGGCACGCGGGTGCCGGCCTTTGCCTGGCATCCGGCCACCATCGAGGCTGGCACGCGCAGCGAAGCCACCACCACCATCATGGACCTGCTGCCCACCTTCCTCCAGCTGGCCGGCACGCAGCATCCCGGCAGCACCTGGCAGGGCAAGCCGGTGCTCGAACCGCAGGGCCGTTCACTGCTGCCGTTGCTGCATGGTGAGGCCGATGCGGTGCATCCGCCGGACGCCGGGTTCGGCTGGGAGCTGCTGGGCCATCGCGGCGTGCGCCAGGGCGACTGGAAGCTGGTGTGGGACCGCGCACTGCCAGAGGCGCAGCGCCGCTGGCAGCTGTACAACCTGGCCACCGATCCCTTCGAGCAGAACGACCTGGCCGAGTCCGATCCGGCGAAGTTCCAGCAGATGCTGGAGGTGTGGGACCGCTATGAAGAAACCAACGGCGTCATTTTCTGACCCTTTATCCAGCCTGTGCCTGGCCGCGCTGTTGCTGCTGGGCCTGGGACTTGCCGGCTGTGCCGCCGGCAATGGCGATGGCGATGGCGATGGCGATGGCGCGGCGGCGACAATGGCGCAGAAGCCCAACATCGTGTTCATCCTCGCCGATGACCTGGGCTATTCGGACCTTGGCGCCTTCGGCAGCGAGATCCCGACGCCGAACCTCGATGCGCTGGCACGCAACGGCATGCTGCTGACCAACTTCTTCGCCGGAATGAGCTGTGCGCCGACGCGGGCGATGCTGATGTCGGGCATGGACAACCACCAGGCCGGCATGGGCGTGCAGGGCCGGCCGCGCCGCGAGGACCAGCAGGGCCAGCCCGGCTACGAGGGACACCTGAATTTCCGCGTCGCCGCGCTGCCTGAATTGATGGGCGATGCCGGCTACAACACCTACATGGTGGGCAAGTGGCACCTGGGCTCCACGCCCGAGACCGGTCCTGCCGCGCGCGGTTTCCGTCGCGTGTTCGCCTCGATCGATGGCGCGGCGCACCTGGGCCCCTGGGACTGGCGCGGACCGCAGGATGCGCGCTTCTTCGATGGCCACGAAATCGTCACCGTGGGCGAGGACTGGTATTCCACCCGCGACTACACCCTCAAGGCCATCGACTTCATCGAGCAGGATCGCGCCGAGGGCAAGCCCTTTTTCGCCTACCTGGCCTACACCGCTCCGCACTGGCCATTGCAGGCGCCGAAGGAATCGATCGCCAGGTTCAAGGGCCGTTACGACGCCGGCTATGAGGCGCTGTATGCCGCGCGCCTCGCGCGCCAGAAGGAACTGGGACTGGTGCCGAAGGACGCGAAGCCCATCGACAATGCGCGCTTCAATCCGCGCTGGGATGATCTGCCGGAAGAAGAGAAGCGCTTCAATGCACGCCGCATGGAAATCTATGCCGCCATGGTCAGCGACCTCGATCATTACGTGGGCGAGGTGATCGAATACCTGAAGCGCACCGGCCAGTTCGACAACACGCTGATCGTGTTCGCCTCCGACAATGGCGCCGAGTCCAGCCGCCTCGATCTCGCCGCGCCCTACCGCGATCACATCGGCAAGGAATACGACCACAGCCTCGACAACATCGGCAGCGCCACCAGCTATGTGATGTATGGCGCCAACTGGGCCAGCGTCAGCGCCTCGCCGTGGAACCGCCACAAGGGCTCTGCGTTCGAAGGTGGCATCCACGTGCCCGCGTTCGCGCACTTTCCCGGCCGCATCGAGCCCGGCACGCGCAGCGATGCGATGGCATTGATGATGGACCTGCTGCCCACCTTCATCGATGCCGCCGGCTTCCAGCATCCGGGAACCCGGTACCGCGACCGCGAGGTGCTGCCGCCGCGCGGTCGCTCGCTGCTGCCGGTGCTTTACGGCCAGGCGCCGCAGGTCCGTTCTGCCGACGAGGTGCTCGGCTGGGAGCAGGGCGGACCGCGCGCGGTGCGCCAGGGTGACTGGAAGATCGTCTGGGACCAGCGCCAGCCGCAGGCCGAGCGGCGCTGGAAGCTGTTCAACCTGGCGCGCGATCCGTTCGAGCAGCAGGACCTGGCCGCGGCGGAGCCGGCCCAGCTTGCGGCGATGGAGCAGGGCTGGGAGCAGTACGCGCGGGAGACCGGCGTCATCTACTGACCTCCTCGGGTGAAGATTCTCCCCCGCGTGGCCGCAACTCCGGCGGCGCTGTTTGAGAACCCGCCGATTCTGCGGCATGCTCGGCGCATGACCTTGGGCAGTCTGCGGACCGGACTTCGACGTGTTTTGTGCCGTCCCGCAGGACGGTGGCTGGCGTGCCTGCTGGTCCTGGCGGTAGTGACCACCAGTTTCCCGCGGGTCGAGGCGCATTCCCACGCGCATGGCGAACCCCCGCACGCCACCATCATTCATGTGGGGGTCGCAACCGGTCACGACCATCACGCCGGCCACGACCACGCCCTGGACCAGCCGCACGATCTGCATGCACAGCCGCATGCCGGAAGTGCCCCATCGGCATCCGAGGTGTTGCAGCACCTGCACCTGCTGCCGCAGGTGTTGGCGCTGCCGGCAAGCGTGACCGCGCTGCCGGTGGTGCATTCGGTGCCCATCGCGGTGCGGCCACGCACAGTCATCTCCCCGGTCTCCCGGCCCGAAGAGCTGTTCCGGCCTCCGATCTGCTGACCGCTTCGCCGCCCCAGCGCGGCCGATCCGCGTCAGTCGAGTCAAACGGAGGTCTTCCGTGTCATTGCATTTCCGATCCATCCTGGCGGCTGCCTGGATGTGCTGTGTGGCATGTCCTGCGCATGCTGCTGAAACCCTGCGCCTTGAAGCCGCCGTCTCCCGCGCACTGGATGGCAATCGCGCGCTGGCCGCGCAATCTGCGCAGCTGCGGGCGGTCGAGGTGCGCGCCGCGCACGAAGCCCTGCCACCACCGTTCGTGCTCGGTGCCGAGCTGCAGAACCTGGCCGGCACCGGTGCGCTGGCCGGACTGGATGGCGCAGAAACCACCCTGCAGCTGGAACGCGCCGTCGAGCTGGGCGGCAAGCGTGCCGCGCGGCAGGCGCTGGGCCAGGCGCAGATCGCCCGCCAGCGGCTCAACGGTGTCGCCGCGCGGCTCGACGTTGAAGCCGAGACCACTGCGCGCTTCATCGAAGTGGCCATCGACCAGCGGCGTGTGGAGGACGCGCGCGCACGATTCGACGAAGCGCAGGCGCTGCGCGATCGCGTGGCGGCCTGGGTCGTGGCCGCGCGCAATCCGGAATCGGACCTGCATGCGGCCGAAATCGCCGTGATTGAGGCGCAGCTGCAGCTCGAACATGCCGGGCACGAACTGGAGGCGGCGCGCGTGACCCTCGCCGCCAGCTGGGGGCAGCCGGCACCGGATTTCGATGCGGTCACGATGGAGCTGGAAGCGCTGCCGCCGCTGCCCGGTTTCGAAGTCCTGGCCGCACGCCTGCGCAGCACGCCGCAACAGCGCGCTGCGATGCTGGATGCCGAGACCGGCGTGGCACGGCGCCGCCTGGCCATGGCGGCGGCCCGGCCGGACCTGACGCTCGGCGTCGGCGTGCGCCGCCTCCAGGCGCTGGACGAGCAGGCGCTGGTGGTGTCGATGTCCTTGCCGCTGGGCAGCCGCCGACGCGCTGCGCCGCAAATCGCTGAAGCAGAGGCGCAGCGCGCCGCGCTCGAGGCGGGCAGCGACGCCGCACGCATCGAAAGCCGCCAGGTGCTGTTCGCGCTGTATCAGGAACTGCTGCATGCCCGCAGCGAGGTGGAGGCACTGCGCGATCGCATGCTGCCGCAGGCCGAGGCGGCGCTGGCCTTCACGCGCCGCGGCTTCGAGGCCGGACGCTTCAACTACCAGGCCCTGGCGCAGGCCGGCAGCGCGGTCACCGAACTGCGCGCCCGGCAGACCGAGGCCCTGGCGCGTGCCCATCTGCGGCGCGTGGAGATCGAACGCTTCACCGCCGACGGCCAGGAACTGCTGCCATGAATGCACGTCTCTGCATCCTTCTGCTGCTGCCGCTGGTTGCCGCCTGCGACCGATCCGCCGGTGAGGCTGGCATCCCGCCCGATGCGCACGCAGACCACGCCCATGAGGACGCCGGGCCGCATGACGAGCATGCCGGCCAGACGCGCACCGCGATCCCCGCCGAGGTGGCGCGCGAGGCGGGCATCGAGGTGGAAGCGGCCGGACCGGCGGTGATCCGCGACCGCCTGCGCGTGATGGGCACGGTGGTCATCGATGCCAATCGCCAGGCGCTGGTGAAGGCGCGATTCCCCGGCATCGTGCGGGAAGTGCGCGTGCTGGAGGGGCAGCGCGTGCAACGCGGCGACACCTTGCTGGTCGTGGAGGGCAATGACAGCCTGCGCAACTACGCGGTGGCCGCGCCCATCGATGGCATCGTGCTCGCGCGCCACACCAGCGTGGGCGATGTGACTGGCGAGGCGCCGCTGGTGGAGCTGGCCGACCTGTCGCAGCTGTGGGTCGACCTGCGTGCAGTCGGGCGCGATGCGGCACGTCTGCGCAGTGGCCAGCCGGTGCAGATCGCATCGGCCACCACGGTCGCCCAGGCCGCCGGCGTGATCGACCGCCTGCTGCCGGTGGCCGCGGCCGGGCAGGGCGTGATCGCGCGCGTGCGGCTGTCCAACCCCGAGGGAACCTGGCGGCCCGGGATGACGGTCACGGCGCAGGTCACGCTGGAAACGCATGAGGTCCCGCTGGCGGTGAAGGAATCCGCGCTGCAGATCCTGCACGACGCCACCGTGGTGTTCACGCAGGAAGGCGAGGACGTCTATGCGGCGCGCGCAGTCGAACTGGGTGCGCGCGACGGCGAGCATGCCGAGGTGGTGGCGGGCCTGGCGCCCGGCACGCGGTATGTGACCCGGCAGAGCTACCTGATCCGCGCGGACATCGAAAAGTCCGGCGCCAGCCACGCGCACTGAGGCCGGCATGCTCGAACGCATCATCCGCGCATCGATTGCGCACCGTTGGCTGGTGCTCCTGCTGGTGCTGGCCCTGTCTGCGGCGGGCGTCTGGAACTTCGGCCGCCTTCCCATCGATGCCGTGCCCGACATCACCAATGTGCAGGTGCAGGTCAACACCGAGGCGCCGGGCTACTCGCCGCTGGAGGCCGAGCAGCGCATCACCTGGCCCATCGAGACCGCGCTGGCCGGCATGGCACGACTGACCTCCACGCGCTCGATCTCGCGCTATGGCCTCTCGCAGGTCACCGTGGTGTTCGAAGAGGGCACCGACATCTACTTCGCGCGCCAGCAGGTGTCCGAGCGGTTGCAGCAGGTCGCAGTGCATTTGCCGCCTGGCGTGGAGCCGGCGCTGGGCCCGGTGTCCACCGGGCTGGGCGAGATCTTCATGTACACCGTCGAGGCCGAGCCTCGCGCGGCCGGTCGCTGGACACCCGCGGCGCTGCGCACGCTGCAGGACTGGGTGATCCGGCCGCAGCTGCGGAACCTCGCCGGTGTCACCGAGGTGAATACCTCCGGTGGCCATGTCCGCCAGATCCATGTGACGCCGGATCCGGCGCGACTGGTGGCCTATGGTCTGACCTTCCAGGATCTGGTCGATGAGCTGGAGCGCAACAACGCCAGCATCGGTGCCGGCTACATCGAGCGCTCGGGCCAGCAGTTCCTGGTGCATGTGCCGGGGCAGGTGGCAGACCTCGACGGCCTGCGCCAGGTGGTGGTGGCCATGCGCGACGGGCTGCCCTTGCGGCTGGATGAGGTCGCCGAGGTGCTCGAAGGCAGCGAGCTGCGCACCGGTGCCGCCACCCGCAATGGCGAGGAGGTGGTGCTGGGGACGGTTCACATGCTGATCGGCGAGAACAGCCGCGCCGTGGCGAAGCGGGCGGCACAGCGGTTGCGCGAGATCGATGCCACGCTGCCAGCAGGCGTGCGCGCGCAGGCCGTGCATGACCGCACCGACCTGGTCGAGCGCACCATCCGCACCGTGCGCACCAACCTGCTGGAGGGCGCGCTGCTGGTGATCGTGGTGCTGTTCGCGCTGATGGGCAACCTGCGTGCCGCGCTGGTCACTGCTGCAGTGATCCCGCTGACCATGCTGCTCACCATCAGCGGCATGGTGCAGAACCGTGTCTCGGCGAACCTGATGAGCCTCGGCGCGCTGGACTTCGGGCTGCTGGTGGATGGCGCGGTGATCATCGTGGAGAACTGCCTGCGGCGGTTCGCCGCCGCGCAGCAGGCACGCGGCCGTCTGCTCACCCGCGCCGAACGCCATGAACTGGCTGCTGCGGCCGGAGCCGAGGTGATCCGCCCCGGCCTGTTCGGCATGTTCATCATCGGCGCGGTCTACCTGCCGGTGTTCGCACTGTCGGGCATCGAGGGAAAGATGTTCCATCCCATGGCCATCACCGTGGTCATGGCGCTGACCTTCGCCACCGCGCTGAGCCTCACCTTCGTGCCGGCGGCGGTGGCGCAGTTCGTCACCGGCTCGGTGGCCGCGCGCGACACACGGCTGATGCGCGGCGCGGCGCACCTGTATGCACCGCTGTTGCGCCATGCCTTGCATCGGCGGGGCCTCGTCGTGGCGTCGGCCCTGCTGCTGGTGGTGATCGCCGGCTTCATCGCCTCGCGCATGGGCAGTGAATTCATCCCGGACCTGGATGAGGGCGACATCGCCGTGCACGCGATGCGCATTCCCGGCACCAGCCTCACGCAGGCCGTGGGCATGCAGCGCCAGCTCGAGCGACACATCGGCCGCATGCCCGAGGTGGAGCAGGTGGTGAGCCGCATCGGCACCGGCGAGGTCGCCACCGATCCCATGCCGCCGTCCGTGGCCGACACCTATGTGCTGCTGAAGGACAGGGAGCAGTGGCCTGACCCACGCAAGCCGCGCGCCCGCCTGCTGGCGGAACTGCAGCAGGTCGCCGCCCGGGTGCCGGGCAACAACTACGAGTTCACGCAACCGGTGCAGATGCGCATGAACGAGCTGATTGCCGGCGTGCGGGCCGAGGTGGCCATCCAGGTGCATGGCGACGAGCTGGCGCAACTGGCCACGCTCGGTGAGCAGATCGAACACCTCGCCGCCGGGATCGACGGCGCCGCGGATGTGCAGCTCGAACAGGTGACCGGCCTGCCGCTGCTGACCGTCACCCCCGATCCGGCTGCGCTGGCACGTCATGGCGTTTCCGTGCAGGACTTGCAGTACACCGTTACGGCGGCAATCGGCGGCGCGCGGGCGGGCCAGCTGTTCGAAGGGGATCGCCGCTTCGACATCGTGGTGCGGCTGCCCGAAGCATTGCGGCAGGATCCGCGGACGCTGAGCTCCCTGCCCGTGCCGGTTCGTGGCTCCTCCGCCGCGGTTGCCGCATGGGTGCCGCTGGGCGAGCTGGCGCGCATCGAGCTGGTGCAGGGTCCCAACCAGATCGGCCGCGAGAACGGCAAGCGCCGCGTTGTCGTGACCAGCAATGTACGCGGCCGCGACCTGGGTTCCTTCGTGGCGGAGTTGCGCGCGACCGTGGGCGAGCGGATCGCGCTGCCCGAAGGCTACTGGGTGGAGTACGGCGGTACATTCCAGCAGCTGATCTCGGCCAGCCAGCGGCTGTCGATCGTCGTGCCGCTGGTGCTGCTGATGATCTTCGGCCTGCTGTTCATGGCCTTCGGTTCCGCCCGCGATGCGGCCATCGTGTTCAGCGGTGTGCCATTGGCATTGACCGGCGGCATCGCGGCGCTGTGGCTGCGCGGCATTCCGTTGTCCATCTCCGCCGGCGTGGGTTTCATCGCCTTGTCCGGGGTCGCGGTGCTCAACGGTCTGGTGATGATCAGCTTCATCCGCAAGCTGCGCAGCGAGGGGCACGCGCTGGAGCCTGCGATCACCGAGGGAGCGCTGACGCGTCTGCGGCCGGTGCTGATGACGGCGCTGGTGGCGAGCCTGGGCTTCGTGCCGATGGCCTTCAACGTGGGCACCGGGGCCGAGGTGCAGCGGCCGCTGGCGACGGTGGTGATCGGCGGCATCCTGTCCTCGACGCTGCTGACCCTTCTGGTGTTGCCGGCGCTGTACCGGATGGTGCACGGCAGGCGGCGACCTGAGCCCGCAGCGGCCGTGCCGTGATTCCAGGCCGCGCCACTGCACGGCGCATGCGGGCGCGCCAAGCTTCCGTCGTCCGCTGATCGTCGAGGAGACTGCCATGCGCGCTTGCACACGCCATTTCATCGTCGCCCTGTCCTGCGCGCTGCTGTCGCTGCCGGCGGTGGCGCGCAATCCTACCGCGCAGGAGCGCGCCGACATCGAGCAGCTGGCCTACAAGTATGTGTTCGCGCTCGACTGGCGTGACGCGGATGCCTATGCAGCCGCCTTCGCCCCCGATGGCGTGCTCACCTACGGCGGCGGCGAAGCGGTCGGGCGGGAGCAGATCGCCGCAGTCATCACCGGCCTGCGCGAGCGCGAAATGGCGCAGCTGAACGATGGCGAGACCGGCCAGGGCAATGGCCACCGCAAGCATTTCATCTCGTCGATGGTCATCGATGTATCAGACGACGGCACCCGCGCGGTGGCGCAGGCCACATGGATGATGGTGGGCGGCGTGGAGCCGCGCATCCTCGGTCATGGCCACTACGTGGACAAGCTGGTGAAGATCGACGGCGAATGGCTTTACACGGCGCGCAAGACGGTCAATGAACAGAGCCAGGGGCGGGAGACCTTTCCGTTCATCAATCCGGTGACCAATCCTGCGCACTATGGGGCGTCGCTTGAGGCGCGTCCGGCCGCCTCTCCTTAGAGCGCTGGTCGCCTTGCTAGTTCTTCACGTAAATCTTGAGTCCATATCCGCAGGGCTCAGCATTGCAGGAATACATGAGGACGCGAACAGTGTGATCTCCTGAGGCGCGGGCTACATGGGAGATTACCGCCAGGTCCGATTCATCCTCATCGATTTGCACCCTTTCGCCGTTGGGGGCGAAGAGCGCAATGTCGATGTCCTCGCAGTCATTGTCGCAAACGGCCGCGACGCCATAGGAGCGACCGGATCTGAGTGAAACGAGCGTGTCTTCAACCTCGCTGGAATCAAGAAATCCGAATGTCGGTTCGTGTGAGCCCCAATAGCCCCGCTGCTGAAACTCAGCTTCAACCTGCGCCAATTGGGTCGTGAGGCTACCGACCACTTCCCAGATAACCGAATCGGCTTCACTTGGCGTTTGCGCCGACGAAGGCGATCCGGATCCTCCGGTATCGATATCGGCCAACCCGCCTCGACTTCGCGGCAGCGCCGCAGCGGTAAAGCGTTGCGGCTGATCGCCCATGGAGAGCATGGGGCGGACATGATCCACAGG
Organism: uncultured Steroidobacteraceae bacterium; assembly: GCA_964417875.1. Classification (GTDB taxonomy): domain Bacteria; phylum Pseudomonadota; class Gammaproteobacteria; order Steroidobacterales; family Steroidobacteraceae; genus ZC4RG30. The sequence goes on from CAYQJU010000036.1 coordinate 21,618, forward strand.
GACCAGGAAGTTGAGGTTCTGACCACCTTCCAGGAACATCGTGGCGATGCCGATGACTTCGCCCCGATCATTCATCGCCGGTCCTCCCGACGATCCGGGTGAGATCGGTGCGGTGACCTGCAGGAGTTGGACGCCATTTGTCACTCGTCGCGCGCTGATCATTCCGTCGCTGAAGGTGGCAGTCTGGCCAAGGGGGTTCCCCATGACAAAAACCCCGGAACCGATCTCGGCAGGTTTGTCCGAAACTAAAGGGAGGGCCGGTGTGTCGGCGGCAGGTATCCTGAGGATTGCGGTGTCCCGGCGCGGGTCCGCAGCGACAAAGTAGACGTTATCGAAGATCTCACCAGTGTCGCGTTCCACTTGAAGTGCGTGGGCGTGTTCGATGACATGAAAGTTCGTGACGATCGTGCCATCCCGGGAAATGAAGAAACCGGAGCCCGAGCCGGCGGCCCGGCCATCAAGGTCAAGGGAGCGAATCAGCACAGTGGCGGGTTTGGCCCGCTGGGCAATCTGCTGTGGTGTCAATGTGTTCTGTGCCAGGGACGCTCCGCTCATCGCGAACGCCAGCGCCGCAGTTCCAGTCGCAATCACTTTGCTCAAGAGTGGCACCTCCATGTGATACGCGAACGCTAAGAGGTGCGACTCGGGGCTGCCGTGAACTCTCGCACCGAATAAGGATTTCCTTGACCACACGCAGAAATGCCATTACTGCAATTGACGCCGTATTGCCCGGTGAAATAAATTCCGCACGATGGGTGTTCGTAGTAATCGCGTTACCGCAGGGACATTGGATTCGCTAGCCGAAGTAAAGGCTGGGTACGCCTTCCGTGCGCGGCTCGAACACGATCCCGAAGGCGAAGTGGCCATCATCCAGATGAAGGACGTGGAGGGTTTCGATTTGCGTGCTGCTCCCGCAGCGCTGCGATGCACAGCTCCCGAGCTGGGCCGCCATCATCTCAGGGGCGGCGACCTCGTTTTTCGCTCCCGCGGTCGCACAAACACTTGTGCGCTGGTTGACGAGGGCCTCGGTCCGGCAGTCCTGGCCGCCCCCCTGGTGCTCATTCGCTCCCATGAGGTGCTGCCCGCGTATCTGCGCTGGTATATCAACTCGGCCGATTCCCAGGCTCGTCTGGCTTCCTACGCGGCTGGCACGTCCGTCCAGATGATCCCAGTCGAGGTGCTGCGTGCCTTCATTGTGCCTGTGCCGCCTCCCAGCACGCAGCAACGCATCGCCGAGCTCGCCGATCTGGCACTTCGCGAATGCCGGATCCAGGAGCGCTTGGGGGCCCTGCGCCACCAGCTCGTTTCCCGCTCGATGTTCGAACTCCTCAACAACCAGGCTCATTCATGACAAATCCCACTTCCCAGCAGGAAATCAACGCTGCCGCCTGGGCCGCCTGCGACACCTTCCGTGGCGTCGTCGACCCCGCTCAGTACAAGGACTACATCCTGGTGATGCTGTTCCTGAAGTACATCAGCGACCTGTGGTCCGGCCACTACGAGGAGTACAGGAAGGAATACGGCAACAACGAGGAGCGCATCCGCCGCAAGCTGGAGCGCGAGCGCTTCATCCTGCCCTACGTGGAGTTCAAGGACGAGAAGACCGGCAAGGTCACCGAGCGCTTCCTGGCCGACTTCCATGCCCTCTATGAGCGCCGCAAGGCCGCCAATCTGGGGGAGCTGATCAACATCGTGCTCGACCACATCGAGGAGGCCAACAAGGTCAAGCTTGAAGGCGTCTTCCGCAACATCGATTTCAACAGCGAAGCCAACCTCGGCAAGACCAAGGATCGCAACCGGCGTCTGGAAAACCTGCTCGGCGACTTCGCCAAGCTCGATCTGCGCCCCTCCCGCGTCTCCGAGGACGTGATCGGCAATACCTACATCTACCTGATCGAACGCTTCGCCTCCGACGCCGGCAAGAAGGCTGGCGAGTTCTACACGCCCAAGCAGGTGTCCAAGCTTCTGGCACAACTGGCCGCTCCGCAGCTGGGCGATCGCATCTGCGACCCCACCTGCGGCTCCAGCGGCCTGCTGATCGAAGCCGCCGCACTGGTGGAGGCACAAGGCAGTCGCGACTTCGCGCTGTTCGGCCAGGAGGTCAACGGCAGCACCTGGGCGCTGGCGCGCATGAACATGTTCCTGCACGGCAAGGACGCCGCCCGCATCGAATGGGGTGACACCCTCAACAGCCCGGCGCTGGTCGAGGCCGACCGCCTGATGCGCTTCAATGTGGTGGTTGCCAACCCGCCCTTCAGCCTCGACAAGTGGGGCGCTGCGGAGCTGCAGGCGGATCGTTACAACCGCTTCTGGCGAGGTCTGCCGCCCAAGTCCAAGGGTGACTACGCTTTCATCACCCACATGATCGAGACCGCGCTGCCGCAGGAAGGCCGCGTGGCCGTTGTTGTGCCGCATGGCGTGCTGTTCCGGGGCGGCGCCGAAGGCCGCATCCGCCGTGCCCTGGTCGAGGAAAACCTGCTCGACGCCGTCATCGGCCTGCCGGGGAATCTCTTCCCAACTACGTCGATTCCCGTCGCCATTCTGGTGTTCGACCGCGCCCGCGAAAAGGGCGGTGCCCGCGAGGCCTGCCAGGACGTGCTGTTCATCGACGCCAGCCGCGACTACCAGTCCGGCAAGAACCAGAACGCCCTGCTCGACGAGCACATGGCCAAGGTGCTCTCGACCTTCCGCGCCCGGCAGCCCGTGGACAAGTACGCCCACGTCGCCAGCCTGCAGGAGATTGCCGACAACGACTTCAACCTCAACATCTCGCGCTACGTCGATACCTTCGAGGAAGAGGAAGAGATCGACGTCGCGGTCGTCGAGCGGGAGATCGAGCGCCTGGAGGGCGAACTCGCCGAAGTGCGCCAGCGCATGAAGCAGTATCTGAAGGAACTGGGCCTATGAGCGGCGGCGAACTGATCCTCTACACCGCCGAGGATGGCAGCGTCGGCATCCAGCTGCGCGCCGAGGGTGGCACCGTCTGGCTGACGCAGGCCGAGATTGCCACCCTGTTCGATACCACGCCGCAGAACATCACCCAGCACACCAAGGCCATCTACGCCGAGGGGGAGCTGACCGAGGCGGCAACTTGTAAGGAATTCTTACAAGTTCGCCAAGAGGGCGCTCGGGCGGTCAATCGCACCCTCAAGCACTACAACCTGGACATGATCCTGGCCGTCGGCTACCGGGTGCGCTCCCCGCGCGGTACCCAGTTCCGCCAGTGGGCCACCACGCACCTGCGCGAGTACCTGGTCAAGGGCTTCGTGCTGGACGACGCCCGGCTCAAGGAGCCCGGCGGGTGGGACTACTTCGACGAACTGCTGGCGCGCATACGCGACATCCGCGCCTCGGAGAAGCGCTTCTACCAGAAGATCCGAGACATTTTCGCCACTGCCGTCGACTACGACGGCAAGTCCGAGGCTGCCCAGCTGTTCTTCAAGAAGGTGCAGAACAAGATGCTGTGGGCCGTCACCGGCCACACTGCGCCGGAACTCATTGCCGGCCGTTCCGACCCCGCCCTGCCCAACATGGGCCTGACCACCTGGGCCGGCGGCCGGGTGCGCAAGCAGGACGTCACGATCGCCAAGAACTACCTGAGCCAGGACGAGATGGAGGCCCTCGACCGCATCGTAGTCATGTACCTCGACTACGCCGAGGACCAGGCCCAACGCCGCCGCGCCCTGACCATGCGCGATTGGGAGGACAAGCTCGACGCCTTCCTGCAGTTCAACGAACGCGAGGTCCTCACCCACGCCGGCAAGCTACGTGCCGACGTCGCGGAGAAGCTGGCGCTGGAGCGGTACGAGAGCTTCGACGCCGCGCGTCGCGAGGCGACGCGACTGGAGGCGGATGCAGAGGATGTGGCCGTGCTGGAGCAAGCCGAGCGGCTGTTGGAAGGCAAGGACCGGGGGCAGAAGAAATGAAAATGGTCTTGCGCAAGGCCTCCGGTTGGCACGAGGTCCACTTGGCAGATGTCGTAGACCAAGACGCCCCGATTTGTTACGGGATCGTCTTGCCGGGTGATCATGTTGATGATGGCGTCCCCGTAATCAAGG
>CAYQJU010000037.1:0-25554 GCA_964417875.1 uncultured Steroidobacteraceae bacterium
AGCGGCGGGTGCCCAGGCGCAGCGTCTTCACTTGTTTCATGACGGGCAATTCTAGTAGCTGAACGACTGGAACACGGCGAGGTCTTCCCAGCCATGGTTCGAGCTGCCCGCGCGCGAGCCATCGGCATCGTCGAGGCGGGCCAGCTGTGCCTTGTTGCGGCAGGCGCGACGCGCGCGTTCCAGCAGCGCGTGGCGTTGCGTGGCATGCGCATTGCGCAGGTTGAACAGGTCACGCAATGTGGCCACGCCCGGCACACCTTCCCAGTCGGTGCCGGCCGCATCGTCGATGCCCAGGTGCAGCACCTGGCCGGGGGCATCACCGCGCCGCCGCCAGGCCGCCACACGCTGCGGGTCGCGTGCCGCATCGGCGGGAATGCAGATGATCACATCATGCGCCAGGTCCCAAGCCGCAAGTTCTGCCCCGGGCGTGGCATCGAGCAGGCGCACACGCCCCTCGCTGCTGCCGGCCCGCTGGCGCGCCAGCATGCCTTCGGCGCGATCACGCGAGCGGTTCCACACCAGCACCGGTCCGCTGTCGAGGAAGGGCAGGATGGTCTCGGCCAGCTGGCCCGCGCCCAGCAGCAGCGTGGTGCCGGGCAGCTCGCCACCCAGCAGGCGGCGCACCAGTGATCCATAAGTGGCGCTGCCGAGGCCCACCACATATTCGCTGCGCACCTCTTTTGTATCCTGCAGCAGGCGCTGCATCCACGGACGCAGCGCGATGGCCTGCGCGGTGCCTTCGGCCTCGAATTCCCGCCAGGCCTGCTTGATCTGTCCCAGGATCTCCGTTTCGCCGGCGATCTCGCTTTCCAGTCCGCAGGCCAGCTGCAGCAGGAAGCGGTAAGCCCCGGCGCCCACATGCCGCTCGAAGCCGGCCGCATCGACCGCCTGGCGCGTGGGCTGTTCCCGCGCCGGCAGCATGCCGATGCGCACCTCGCGCAGGCAGGTCTCCAGCACCAGCGCCTGCGGCAGCAGCGGCGCGCCTGCGCGTTCCGCAGTCTTGCGGTTCATTACTATGAGGTCGGCGAGAGCCATGCCGGGAAGGGTAGCCAGCAGGGTGCGGGCAAATGTCACGGCAGGGTCATCGGCCGGGCACGAGGCCTCCCATGCTGGGTTGCGGGGTGCGATAGTGTCGCGGGCCGCAACGGGCTACTTCGCCGGCAGTCCTTCCCCGGTGCGCGCGCGCTGCACCGAGGGCCGGTCGCGGCAGCGCTCGAAGTAGGCGGTGAGCTTCGGCAGGTGCGAGATGTTGATGTGCAGCCGCTCCAGCCAGCTCAGCGTCACATACAGATAGGCGTCGGCGACCGTGAAGTTCTCGCCCGTCAGCCAGGGGGTGTCCCCCAGTGCGTGGTTCACGTAGCCGTAGCGCAGCACCGCCATCTCGCGCGCCGCCTTCTTCATGTCGTCGGTGCTGTTCGGCCGGAACAGCGTGCCGAGGCTGCGGTGGATCTCGGTGCTGATGAAGGCCAGCCATTCGACGACGCGGAAGAACCCCAGCGTGCCGGGCTGCGGCGCCAGCCGGCCGGAGGCATCCAGCGTCGAGATGTAGCTGAGCACCGCGACGTTCTCGGTCAGCACCTGGCCGTCGTCGAGCACCAGCACCGGCACATAGCCGCGTGGATTGAGCGTCGTGAGGTCGGTGCCATCCTTGCCCCGCTTGGTCACGCGATCCACTTCGATGGCCTCGAACTTCTGGCCGGACTCGATCAGGCTGATGTAGGAGGCCAGCGAGCAGGTGCCGGTGAGGTAGTAGAGCTTCATGCGCGACTCCTTCTGGGGGCGGGGCGGGATGGACCGGTGAGCATAGGTGCCGCCGTGTGCAACGGCTGTAGGACGCCGGGTGAACTTCGCCCGCGATTGCGTCAGAGTACGCCTCCATGCCGAATTCCAGACCCTGGGTCACGCCCGTCGAACTGCTGGTGCTGGGCGCGATCTGGGGCGCGGCCTTCCTGTTCATGCGCGTGGCCGCGCCGGCATTCGGAACCATGCCGCTGGTGGAACTGCGCCTGGTGCTCGGCGCGCTGGTGCTGCTGCCGTTCCTGTGGCGCGACCGGCGGCACTTCACGCCCGCGGTGTGGATGCGCGTGACACTGGTCGGCGCCGTGAACGCTGCAATCCCGTTCGCATTGTTCGCCTGGGCGGCCGAACGCGCGCCGGCCGGCATCGGCGCCATCGCCAACTCCACCACGGCGATGTTCGCGGCGCTGATCGCCGTGTTCTTCTTCGGCGAGAAGCTGCAGCCACGGCGCATGACCGGGCTTGCGATCGGCTTCATCGGCGTGGTGGTGCTGGCCAGCGGCAAGACCGAAGGCGCCAGCATCACCGCCGCGGCCATTGCCGGCACGCTGGGCGCGCTGTTCTATGCCGCGGGCATCAATCTCGTGCGTCACTATCTCTCCGGCCTGCCACCCTTTGCCGCCGCCGGTGCAAACCTTTTGAGCGCCGCCATCCTGTGCGCGCCGCTGGCGGTCGCCACCTGGCCTGCGCAGGCCGCACCGGCGGAGGCCTGGTGGGCGGCCGTGGCGCTGGGCACGCTGTGCAGCGGCGTGGCCTTCGTCATGTATTACCGGCTCATCCATCGCATCGGCGCGCCGCGTGCCGCCACCGTGGCCTATCTGATCCCGCTGTTCGGCGTGTTCTGGGCATGGCTGGTGCTGGATGAGGCCATTACCTCGACCATGGCGATGGCCTGCGCACTGATCCTGGTCGGCGTGGCGCTGAGCCAGCAGCGGTCCGCAGTGAACGCGTGATGTCGAGGATGTCGCTGGCGACGCGGGCCTGCGAGAATCGCCGCATTCGTCAATGCCCGAGGAGGCACGATGCCCAAGGCCTACTGGATTTCCTGCTATCGCCAGATCAATGACCCGCAGAAGCTCACCGCCTATGCGCAGCTTGCCGGGCCTGCCATCCAGCAGGGCGGCGGGCGGTTCCTGGCGCGCTCCACCGCGGTGAAGGCGTATGAGGATGGCCGGGTCGAGCGCACCGTGATCATCGAGTTCGATTCGGTGGAGCAGGCGGTGGCGGTGCATGACAGCGCGGCGTACCAGTCGGCGCTGGAGGCGCTGGGGGACGGGGCGATGCGGGACATGCGCATCGTCGAAGGCAGCTGACGGATTCGAAGACGTTACAATGCGGGACTTCCCAGCGGGCCTGTAGCACAGCGGTTAGTGCAGGGGACTCATAATCCCTTGGTCCTTGGTTCGAATCCAAGCAGGCCCACCAACCGAGACAACGACTTGCGTGGGTTGCCGGGACGGCTCCGATTCAGACGCAACGATTTCGCAACCATCCGTCCGCAGCCACCACCGCGGCCCGCTTCGCGCCCAATCCGGTCTCTGCTCGCCGGGCGATCCAGTGGGTGTAGGTGCTCAGCGTAATGGCCACGTTGGCATGGGCGAGTTGGCGGCTGATGGATGCGATGTCCGCGCCGGTCGCGATCAGCATGGAGGTGCAAGAGCGCCGCAAATCGTGGACCCGAGCGCGTCGCAGCCCGGCGCGGCGCAGTGCAGGGAGGAACGCGCGGTTATGGAAGTTGTGCTGGTCCATTGGCCCCCGCCCTCCACCTTGGGGAAGCAAAGGTCCAGCGCGCCCGGGGGCAAGCAATCTTCCACTCCCGAAAGGCGCCCGCCACGAACAGTGGCAGTTCCGCGAACCGCACGCCTGACTTCGTCTTGGGCGCGCGCAGCTCGCCACTATGGGCGCCCAATTGGCGGCGGACGTAGCGTGGTGCGCTTCGAGTTCGACGTCGTCCCATGTAAGGCCCAGCAACTGACCCAGCCGCAACCCTCCATACGCTAGCATCAACACTGCGGCGGCCCACGACGGGTCCGTGAGTTCTTGGAGAGCATTGCATCGGGCACAAACCCACCGCTAAGCATGATTACGCGCGGCTGTTGAAGCGGTGTGAGCTTTACTTCGGTCGCATGCGCATCGCCGACACTACCGCGAAGCGACTCCGCAAGGTCCGCGACAAGATCGTGGAGGTCAGCCGCGCCAAGCAGCGCTAGACTCTCCAGGGCGCGATGGCGCGTGCGCAGCGCAGTCAGGAGGCGGAGAGGATCGCGGAACTGGAGGCCCGCGCCGCGATCGTCGACAAGGCGGGAGCTCGAACCGCCAACAAGTTGCTAGGCATCATGTCCACCTTCCTGAAGTTCTGCCGGCGCGAGGGTGCTGGTCCGCAATACTGCGGCCATAGGCCACGGCAAACAAATTCGGACAGCGTTCGCGGTTGCACTGGCGGACCTGAACCATCGGATTCCCGTAAGGCTTCGCGGTTTTATGAATATCGAGCTTTTCGGGGACGAACGCGCATTTCGGCGCGCTGTATGGAGATACAGTAATACTGCGTCCGCGCAGGCGCTGTGGGCGGAGTCAGAAAAGGTCCCACGCTGAGGACTGGTGCGTGCCTATGCACTATTGCGGCGACCGGGCCATCATTGGGGTAGTAGTCGGGGTAGTAGACAAGTCGTTGCCCAGCCAGACATTGATGGAGCTATACTCGCCGCCGATGCAGTCGGGGCATCTGAGAAAACAAGATGACGCATTACGACGACGAGGTGATCTACCCGAACCAGCCGCTAACTGACGTGGCCAGTGAAGTGCGCTTTGCGGGGGAGATGCAAGTTGAATGCGAACGGCACAGATTTTGGGACCGAATCCGTGATGATTACCCGAAGATTCTTGTCCCAAAAATGCAGGAAGGTGCGTTCGCCGCGCTGCAGCATTATAAGTTCCGCAGTGCCGACGGTAACCGAACCGTATCCGTTGCACTAAATTCACTCGCGTTTTCTGAGACCAAGTACTCCGGCCACACCTCTTTTATCTGTGAGTTCAAGCGACTTATCGGCTTGTTTCATGAAGCGTTTCCTCGGCTGGGAAAGATCAACAGAGTAGGCTGGCGGTACATAAATGTGATTCCGTTCTCACGCGAGGCGGAGCGAGTACCCGTCGGCCGCTTCTTGAAATTGGATATACCGCTGCCACACAGCATGTTTGACTCGACGCAAGGCCTCGATTTCGCCTGGAGCGGCCGATGTTTGGAAGGTGAAGTATGGCTGAAGGTGTCAGTGGTCGAGCGGAAGGACGTTCCTTCAAGTGAAGGCATATTGCTCGATATCGACTACGGACAGACGCGGCCCGGTATGGAGTGGGAGCGCGTGAGTGAAATTGCTGCTCACGCTCGAATGAAGTGCCGCGGCATTTTTGAAGATATGATTACTGACAGCTACAGGGCTTATCTCCGAGGAGAAGCTTTATGAGTGCGCAGCCTACGCTGATGCTCGATCCAGTCTGGGAAGCCGGTTGGGAACGCCAATCGAAGCGACCTGCGGACGTGGCTGTTGCCATCAAAGCGTTCCCACCATTTAAGCCGATGTGGGAATTTGAATCATGCGACGGCGAGCGTGTTCATACCCAGCGGCCGGTGAATGTGTCGATTCAACTGGAGGGTCCTTCGGAGGAATTCTCCGGGCATGCTTATGTGTTTGAATGTCCGAGCTTGCACGTCTTTGCTTCAGCGGAGTCGTATGCTGAGGCAGAAAGGATGTTTCAAGATCAGGTGGTGTACTTCTATAACCACTACACAAGTGCGCAACGCGACGAACTTGACGAACGCGCACAGAAAATCTTCGACATCTACTCCCGCTATTTTTTTGCGAGGGTCGAGCCTAACTAATGGCTTTCACCGCGGGGGATGTTGAGCGAAACCTTCCGCGAAAGGGTTTCGTTATCGACAAAAGTCGCGACCATATTTATTTCCATTTCTACAGGAACGGAAAGAAAACACACCTCTACACCAAGGTGTCTCATGGTGCTCGACGCGAGACATTAGGCGATCCGTTAGTCCGTGCAATGAAGTCCCAGTTGGGCCTTGGCTCGGCGAAGGAAGTGAGAGAACTAGTCGAATGCACTATGGATGAGGCTGCTTACAAGGCGGCGCTCGCGGCTTCGGGTGCGTTGCCTTAGTGGCGCAACCAGCAGACAACCTGCCACTTCCATCCTGCCCGAACCCACCGCAACCGTGCTGCTCGCCCGCTGATTGTTTCCTAAGGCTTTATGGTCCGTCCCTGTTGGTCTGAGTTGCGGCGGGAACCCCTCATAATCCCTTGGTCCCTGGTTCGAATCCAGGCAGGCCCAGAAAGAACAACTTCTCAGGGCATCGGTCGATTTTCCGGCCGCCCGTCCGTCGTCACCCGGAGGCCCCAACCGGCGGCCGGAAAGAACGGGAGACAGGGAAATGAAAAAGACAGGATGGATCATGACGGGCCTGGTGCTGGCATTCCTGTTGCCGGCCTCGGTGGCCCCGAAGCTGATGGGCGTCGCGGCAGCCACCGATTCGCTGGTGGCGCTGGGCTGGCCCACCTCCGGCACCTTCGCACTAGGCCTGCTGGAACTGGCGCTGCTGGCGCTTTATGCCTGGCCACGCACCGCACCGGTGGGCGCGGTGCTGTTCACCGCGCTGCTCGGTGGTGCCATTGCCAGTCACCTGCGCGTGGGCAGCCCGCTCGCCAGCCACACTCTTTTCGGCGTCTACCTTGGCGTCTTCATGTGGCTGTCGCTGTACCTGCGCGACGCGCGGCTGCGCGAGTTCCTGCGCGGTTACCTGCGCCGCGCGCCGGCAACCGTCGCAAGCTAGCTCATTCGCTGCGGGCTTCAGTCCCGCGGCAACGCCGATCGCACCCGCGTGACGAAATCGTGGAACTGCTTCATGTAGTTCCGCAGGAACTCGCGCGTGGAATCGTTGGTGACCTCGCCATCGTCGGTGATCAGTCCGTCGTGGTACTGCAGATAGGCCTCGGGACTGGTCATCTGCGGCGCATCGCAGAATGCCAGCACGCCACGCAGACTCTGCTGTGCCAGCGCGGTGCCGATGGCTCCGATCGATGCGCCGATCACGCCCGTGGGCTTGCGGCTGAACGCATTCTGCCCATAGGGGCGGCTGGCCCAGTCGATGGCGTTCTTCAATCCGCCGGGAATCGAGCGGTTGAATTCCGGCGTGATGAACAGGATCGCATCGGACTGCAGGATGTCCTGCTTGAACTTGCGGGCTACCGGAGGGTAGTCCGGATCGTAGTCCTGGCTGTAGAGCGGCAGCTCGCGGAAGGAAATCTCCTCCAGCGTCAGCTCCGCCGGCGCAAGCTTGATCAGCGCCGTGGACAGCCTGCGGTTGATCGATGCGCTCGACAGGCTGCCGATGAAATATCCCACCTTGTGACGCGTGGCCATGAAGCCTCCTGGCATTGGTTGTGACGGGTCCCATCCCTGCGCAGCTCGCGTGCGCGAAGCGCGTCCGGCCAGTCTAGTCCGGAGGGTGATGGGCAGCATCACCGCCGCATTGCATCGGGGCATCGTCCTACACGACCCGGCGTCAGCCGCGCCGGCCCGGTTCAATAAGGCGTGCCGTCCTTGTGCGTGAAACGCCATCCGTTACCGCTGCGCACCGCGACCAGGTCGTCATCCGGATAGCTCACCGCATCGGCCGCATCCCGATCGCCGATCTCCAGGTACGCGGCCGGGGCGCCGCTGTGGTTTTCCAGATGATGCGACTCGCCACCGGCGGCGAACCCGGCACACATGCCGGCGCGCAGCACCGTGCGTTGATGGCCGACGAACAGCATCAGCTCGCCTTCGAGCACGTAGATGAACTCGTCCTGCCGGCTGTGCGCATGATGCAGCGCCGAGACCGCACCGGGCTGTATCACGGTGTAGTTCACGCCGAAGTTGCGCAGCCCGAACAGCTCGGCCAGCGGATGCTTCACGCGACCGGCGACACGGCCGGCAAAAGGCGGCGGATAGAACGATGGCTTCGTGCGCGGTGCGACACCGGCTGCATGCACGGCGATCGGATGTGGCGGAAGGCTTGCGCTCATGTCCCTCCCGAGACCCTGAGGATGGATGCCGTGACATACGCGGCCTCATCCGACAGCAGCCAGATGACGGCGCCGGCAATTTCGTCCGGCTCGGCCACGCGCTGCATCGGGATGCGTGGCGCGACGCGCGCGGGGCGGTCGGGCACGCCCATCGCCGCGTGGATGTCCGTCATCGTGGTGCCCGGCGCCACGGCATTGATGCGGATGCCTTCGGCCGCAAGCTCCTTGCCCAGCCCGATGGTGAAGGCATCGATGGCGGCCTTGCTGGCGGCATAGTGCACATACTCATGGGGCGCGCCGAGCGTCGCGGCGATGGACGAGATGTTCACCATGCGGCCGGCGATGCCTGCGCGCCGCCAGCGCCGCACCGCCTCCTGCGCCAGCAGCAGCGGCGAAATCACGTTGATGTCGAAGGTCTGGCGCAGCACCTCGGCCGGCAGGTCGTGGAAGGGGCCATGGCGGCCGGTGATGCCGGCGTTGTTCACCAGCATCGTGACGGGGCCGAAGCGCGCCTCGGCTGCGTCGAGCAGTGCAACCGGGAAGGCCGGATCGGCCGCATCGCCCTGCACGGCATGCACCTCGGCGCCGCTGGCCGACAGCTGCCCGCACAATGTGGACGCCGCCGCCTGCTCGCGCCGGTAGCTGAAGCACACACGCGCTCCGGCGGCGGCCGCCTGGCGCACGATGGCGGCGCCAATGCCGCGACTGCCGCCGGTGACCAGCAGCACTTGCGCGCCGAGGTCAGCCAAGCGCAGCCGCTCCGGCGGCAAGCGTGCCTGCGCCAGCCGCGTCGCCCGCCGCCTCGGCCTCGATCCAGTCCGCCACGTTGCGCACCTCGCTGCGCAGCGCTTCGTGCGGCCGCACCAGCCAGTAGGCATGCGCATTCACCGACAGCTCGACCGGCGGCGCCAGGTAACGCAAGCGCCCCTCATCCACCAGCGCGCGGATCAGGTCGGACCGACCCAGTGCAACACCCTGGCCGGCCAGTGCCGCCTGGATCACCAGGTCATACTGGTTGAAACGCAGATGGTGGCGGGCGCGCGCACCGCTCCAGCCCATGGCATCGAGCCAGGCCTGCCAGTGCAGCCATGGTGCTCGCGCGTCGTCGAACTCGAGCAGGGTGAGTCCCGACAGCATGGCGGGCGAGGTCAGCGCGCGAAGTGCCAGCGACGGCGCGGCCACCGGCGCCACCGCATCACCGAACAGGCGCTGCGCGCCGCGGGGTGCGCGTGCCGCACTGGTATAGCGGACCGCAAGGTCGATGCCTTCGCCCTGCAGGTCGACCACCTGGTTGTTGGCCGACACGCGCACATCGATGCGCGGAAATTTCTTCTGCAGCCGGCCCAGCCGCGGCAGCAGCCACAGGCCGGTGAAGCCGACGGTGGCGCTGATGGTCACGGGGCGCAACCTGCCGCGCGAGCGCAGCCCGCCGACCACGTCCTGCAGCTGCTGCACGGCGGCGTTGGCGCTGCGGAACAGTCGCTCGCCTTCAGGCGTGAGTTCGATGCGGCGATGGCCGCGCACCAGCAACCGGACACCAAGCTGTTCCTCCAGGGCCTGCACCTGCCGGCTCACGGCCGACTGCGTCAGGCAGAGGTCGGCCGCGGCGAGCGTGATGCTCATGCGGCGTCCCACCGCCACGAATCCCTTCAATAAGTCGAGCGAGGGCAGCCTTGCAAGATCCATTGACATTCCCCGTGCGCATGCGAGAGCGCGGCAACATGGGCGGCAGGATAACTGCATGCCGACGCGCGCGGTCACACCAGATGTAGGAGGTCACTGACGCCGCTCGCACATGGCGCAGGCCGCATCAACGAAGCATCGGTGGCAGACGCACATGCTCTGCTCAATCGCATTTGTCCGGGTCCGGCACGGACGACACCGATCGCCTTCCGGCCATCATGTCATCGAACAGATGTGCATCTGCCGGCGGCGGTTCCCAGCCGAGGGTCAGGCGGGCGCTGCCGGTCGGCTTCGAATCCTTCTTCCACTTGAAGCTCGATTCGCGCGGCCTGCATGGCTCGCGCATCTTCGCCACCGGCGGGCCGACGGAGTCGCGCGGTTCCGGCAGCGAATCCACGTATCGCTGCGCTCTTTCAGCCGCCTGTGCGTACCAGTCCACGTCGCGGGCATCAGGCTGTGCGGGTGTGTCCGCCACCTCGACCTCAGGCGCTGGAAGGCTGATTGCAGAGGCGGGGCGCGGTGGTGCCGCGGGTGGCGGCATGGGTGCCAGTTCCTGTGGTGTACCGCTCGCTGCGGGCGGTTGCGGCGCCGGTTCAGGCTCGCTGAACGGCAGCAGCGTGATGGGAATGCTGATCTGTTCTGGTGGCAAGGAACCGGGGCGTGGAGCTTCGCGCTGGCCGCTGAAAAGCAGCATCATGAACAGCGCGTGCGCGGCCACTGTCAGCAGCAGCGCAGTCGGCCTGGCTTTCCACGTGGGTCGCAGTCCGCTTGGCATGTCGCAGTGTAGGACGGCGCCGACTGGATGGCGCCGCTTCACGGGATTACTTTTCGTTAAACGCGTCCCTTTGCGCAAGGCGCGTGGAGGGATGGGATGCAGCGTTCGGGATGGCGGAGCCGGAAGTTCGGACTGGCAGTGGCGGGAGTGATGGCGGCGACGGTCGTGACCGCGCAGGAGCCGTCGTCACGCAGCAGCTATTTTGGCGTCGGCGTGGGACACATCTCGCCCGACGGCGGCGCGCGCGATGCCGAGAAGGGCTTCGGCGCACAGCTGCTGTTCGGCTGGGAACTGGGCCGCCATTTCAACGCCGAGCTGGCCACGCATTTCGCCACCCTCGAAGACAGCGAACGCTCACCGGACCTGCTGGAGTTCTTCCGCGGCGATGATGGCCGCGGCAGCACCTCGCGCATCGGCCTGGGTGGCGACCTGCTGTGGGTGCCGCGCGAGGGCTGGTCGCCGTTCCTGCTGGCCGGCATCGGCGCGGCCTACAACAACGGCGATCCCGACGATGAGAGCGGCATCGACGTGTTCACCAATTTCGGCTTCGGGCTCCTCAGTGCACCGATGGGTTCCTATGGACTGCGGCTGCGCGCCGAGTGGCGCACGGTGCGCGATGGCTATGTGGACAAGCCGCGCGACAAGTACCTGTTCCTCGGCGTCAACTTTCCGCTCCGCCGCAGCGGCGTGTCGCCGGACGTGACTGCTGGTCGCTCGCCGCCGCCAGCGCCGCGCAACGAGACGGCGTCAGGCAGCACCGCGCCGCCACCGGCCCCGGCAGCCGCCGACCCACCGCTGCCGGCGCTGCCGCCGATCCCGCAGGTGGACGAAGACGGCGACGGCATCTTCGATGCACAGGACCGCTGTCCGGCCACATTGATGGGCCTGCGCGTGGACCAGTACGGCTGCGCGATGGAAGGCGCGATCGCGAATCTGGTCGGCGTGCGCTTCATCACCGGCTCGGCCCGGGTGGATGCTGCATCGACGCCGGCGCTGTTCCGCGCCGTGGCGGCGCTGGAAGGCCAGCCCTCGATGCGCGTGGAATTGCGCGGCCACACCGACGCCATCGGCAGCGAGGTGGCCAACCAGCAGTTGTCCGAGCAGCGCGCCGCGACCATTGCGCGTTTCCTGGAAGGTGAGGGCATCGAGGAGTGGCGCATCTCGGTCACCGGCTTCGGAGCCTCGCGCCCCATCGCCGACAATGCCACCGAGCAGGGACGCGAACTGAATCGCCGTGTCGAGATGCGCGTGATCTCGCCCTGACGGGCCGCGTTCGAACGAACCGGATCAGGGCGCCGGTTCGAAATCGCGCCGGTCACCGTCCGGCGGCGGATCACTCTTCGTCAGGCTGATGATGGCGCAGCGGTCGCGCTCATTGGGCACGATGACATGGCTGAAGCGGTCGATGCGATCGCTGGTGCCGGTGTCGAATCCCAGCCGCACCGTGTTGTCGATGCCCTGGCAGGGCGCAAGGAACTTCGCGTAATACCAGTCGCCACGCCCGCTCTCGATCCACACGCCCTCGCGGCCATCGGCCTGCCAGCCGGTCACGGCCGAACGCTGGTTGGCGAAGGGGATGAATACCTCCTCGCGATCGAGTGCGACGCCATCGGATTCCATCGGTTGTGGCGTCTGGCAGCCCGGCAGCAGCATGCCCGCTGCGGCAGACGCGACGATGGTGAGAATTGCAGCCTTCATCATTCCTCCTTGGATCACTGCCGCCCGCTGCGCGGCCGGATGTGCACTTCCCTGCGGCGATAGTCGAAGATCAGGGTATCGACCAGCCCCAGGATGTCCATGCCGACCAGCAGGGCCGGGATGTCGGCCAGTTCCCACGTGCCGAAGATGTGCAGGTCGGCGAAGGTGACGTGCGCATCGCGCACCTGCAATCCGCCCATGCGGATCGACTCCACGCGCGCGCCGATGCCGGCCTGCGTGGCGCCGGTGGCGCCATGGATCTCCTCCGCGCCCACGCCGTGCCGCTGGACCTGCCGCCGCAGTGCGTGGCGCAACGCCTCGTTGCCCACGGTGGCCTGCGCGCCGGTATCGATGATGAAGCGCACCGGCACGCCGCCGACCTGGCCCTCGGTCATCACCAGCTGGCTGTCGTCGCGCAGCATCGGCACCACGATGAAGCCGCGCCCCGCACGCTGCGCGCGCGAGCGGCGGATGTCGACGAAGTCGGAGCGGAAGTCGATGTAGATGCGCCGCTCCTGCATGCCGTCCATGCCCAGCAGGCCATCAGCGCCGCCGAACACATTGGCCACCACCGGCAGCAGCTCCGGCTGCATCCACACGTCGCCGACCTGCAGGATGTTCACCTGCACGGTCGGCGTGATTGCGGTGCCGGTGACCCCATGCACGCGCACCGGTGGCGAGCGGTCGAGCGGCATGCCCAGCCGTGCGGCCACCTCGTGCACGATGGCCGAACGCTGCGCGCCGGTGTCGAGCACGAGGCGGAACGGGCCCTCGCCATCCAGGTGCACCGGCACCCACACGCGACCAATGCGATCGCGCGTGGTCGGCGCGGCATAGCGCGCCTCGGGCGCGGTGACGACGATTTCCTGAAGCTCATCCCGCGCGGTCGCCGCCGAGCGACCGGCAACGTCATCGTGTGCATCGGCCGCGGCAGTGGACAGCCAGGCCAGCGACGCAAACACCGCAATCCACCTGCGCATCGCCCACCCCCGTGGTCCGGGCTACCACATCAGATCATCGGGAACCGCAAAGTCCTTGTAGGGATCATCTTCCGCCGGCGCGGCATCCGGCCGGTTCAGGTGCAGCAGCGCCTTCGCGACGCGCGCGCCGATCTGCTCGCCGATCGCGGCCGGCACGAAGGCAAAACGGCCCTCGCAGCGCACGATGGCCAGCTGTCCGCCCACCAGCTGCGCACGCAGCTCGGGATTGACCTCGATGCGGCGGATCTGCGGGCCATCCTGGAAGTTGTAGAAATCCTCGCTCTCGACGCGCGGCACCTGGTGCGCGGCCACCAGCTGCTTGATCTCGGCATATTTCGCGCGCCGCTCGAGCTTTTCCTGCTTGCGGCGGTTGGCCTCGGCGTCGCGCGCGGCCTTCTCGGCCGCCGCCCGCTGCGCCGCCAGCTGCGCAGGCGTGGGGCCCGGCGGCTTCTGCTTCTTGCCGCGCGGGGCCTTGAAATTCTGCTGGCGCTGCTCGCGTTCGGCGCGCTGCACCTGCTGTTCGGATACCAGACCGGCCTTGAGGAGCTGGTCGCGCAATGAAAGGCTCATGCGCAGCATTCTAGCCCCCTGCCCGCATCGGGTACGATAGTGCTCAACCCCGTGGAGTACTGACCATGCAGCGAATCTCCTGCGCCCTGGGCATTCTGGTTCTGGCGGTCACACCGCCGGCGCTGGCGGTGCCGGATGAGAACGGTGCCCTCGTCGATCCGGGCGCCGCAAGCGCCGGCATCGCCTCCGATGCGGCCATGACCGCGCGGCTGAACTACAACGTCGGATTCGAGGATTTCGAGCAGACCCAGCGCCTGGAGATGCAGTCCGGCAGCCTGAAGGGCGCGGCGCTGCGTGCGCACGAGGCCGAGGTGCGCAAGGGCTACACCGCGGCGCGCGAGCGCTTCCGCGCGGCCGCGGCCGCCAATCCCGAAATGAAGGAAGCCTGGAACCTGATCGGCTACACCAGCCGCCGCCTCGGCGACTATGAGACTTCGCTCGCCGCCTATGACCGCGCGCTGTCGCTGGCGCCGGATTATCCCGAGGCCATCGAATATCGCGCCGAGCTGTTCCTGCTCACCGGCCGCTTCGATGATGTGAAGGCAGCCTATGCCAGCCTGTTGCAGTCCTCGCCGTCGTATGCCGGCGTGCTGCAGGCATCGATGCAGGAATGGATGGCGAACCCTGATGCGCCGGGCGCGAAGGCGCCGGGCCGCGATGCCTTCGTGGCGTGGGTCAAGGCGCTGCCGGAGAATCCTTAAAGGCTCCGGCCGACCGTCCGGGGGCGCTCGCTACCATGCCGGGGCAGCGACCTTGCTACCATTCGCGGCCATGAAGCGACTCGACCACCTGCTGGCCAACAACCGTCGCTGGGCTGCCGCGCAGCTCCGCGCCGATCCGAAATTCTTCTCGCGCCTGGTGGCGCAGCAGTCGCCGCGCTACCTGTGGATCGGCTGTGCCGACAGCCGCGTGCCGGCCAACGAGATCGTCGATCTCGCGCCCGGTGAACTGTTCGTGCACCGGAACGTGGCGAACCTCGTCGTGCACACCGACCTCAACTGCCTGTCGGTGATCCAGTTCGCCGTCGAGGTGCTGAAGGTCGAGGTCATCATGGTGACCGGCCATTACGGCTGCGGCGGCGTGGCCGCGGCATTGAACGCCGCTTCACTGGGCCTCGTCGACAACTGGCTGCGTCATGTGCAGGACCTGCGCGACCGGCATCCCCAGGAGGTGAAGGCGGCCGGTGCGCATGCCGTGGACCGGCTGTGCGAACTGAACGTGCTGCAGCAGGCGCAGAACGTGTGCCGCACCACCATGGTCCGCGATGCCTGGGCGCGCGGCCAGGACCTCTCCGTGCATGGCCTGATCTACTCGGTGGGCGATGGCCTGCTGCGCGACCTGAACTTCCGCGTCAACGGCGAGAGCGACGTGACGGCGGAGTTCGAGCGCGCGGTGGCGTCGCTGCCGATGCCGCCGGGCAGGATGCCCGATTTCTGAACAGGCGCCGTGGTCCACCGGAAGCTGGTGGGCCACGGCGCCGTCTTCCCTGGCTTGCGCCGGACGTCAATGCGCGGCCGGCACCGCCTCCGGTTCACGCCGCGCCATGCCGCGCATGCGGCGGATCGACCGCCGCATGAAGTGCTCGAAGTCATCCATCAGCGTATAGAGCACCGGCACCACGAACAGCGACAGCGCGGTGGAAGCCAGCAGTCCGCCGATCACCGCCGCGCCCATCGGTGCGCGGAAGCTGGAGTCACCATGCAGCCCGATGGTGATCGGGATCATGCCGGCGGTCATCGCGATGGTGGTCATGATGATGGGCCGCGCGCGCTTGCTGCAGGCGTCCATGATGGCCTCGTGGCGTGTCAGCCCGTGCTCGCGCCGTGCCATCACGATGTATTCCACCAGCAGGATGGAGTTCTTGGTCACGATGCCCATCAGGGTCAGAAGGCCGATCAGCGCCGGCATCGACAGTTCCATGTCGAGCAGGAACAGCGCCACCATCGCGCCACCCGCGGAGGGCGGCAATGCGGACAGGATGGTCACCGGCTGGATCACGTCGTGGAACAGCAGCACCAGCAATGCATACACGCACAGGATGCCGATGACCATCGCGAGGATGAAGCCGGTGAAGATGTCGCGCATGATCTCCGCCTCGCCGGACTCCAGCGGGCGCACGCCCTCGGGCAGGTTCGCCATCGACGGCAGGCTGTAGAGCTTTTCGGTGGCCTCGTCGAGCGGCATGGTGCCGCGGTCGGCGCGGATCGAGATCGAGCGGCTGCGGTTGTAACGGTCGATCTGCGAGGGGCCCGCGCCAAGGCTGACTTCCGCGACATTCATCAGCGGCACCGGACCAAAGCGCGACGGCACCTGCAGCAGCTTGATCTGGTCGATGTTCGAGCGCGCCTCGTCGGTGAGCCGCACGCGGATCGGGATCTGCCGGTCCGGCAGGTTCAGCTTCGACAGGTTGTTGGTGATGTCGCCGCTGGTGGCGATGCGCGTCGCCATGCTGATCGCGGCGGTGGTGACGCCAAGCTCCGCCGCACGCTCCGGCAGCGGGCGGATCACCAGTTCAGGCTGCAGCAGGCTGGCGCTGGTGGTCACGTTGCTGAAGCCCGGCACGGCGCGCAGCTCGCGCTCGATGGCGGCCGCGGTGGACGCGAGGATGGCCGAGTCGTCGCCGGTGAGCTGCACCTCGACCGGGCCGCTGCCCGGGTTGCCGCCGCCGCCACCCTCGATGCGGATGCCGGGCAGCGTGCGCAGCTCGGCAATCATCTTCTGCTGCAGCTGCTGCTGCGTGAGGTCGCGCCCGCCGCGCTCGGTCAGCGTCACGAAGGAGCTGGCGCTGGTGGGCGACAGCGTGGTGGTGACGCGCTGCACTTCCGGGTACTTCTGCAGCCGGTCGAGCACCTCGCGCGCCACGGCGCGCGACTGGTCCATCGTCGAGCCCGGCGGCAGCGTGACATTCAGCTGCACGAAGCCGAAGTCGCCGGCCGGCGCGAAGCCGCGCGGCAGCACCGCGGCCAGCGCCAGCGCGGCCACCATCACCAGCGTCGACACCAGCACGGTGGTCTTGCGGTGCGCCAGCACCCAGTTCACCTTCGACAGGTAGCCGGCCTTGAAGCGCCCGGTGCCTTCCAGTTCGGCATCGGCCCTCATCATCCGCGAGGCCATCAGCGGCGTCAGCATGCGCGCCACCAGCAGCGAGAACAGCACCGCGGTGGCGGCGGTGAAGCCGAAGGGCTTGAAGAACTCGCCCGGGATGCCGTCCATGAAGGCCACCGGGATGAACACCGCGCACAGCGTCAGCGTGGTGGCGATGACCGCCAGGCCGATCTCGATGGCGGCGTCGGCGGCCGCCTGCATGGGCGGTTTGCCCATGCGCAGGTGGCGCACGTTGTTCTCCACCTCGACGATGGCATCGTCCACCAGCATGCCGACCACCAGCGACAGTGCCAGCATGGTCAGCGTGTTCATCGAGAAGTCGAACAGGTGCAGCGCCCAGAACGTGGGCAGCACCGACAGCGGCAGCGCAATGGCCGCGATGATGGTGGCGCGGAAGTCGCGCAGGAAGAACCACACCACGATGATGGCGAGGAAGGCACCCTCGACCAGCATCATCATCGAGGCGTGGAATTCCTCGCGGATGGCCTGGTCCTGCACCGAGTTGATCTCGGTGATCTGGATGTGCGGGTACTTCTGCTGCAGCTCCGCGACGGCCTCGCGGGTGCCATCGGCAACCTGCACCGCACCCTCGCCCCAGGCGCGGAACACCTGGAAGCCGATCACCGGCTTGCCGTCCATCAGCACTTCCTGGCGCACCTCGGCGGCCTGGTCGCGCACCTCGGCAATGGCATCGAGGCGCACGTTGCGGCCGTCGCCCAGCGCGATCGGCAGCGCCGCCAGCTCCTGCACCGAGGTGATCGTGCCCAGCGTGCGCACGCTCTGCTCCTGCGCGCCGATGCGGGTCTCGCCGCCCGGCAGCTCCACCTGCGTGCGCAGCAGCTGGCCGGAGACATCGCCGGCGGTCACGCCCAGCGAGGCCATGCGGTCCGGGTCGAGGTCGACGCGCACCTCGCGCTCGATGCCGCCGATGCGGCTGACCTGGCCGACGCCGTCGACGCCGCTGATGTCGCGCATCACGTTCAGGTCGACGAACCAGGACAGTTCGGTGTCTGAGAGGCGGTCCGAGGCCACCGCGAAGGTCAGCACCGCATCGCCGACGGTGGTGGCGCGGCTGATGTAGGGCTCGGTGGCATCCAGCGGCAGGTCGGGGCGGATGCGCGACACGGCATCGCGCACATCGTCCATGGCCTGCGAGATGTCGGTGCCGAACTGGAACTCGATCGCGGTCGATGAGCTGCCGGTGCGCACGGTCGAGGTGATGTTCTCGATGCCGACGATGTTCGAGACGGCGTCCTCGACCTTGCGCGTGACCTCCGTTTCCATCTGCGACGGCGGCACGCCGGCGTAGCTGACGCTGACGATGATGAACGGGAAGGAGATGTCCGGCTGGTCCTGGATCGCCAGCCGCGGGAACGCATACAGCCCGCCCAGCACCAGCGCGAAGAACAGCATCAGCACCGGAACCGGGTTCCGGATCGACCAGGTGACGAAATTCATCTTGCGGCCTGCGCGCTGCCGGTGGCGCCGTCAGCGGTGTCGCTGGAGCTGGCGACCGCCACCGTGTCCCCGTCCTTCAGGAAGCCGGCGCCCTTCACCGCGATGACATCGCCCGCCGCAACCCCCGAGGTGACCTCGATCATGTCGCCGCGCACGCCGGCCTGCTCGATGCGGCGACGCTCGACGACATTTTCGGGCCCGAGCACATAGACATAGCTGTAGCCATCGACGACCACCACGCTCGACACCGGCACCAGCAGGCCCGCGCCTTCGCCGGTGGCGATGCGGCCGCGCGCGAACATGCCCGGACGCGCCTCGCCATCGGTGATCTCCACATAGACCAGGCCGGTGCGGGTATTGGCCTGCACCGTGGGCGCGACCAGGCGCACCCGGCCTTCCAGCGTGCGGCCATCGGCCGTGTTGATGGTGGCGGACTGGCCGGCACGCACGCGTGACAGCTCGGCCTCGGGCACCTCGGCACGCCATTCGACGCGATCCTGCCGCAGCATGCGCAGCATCTCGGTGCCGGCCTGTGCGATCTGCCCGACGCTGATGCTGCGCGAGGTGATGGTGCCGTCATCCGGCGCCACCACGGTGCCGTAGCGCAGTCGCAGCCCGGCGGTCTCCAGATCGGCGCGCGCGGTCTGCACGCGCGCCTGCGCGGCCACATGCTCGGCGCGCAGGCGATCCAGGTCAGCCTGCGACAGTGCACCGGAACTGGCCACCGACTCGCCACGACGCAGCGCCGCGGCGGCATTCTCGAGCGAGGCCTCGGCGCTGAGCAGCGCCGCGCGGCGCGAGGTCACATCGGCCTCGAGCAGGTCGTTGGACATGCGCACCAGCACCTGCCCCCTGCGCACCTTGGAGCCTACGTCGACCAGCACCTCGGCGACGCGATAGCCGCCCACCTCCGAGCTGATGATCACTTCCTGCCAGGCGTGGATGGATCCCGTGGCCGGCACGCTGCGCACCAGATCCTGTTGCAACACCGGCGCGGTGGTGACGGTGAGCGCCGCCGGTGTTGCGGCAGGCCCCGCGCCGGATGCGGCATCGGCCGTGCCGCCGGGCGCATCGCCGCCGGCACACCCCGTGGCCAGCAGGCCGAGGGTGCAGATTGCAGGGAAAAGGAAGTTCCTGGCCATGCGGAGCCGCATGGAAGATGACGGGTACTGGCGCATGGGATGGGAAGCTTGTTCGATATCAGGTGACTGATAGAATATCAGCCTCCTTATCTTACGTTAGTGATTCCCCAAGCGTCCATCATGCCGAGCACTCCGAAGCCCTGCGCCCGCACGCCCGAAGAGCAGATCGGATACCTGCTGAAGCGGTTGATGCATCAATTCCGTCACCAGGTCGAAGAGCGCCTGCGGGGGGAGTGCGACATGTCGCTGGCGCACCTGGTCACGCTCGACCAGCTGCACCAGGAACCGGGGGTGGCCGGTGCCCGCCTGGCGCGCAGCCTGCTGGTCACCGCGCAGACGATGACCGGCCTGCTGCGGCGACTCGAAGAAGAAGGCGCCATCGAGCGCCGCGCCGATCCCCACAACCGCCGCGCCGATCGCTGGTACCTGCTGCCGGCCGGCCTGGAACGCCTGAACGCGGCACGCGCCGCCGGCGCGCCGGTGATGACTAAGATGCTTTCGCTACTCGACACGCGCGAGATCGGCGAGCTGCGATCGTATCTGGAACGCTGTGTCGAAGGACTGGAAGAGGGCGGCGCCTCCCATCGCGATGCCACCGGTGCCGCCACCGCGCGCCGCACGCGCGGCGAGCCACGCTCTCTGCCATGACGCCGGCGCTCGCCGCGCTCTTCATCTATCCCGTCAAGTCTGCCGCCGGCATTGCCTGCGACAGCGCGCTGCTCTGCGAACGCGGCCTTGCCCATGACCGCGAATGGATGATCGTCGATGAGTCGGGCCACTTCCTGACCCAGCGCGATGAACCGCGCCTGGCGCTGCTGCGGGTTGCGATCACGGACGGCGCGCTGCACCTCGCCAATCCACACGGCGCCGGCCCGGTGCTGCCGCTGGACCATGAAGGCGAGCTGCGCGAGGTGGTGGTGTGGCGCGCGCAATGCGCCGCCTTCGATGCCGGCGCCGAAGCGGCGCAGTTCCTGTCGGACTGGCTGGGCCGGCCGCTGCGGCTGGTGCGCTTCGACGGCCGCCGGCCGCGCTGGTCGAATCCGGACTGCACCGCAGGTCGCGCCGTGCAGACCACCTTCACCGATGGCTACCCGATGCTGGTGCTTTCACAGGCCTCGATCGATGACCTTGCCGCGCGGGTCGGCCGGCCGCTGCAGGTGCAGCGCTTCCGGCCCAACCTGGTGATCGAAGGCGTGGCGCCCTATGCCGAGGATGCGGCCGAGGGGCTGGCGGTCGGGGAGACACGGCTGGCGCTGACCAAGGCCTGCACCCGCTGCGTGATCACCACCATCGATCCGCAAAGTGGCCAGCGCGACGGCGACGAACCGCTGCGCACGCTGAAGGCCTATCGCTTCGATCGCGCGATGCGCGGCGTGGTGTTCGGCCGCAATGCCTATGCGGTGCAGGGCGCAGGCACCCGGCTGGCGCGCGGCATGCCGCTGCGCTTGCTGTGCGGCCCGGAAGAAGGCCAGTAGAATCCGCCCCCCATGATCGAACGCATTGCCGAACGCCTGTTCTTCGCCAGCCGCTGGCTGCTGGCGCCCATCTACCTCGGCCTGTCGCTGGCGCTGATCGTGCTGGGCATCCAGTTCTTCATGGAGCTCTATCACGCCTTCCACATGGTGTTCAGTCCGACGCATGGCACCGAAGATGGCACCGGCGAGGCCGACATCGTGCTGGCGCTGCTGGCGCTGGTCGACCTGTCGCTGGTCGCCGGCCTCATCGTGATGGTGATGTTCAGCGGCTACGAGAACTTCGTCTCGAAGCTCGACGTGAACGAGGGCGGCGGCGGCGAGAAACTCGACTGGCTGGGCAAGCTCGATGCGGGCACGCTGAAGCTGAAGGTGGCCGCATCCATCGTGGCGATCTCGTCCATCCACCTGCTGCGCAAGTTCATGGAAGTGGAAGGCACCGAGCATGGCGACCTGATGTGGTATGTGATCATCCACATGACCTTCGTCGTGTCGGCGCTGCTGATGGGCGTCCTCGACCGCATCACCGGCAAGGCGCACGCCGCTGCGCCGGAAGCCGCCGGCCACTCCTGATCGTGATGCGGGCGGGGCGCGTCACACCGCCTTCGCCAGCAGCGTGCGCAGCACCGCCACCAGCGCGATCGGCTGGCTGACCGGCAGGTGGTGGTGGCTGGCCGGAATGCCGGTCACCGAGCGCACATCCGGCAGGCAGGTGGCCAGGCGCGCGGCGCGATCCGGCGTCACCACGCGGCTCTCCTCGCCGTAGATGAAGTCCACCGGCGTGCGCAGGCCGCACAGCTCCGCGGCATCATCGATGCGGTTCGGGTCATTGTTGCGCTGCTGGAATACCCGCGTGACGTTCTCATCGAACTTCCAGGTCCATCCGCCGTTTTCCTCGCGGATGGACATGCGGCCCATGTGGTCCAGCGCCATGGCTGGCGCCGGCTCCAGCGGCCGCAGCAGGAAGCGCTGCAGGATGGTGGCCTGGTCCGCATAGATCTTCTTCGGCCGCCATTCCTCATCGAAGCCGCGGATCGGATCCTCCGGCGACCCCAGCCGCGAATCCACGACGATGGCGCGCGCGAACAGTTCCGGCCGCGCATGGCAGGCATACAGCAGCGCACGTCCGCCGAAGCTGTGGCCGATGCCGGTGCAGCCGTGGATGCCGGTGGCCTCGATGAATGCGCAGACCTCGGCGTGGAATTGCGGATAGCTGTAGACCGGCCGCTGGCCCGAATCGCCCATGCCGCCGAAGTCCGGCGCGAGCACGCGATACTGCGTGGCCAGCCACGGCGCCACGAAATCCCACCAGTGCGCATGCGCCAGATAGCCATGCAGCAGCAGCAGTGCGGGCGCGCCGGGCGGGCCTTGCCATTCCAGGTAGTGCATGCGGATGCCGGCGGCATCGACATGACGGGAAGTGCCGGGGCGGGCCAGCGAGTGGCCGATGAATTGCCCGAAGCCGGCGAGCAGGGGGTCGGTCAAAGTTTTGCCTTCTGCATGAGGGTGCGCAAGTTTGCCATGGTTGTCGCAGTGCGACGTCAGCGAGGTAGGACGTCGCCGCCATGCCTGCGGGCCCTGTTCCGGCATCCGCTGCGGCGCCCGCACCCGAATACTGCCTGCAACCCCGGCAGCAACGGGATCCTGAATTCGACAACTGGAGGCCAGACGCAATGACCACTGCCACCGGACACAGCAGCGCCATCCTCGCCACGCGCGTCGCCGGCACCAAGGTGCGCGATGCGGCCGGCAACCACGTCGGCGAGATCAAGGACATCGTGCTCGACAAGCTGTCGAACAACATCATGTTCGCAGTCGTCAGCTTCGGCGGCGTGCTGGGCATCGGCGAGAAGTACCACCCGCTGCCCTGGAAGGAGCTGGACTTCGATCCAGCGCAGAACTGCTATGTGATCGCCCGCACCAAAGAGCAGCTGGAGACGGCGCCGGCCGATTCGCTCGACCAGCTCACCGCCAATGACGGAATGGCCTATCGCGACCAAGCGTTCGAGTACTACAAGACCCCCCGCTACTGGCAGTAGCCGGTAGAGGTCGCGATAGCCTGCGGCGGCGCGCATGCGCCGCCGTTCCTCTGCCACCCCGGCGGCGTTGACGCACGCCACCGGAAATAGTGTAGTGGCAGCAATGTCTCCCCGAAGCTTCTGGCCGCTGCTCGCGGCACTCACCCTGCCTGTGATTGCTGCGGATGCGCCGACCTCCGCGCCGCCTTCGCCCGCGGCGATATCGCCCGCCCCGGCCATGTCACCGGCGCCACCGGCAGCCGCGAATGCAGCCGCTGAGCCTGCCGCATTGTTGCCAGCCGGGCCGCGCCTGGTTCCCACGCCGCGTGCAAGGGAACTGCCGGCCAGCGCCACCAACCGGCCCTTCCTCGCCGCCGCGCGCGCACGCGAACCGGTGGATCTGGCCGCCGTGGGCTACTCCGAAACCGAATACCTCGTGCGCGGCTTCGCCAGCATCTATGCCTGGACCGGCGCACCGTCCGATGCCGCCGTGGCCGTGCGCGCGCAGGGCGTGCCCTATGGCACGCGCATGCTGGTGCGCCGCCCGCGCGATGCCGCAAAGGCCAGCGGGCGTGTGGTGGTGGAACTGCTCAACCCCACCGGCCTGTATGACTTCGCGCCGCTGTGGGGATTTTCCTGGCAGCACTTCACCCGCAACGGCGATGTGTGGGTGGGCGTCACGGTCAAGCCGGTGGCCGCCGCCACGCTGAAGCGTTTCGATCCGGTGCGTTATGCCGATGTGACCTTCGCGTTCACGCAGGCCGCGGACTGCTTGCCCACGCCGCCGCGCGCCGGCATTCCCGGCGCGGGCGACAGCCGCGCCAACCCGCCCGATGCCGAGAACGGCCTGGCCTGGGACCTCATCGCGCAGATCGGCGGCCTGCTGCGCAGTTCGAGCAAGGAGAACCCGCTGCTCGACATCTCGCCGCGGCACATCATCGCCGCCGGCTATTCGCAGACCGGCGGCTACCTGGTCACCTTCGCCAATGCGCTGCATCGCGTACTGCGCCTGGGCGACGGCGCGCCGGTGTTCGATGGCTACCTGAACGCCGCCGGTTCCAATGCCGCGCCGATCAACCAGTGCGCCGCACCGCTCGACGATGACGATCCGCGGCGACGGGTGCAGCCGCGCGATGTGCCGTTCATCGCGGTGATGACCGAGTCGGATTTCAATCGCCGTCCGGCGCTGCGCCGCGAGGACAGCGACGACCCGCAGGACCTGTTCCGCCTGTTCGAGATCGCAGGCAGCGGCCATGCCGGCCCCTTCGCAGCCGGCATTCCGTCGGATGCGGACCTCGCCATCGCCGGCTTCGATCCGCCGGCGGAAGGACTCTGCGTGGAGCCGGCTGGCGAGTTCCCGGTGGGACTGGCCTTCAATGCCGTCTGGCAGCAGTACGGCGACTGGCTGCAGCAGAGCCTGCCCTTCATCAATGCTCCGCGCATCGAGACGGATGCCAGCCACCAGCCGGTGCGCGATGCGCTGGGCAATGCGCTGGGCGGATGGCGCCTGCCGCAGATCGAGGTGCCGCTGGCTGCCTTTGCCGGCAGCGGCACGCCGCGCGAGGACACCGACCGCGCGCGCGCGGCCTGCGCGCTGACCGGCGTGCGCCAGCCCTTCAGCCCCGACCAGCTGCGCGAGCTGTATGGATCGCGCACCGCGTGGCTGGAGCGCTATCGCGGCGCCATTGATGCCGCGGTCGCGGATCGCCGCCTCACCGCCGAGGATGCGCAGGCGCTGAAGGCGGCAGCTGCCCGGGCAGCTCCTGCCTTCTGAGGCCACCGGATCGCGCACCTGATGGCGCCGGCATGGCGCGTTGGGGCAGAATCCCCCTACAAAGAACCGGGGGTGTCATGAAGAAGAGCGCGCTGCTTTCCCTGGCCGGGGCCACGCTGGCCCTGGCTGCCGTCCACGCCAACGCCGCAGCTCCATCCTGCGATCGCGCCTGCCTCGAAGGCATGGTCGAGCGTTATTTCGACGCCGTGATCGCCAACAATCCCTCGGCCATTCCGCTGTCGCCGAATGTGCGCTTCACCGAGGACGGGCAGCGCCTGCTGATTGGCGACGGACTCTGGAACACCGCCAAGGCCAAGGGCAATTACCGCCTCTTCGTCACCGACGTGCCGGCCGGTTCGGTGGCCGTGCTGGCCACCATCCAGGAAGATCATCGCGAGGCCTCGCAGTTCAACGGCTCGCTGATCTCGCTGCGCCTGCGTGTGCGCGACCAGCAGATCACCGAGATCGAGCAGATCGTGTTCCGCTTCCCCAACGAGACCGGCGAGGCGCACAACCGCACTTACAGCCGCGTCGACTCGATGGCCACGCATCCGCTGTACCTGCAGGACATTCCGCAGAACGAGCGGCTGTCGCGCACCGAGCTTGTGATCCAGGGCGACAAGTACTTCACTGGCCTGCAGAAGAACGACGGCAAGGGTGACTATCCCTTCACGCCCGACTGCCTGCGGCACGAGAACGGTGGCCAGGCCACGCTGGCGCCGACGCCGCCGGGCCAGACCCGTCCCGATCCGCGCACCGCCACCGGCTATTCGGGCCAGTGGACCTGCACCGAGCAGTTCGAGTCAGGCCTGATGGCGTTCGTGAACCGCATCCGCGACCGCCGCTTCGTCGCCATCGACCAGGAGCGCGGCATCGTGTTCGCGTTCGGTTTCTTCGATCACTCCGCCGGCGAGACGCGCAAGTTCAAGTCGGCGGATGGCCGCGACATCGTGGCGGGCCCGGTGCAGCCGCACACCTGGCAGATCGCCGAGGTGTTCAAGATCGAGAAGG
>CAYQJU010000038.1:0-25176 GCA_964417875.1 uncultured Steroidobacteraceae bacterium
TACGGGATCGTCTTGCCGGGTGATCATGTTGATGATGGCGTCCCCGTAATCAAGGTGAGGGACATAGCACAAGGTGGCATTCGCACAACTGGATTGCTGAAAACATCGCCGTACATTGATGCCAAGTACCAGCGCTCACGCTTAAAAGGGGGTGACATACTGCTGTCGATCCGGGGGACCGTTGGCCGCCTTGGGGTCGTGCCGAATGAACTAACTGGCGCAAACATCACCCAAGATACAGCGCGAATCCGAATCTCCTGCTCAGAGACGCGCGCATATGTATACCAGGCACTACAAAGTGATGAACTACAGGTTCAGATGCGGGATCACATAGTCGGCCAAGCCGTGAAAGGCATCAATATTCGCGACGTCAAGCGGCTCAGGCTCTTTCTGCCTAACACTCGCCAAACACAGAAGTACATTGCTGAGCTACTGACAACGCAAGACATCGCCATCCAGACAACCGAACAGCTGATCGCGGCAAAGGAGCGTTCATGCAAGGCGCTCATGCAGCGGGCCTTTCGCACGAGCTCCTTCCTGCGGCGCCGATTATCGGAGTTTACCCGCCGGGTCACACGCAAGAACGTCGAAGGTGATGGCCATCCGCTCACGATTTCAGGCGCCGAAGGCCTGGTGAGTCAGTCACGCTACTTTGGCAAACGCATTGCCGCTGACAAGGCCGAGCACTACACGCTACTCAAGCGCGGAGAGTACGCCTACAACAAGAGCTCTTCAGCCGGGTATCCGCTTGGCGCAATCAAACGGCTTGATGCGTACGAGGAGGGCATAGTCTCCACCCTATACCTGTGTTTCGAACTCGAAGAAGGCAAGGCACCAATCAGCGACTATTTCGCCTTCTTCTGCGAGGCCGGTGGATTTAATCACCAGATATATCAAGTGGCACAAGAAGGCGCGCGCAACCACGGCTTGCTGAACATCACTGCCGAAGATTTCTTCGCGATGAAGATGCCTGTGCCACCGCTTGGCGCGCAGGAGCGTGTGGTCAGGGTACTGGGAGCCGCGAAGCAAGAACTCGCCTTACTGCGCGGCCAACTCGCAGCGATGAAAAACCAGAAGCGTGGCCTAATGCAGAAGTTGCTGACCGGGCAATGGCGCTTGGCAATCTCCCAAGAGACCGAGGTGACCGCAGATGCCTAAGAAGCTCATCCCCATGGCGATTGCCTACGACTTCGACGGCACGCTCGCGCCCGGCAACATGCAGGAGTATGACTTCATCCCTGCCTTGAACATGATGTCCAGGGAGTTCTGGACATCGGTGAACGAAATCGCCCGGAAGCATGAGATGGATCAAATCCTTGCCTATATGTGGGCCATGTTGCGCCAGGCAGACAAGGCGGACATTCGCGTCCACAAATCCGACTTCAAGCAATTCGGAGCCAACATCGCGCTGTTCCCGGGCGTCTCGGACTGGTTCAAGCGCATCAATGCCTATGCCAAGAACAAGGGCATCCGGGTCGAGCACTACATCATCTCCTCCGGTATCCGCGAGATGGTCGAAGGCACACCGATCTTCAAGGAGTTCAGGAAGGTCTATGCCTCTGGCTTCATGTTCGACCACAACGGCGTCGCGTGCTGGCCAGCGCTGGCGGTCAATTACACCACCAAGACCCAGTACCTGTTCCGCATCAACAAGGGCAGCCTGGATGTGCACGACAACTCGGTGATCAACAAGTTCGTGCCGAAGGAACAACGCCCGGTGCCCTTCGAAAACATGATCTTTATCGGTGACGGCGAAACGGACATACCCTGCATGCGGCTGGCCAAGGATCAGGGCGGTCATTCCATCGCCGTTTTCAACGGGGAAAAGCGAGGCGTGAAGAAGCACGCCGAACAGCTCGTCACGGATGGTCGGGCAACATTGGCCGCCCCGGCGGACTTCCAGGACGGAGCCACCATCGACAGTTGCGTCAAGGCAATCATCGACAAGGTGGAAGCTGGCGCGCGCGTCCGGGGAGTGTAGCCATGCACAGCTTTCGCTTCGACGAAAAATTCCTCTCCCAGCTCCCGGCCCTCCAGGTGCTTATCAACCTCGGCTACCACTACCTCACGCCGGCCGATGCACTGGCTGCCCGTGGCGGCAAGCCCGGCAATGTGTTCCTGGAAGAGATCCTGCGCGAGCAACTGAAGAAGCTCAACCGCATTCAGCACAAGGGCGGCACCTACCTCTTCAGCGAGGAGAACATCCAGAGCGCCATCCAGCGCCTGAAGAACGTAAAGTACGACGGCCTCCTGAAGACAAACGAGGCGATCTATGACCTGCTGACCCTCGGTGTGGCGCTGGAGCAGTCCGTAGAAGGCGACCAGAAGAGCTTCACGCTCAACTACGTCGATTGGCGCAACCCCTCCGGTAATGTCTACCACGTCTCCCCGGAGTTCCCCGTGGAGCGCACGCGCAGCACGGACACTTGCCGGCCGGACATCGTCCTGTTCGTCAATGGCATCCCCTTTGCCGTGATCGAGTGCAAGTCACCCCGCATCGACGTGGCCGACGCTGTCTCCCAGACCATCCGCAACCAGCGCGATGAGTACGTCCCGCGCTTGTTCATCTATGCGCAGATGCTGCTGGGGGTGAACAAGAACGAAGCCCGTTACGCCACTGTAGGCACGCCCGCTAAGTTCTGGTCGAAGTGGAAGGAGGAGATCGACAGCAGCGAGGTCGCGCCCCTGCTCAACCAGCGGCTGCCGGAATCGGTCAAGGCCTCGATGTTCGATCTGGCGTTCGCCGAGCTGGGCGTGCGCGAGGACCCGGCCCCCTATCTCGTCAAACGGCAGGTGACGACCCAGGATTGGGTGCTCCATGCATTGTGCCGTCCGGAACGCCTTCTGGAGATGGCTTGGGCCTTCACGGTGTTCGACGGCGGCCTGCGCAAGATCGCCCGCTACCAGCAGGTGTTCGCCATCCGCGAAGTGCTGGCGCGTGTACGCCAGAAGGATGCCAGCGGGCGCCGTCGTGGCGGCATCATCTGGCATACGCAGGGTTCCGGCAAATCGCTGACCATGGTGATGCTGGCCCGCGCGCTGGCGCTGGAGCCCGCCTTGCGCAATCCGCGCATCCTGCTGGTGACGGACCGGGTCGATCTGGACAAGCAGCTCGGCAACACCTTCGCGGCCTGCGGCCTCTCGCCCGACCGCGCCGAAAGCGGCCGCCATCTGCTGGAGCTGGTCTCCGACGGCAAGGCGCACATCATTACCACTCTGGTGCACAAGTTCGACAAGGCTCTGGCTCACAAGAAGTTCACCGACGCCTCGCCCGACATCTTCGTGCTGGTGGACGAGACCCAGCGCACCCAGCTCGGCAGCTACTCGGCACGCATGCGCCAGATGTTCCCCAATGCCTGCTACATCGGCTTCACCGGCACGCCGCTGCTGACCCGCGAGAAGAGCGATGTTTCCCGCTTCGGCGGGGTGATCCACACCTACGCCATCGACCAGGCCGTGGCCGACGGCGCCATCGTGCCGCTGCTCTACGAGGGGCGTATGGTGGAGCTGGAGCAGAACCAGGGCGCCATCGACACCTGGTTCGAGCGCCACACCCAGGGGCTGACGCTGGAGCAGAAGGCCGACCTGAAGCGCAAGTACGCCCGCGCCGAGATGCTGAACAAGGCAGAGCAGGTGATCTACATGCGCGCCTTTGACATCAGCGAGCACTTCCGCCAGAACTGGCAGGGAACGGGCTTCAAGGCGCAGCTCGTGGCGCCCAACAAGGCTGCCGCGCTGCGCTACAAGGCGTTCCTGGATGAGCTCGGCGCGGTCACCAGCGAAGTGATCATCTCGCCGCCCGACGAGCGCGAGGGCTTCGACGAGGTGGACGCAGAGGAATCTTCCGATGCGGTGGTGGCCTTCTGGCAACGCATGATGAAGCGCCACGGCTCCGAAGAGGACTACAACAAGAACATCATCAATGCCTTCAAGAACGGTGACGAGCCGGAGATCCTGATCGTGGTCGACAAGCTTCTGACCGGCTTCGATGCGCCGCGCAATACGGTGCTGTACCTCACCCGCCGGCTGAAGGACCACACTCTGCTGCAGGCCATCGCCCGGGTGAACCGTCTTTACGAGGACGAGTCCGGAAGCCGGACCAAGGAGTTCGGGTACATCATCGACTACGTGGGTGTGCTGGGAGAGCTGGACCAGGCGCTGACCACCTACAGCGCGCTGGACGGCTTCGATGCGGCAGACCTGAGGGGCGCGCTGGCTTCCATCCATGACCAGGTGAAGGCGCTCCCCCAGCGTCATGCCGAGCTCTGGGACCTGTTCAAGGCGGTGAAGAACCGGCAGGACGAAGAGGCCTTTGAGCAGTTGCTGGCGGACGAGAAGATCCGTGCCGCGTTCTACGGGCGGTTGACCGCCTTCGCCAAGACACTGGCGATCGCCCTTTCCAGCGAACGCTTCATCACCGAAACCCCTGAGCCGAAGCAGCGCACGTACCGCAATGATCTCAAGCGGTTCATGAACCTGAAGGCCGCCGTAAAGCTGCGATATGCGGAGTCCGTGGACTACCGTGATTTCGAGCCCCGTATCCAGAAGCTGCTCGACACCCACATCTCGGCCTCCGAAGTGGTGCAGCTCAATGCACCCGTGAACATCTTTGACGAGGCTGCCTTCCAGAAGGTGGTGGAGGAGCAGGGTGCAGGTGGCGGCAGGCACCTGGGCGCCAAGGCCGACATGATTGCCCATGCCACCAAGCGGGCCATCAGCGAGCACCTGGAGAAGGACCCCGCGTTCTACGAGAAGTTCTCGAAGTTGATCCAGCAGGCCATCGACGACTACCGCGCGAAACGGCTGTCTGACCTGGAGTACCTGCAGCGGGTCACGGAGATCCGCGAGGCGGTGGTGTCGCGCAAGGGTGATGATCTGCCGTCATCGCTGGCCGGTGACGCGGATGCGGCTGCGGTCTATGGACTGCTGGTGCCATTCGTCACAGCCCACGTTTCTGATCCAGAGCAGGCCCGTACCGCGGGTGCGGCGACGGCGCAGGCCATCTGGAACATCTTCCGGCGCAACCGCAAGGTGGGCTACTGGGACGATCTGGATGCCCAGCGCAGCACCATGAACGAGATCGACGACTACCTGTATGACGAGGTGAAGGGCAAGCGACAGATCGCGCTGACCACTGCAGAGATGGATGAGATCATCGCCCGCACGATGCAGCTGGCCAGGCATCGGATGGAGGTGTAAGCCATGGTCGGCACGCTCACCTGGGGCCGCGAGACCATCCGGTACGAAGTGCTCTTCCTGGCTTCGCGCCGTACGCTGGCCATCGAGGTCCATCCTGACAGCCGCGTGCTGGTGCGGGCGCCGGCAGGCTGTTCCGGGCAGCTGATTGCCGAGCGCGTGCAGAAGCGGGCCGGCTGGATCAGTCGGCAACTGGCCGAGTTCGAAGGCTACCGGCCGCGAACCCCAAAGCGGCAGTACGTGAGCGGCGAGTCACACCGGTATCTGGGACGCCAGTACCGTCTGAAGCTGGAGCCAGGTCGACCTGCGGTGGCATTGTCCCGGGGTCATTTGCGTGTCACCGGCGCTACGAGTCCGGCGCAGGTGAAGGCGCTGCTGCATCGCTGGTCCCTGGGAAGGGCAAGAGAGGTGTTCGGAGAGGTGCTGACATCCTGCCTGCCCCGGCTCTCCGGTGTCGAGCGCCCCCGCCTGATCGTCCGGACCATGCAGTCTCGCTGGGGAAGTCTGTCTCCGGCTGGAACCATCACGTTGAACCTGAAGCTGCTCGGAGCGCCGCGCGGCTGTATCGAGTACGTCATGATCCATGAGCTTTGTCATATCCTTCACCGGGATCATGACCCGCGGTACTA
Organism: uncultured Steroidobacteraceae bacterium; assembly: GCA_964417875.1. Classification (GTDB taxonomy): domain Bacteria; phylum Pseudomonadota; class Gammaproteobacteria; order Steroidobacterales; family Steroidobacteraceae; genus ZC4RG30. Next base: position 5,826 of record CAYQJU010000038.1, read on the forward strand.
CCGTTTGCTCGGCAAGATCCTGCCCGATTGGGAAGACCGAAAGCGGCGGCTCGAAACCACGCTGCTCTGACTTCGCCAGCAATCCGCAGGTTCAGTGAATCTGCGGTTGCGCCGCGAGGAAGCGCTGGAGCTGCACGCGCCGCTCTTCCGGAACAGGCGGTGCAGGTCGCTGCCGGCCTCGCCCAGTGTCTTCACCAGTCCGGCGAAAGGGATGAAGTCGATGGCGATGTCGAGCATGGCCCCCTTTCCGATCGCCAGTGCCTCGCTGCGGCGTTCGCGGCGCCGCTGTTGATGCTGGAAATGCGCCAGCTGGGGCTTCAGGTGATTCTCGACGCCGGCGGACAACACGCCGGCGCCGATCGAGTTGGGCACCAGCGGATCCACCAGCCGAAGTCCCCACCAGAGGAAGGGCGGTGCACCGCTGCGCGCCGGGTCGGCCTCTGGATTGACCTGCAGGTTGTTGCCCAGCCGGCCAAGCACGGGTGGCCAGTAGCCACCACCAGCACGGGCCGCAAGCGCACCAAAGAAGGCCTGCATCAGGCGCGTCTTGCCGAGACCCGGTTCACCCAGCACCGCGACCGCGCGCGGCCGCGATTGCCTCGAGGCGGCGTCCCATTCAGCAAGCAATGCAACCAGTTCGGCCTCGCGGCCGCAGAAGGGTGTGTCACTCACTGTCCGTCCGTCATCCCTGGCCGCCCCTGGTGCGCAGATTGCCCGCGGCGGCGGTGGTACGGCAACCGCCCGCATCGATTGCGGCTTTCGAACAGAATGCCCGGCGGACCGGGTGGCTTCCGTTTTGCGCCAGTGATAGCTCCGGCAGGCGCAACTTCTGCTGCGAAGCTTCTCTAGTGTTAGCTTGCACCGCGTCGTGGCCGCTCCGGCGTGCCCGGCATTCCCGTCGCCGACCAATGGATGGCTCATGAAGAAAACCAGCCCCCTGCTTTCCCGTCTCTCCCGCCTGACATTGCTGGCCGCTGCCGGCCTGCTGCTGCAGTCCTGCTCTTCCAATGAGGCCCCGCCCGAAGCACCGCAGGAGCCGCTGGTCCCCATCACGGTCTCCGGCAGCTACTGGATCGAACTCTCGCCCGTGCTGGTGGCCGCGAACAGCTTCTATCCCACGCAGATCAACGTGGACGAGGGCGGCATCCCGCGCATCACTTCCGGCGCCGCGGACCTTGCCACCAATGCCGAGACGCAGCTGCTGCGCGAGTCGATCCGCAATCCGGACCTGCGCATCATCATGACGGTGACCGAGAGCTTCTATCGCCTCGTCGGTCGCAAGTCCGCCGGCATCAATTCGATGGCCGATCTCAAGGGCAAGCGCATCATGACCCCGCGCATGACCTCGGCGCATTACTACCTCGTCGCGATGCTGCGCAGCGCGGGCCTCACCGAGGAGGACGTCACCATCGTGCCGCTGCCGCGCGCCGAGAACGTGCTGGCCAGCATCGACCAGATGTCCGACGCGCTGCAGAAGGGCGAGGTGGACGTGATCTCGATCTGGGAGCCGGAGCCGGAGGACGCCATCCACAAGCTGGGTGACGATGCCATCGTGCTGCAGGATCGCAGCGTCTATCGCGAAGTGTTCAACCTGCACGCCCGCGCGCCGGACCTGGCTGATCCTGCCAAGCGCCGTTCCATCGTCGCCTTCGTGCGCGCCGTGGCCGATGCCACTGCCGCGCTGAAGGAAGATCCGGAGCAGTACTGGCCGCATGTCTCCAGCGTCACCAAGTACACCCACGAGCAGATCGGCTGGGGCTGGCCGGAGATGGAATTCCCGGTGCAGATCATCCCGGACATGCTCGATGTGCTCGAGACGGAAGAAGAGTGGGTGGCGAAGAACATGAACCGCGAGCCGCGCAGCCGCGAGGAGCTGGCGAAGCTGATCGATGATTCGGTGCTGAAGGAAGCGCTGGCGCTTTAGACCTTCCGGCAAGTTGCCTTGCCAGCCTCAGGTCCGCCGCCCGGCGCGCGCCGCGAACGCGTCGAGTGCGGCGATGACCTCCGGCGCAATCCAGATCCGGTTGCGCCGGCCGGCGCCGGCCTGTTCCAGTATTCCCGCTTCCGAGAGTTGCTCCACGGCGCGCTGTGCGGCGGACAACGCCACCCCCAGCACCTGTTGAACATGCGGGACAAGGATCGCCGGCTGGTTCAGGAGGTATGGCAGGAATCGTCGCGCCGCCGATCCCTGCCGTGAAGCCAGGCGGTCCGACCAATCCTGGAAAATGGCATCCAGATCACCGACCAGCCTGCGCCCGTTGTCCACGGCGCGAAAGCTTGCGGCGGCAAACTGCGTGATGATGGGTTCAATCTCACCGTCACGATACTTGCTCAAGGCATCGAAATAGTGCGCTGTGTTGGCGAGCAGGCCCGCTGACAGCGGCACCGTCAGGCGGCGTGTCACACCCGCATGGTGCAGCATCGCATGGACCAGCGTGCGCCCCACCCGGCCATTGCCATCGTCGAAAGGGTGGATCGTCTCGAACTGCGCGTGGGCAATGGCTACCTGTGGCAACAGCGGCAGGTCGGTGCGGCGGACGAACCGGAGCAGGTCATCCATGCCTTGGGCAATCCTGCCGTGATGGGGCGGCACGAATGAGGCCGTGTGCGGTGTCGAGGCATTGCTGCCGATCCACATCTGGACGTCACGGAACCTGCCGGGAGCTGCGCCGGCGTGTCCCTGCAGCAGGGCTTCATGGACACCGAGGATGGCTTCCACGCTGATGTCGTCTGCCAGCTCGATGGCCTTGCGCATGGCTGCGACATTCGCGATCACCAGTTGGGCGTTGCGCCCGGTGGGTTCGCTGAGGGCTGCCAGGGCGAGCGCCTTCGCGCCGGCCGTCACGCCCTCGATCTGCGAAGACGAAGCAGATTCGGCTCGCAGCAGGACTGAGTCGAGTGGCGCAATTTTCCCCGCGAAGGACTTGCCCGCGTCGGTCGTGCGCCAGGCTGTCATCGACGCGGCTTCGGCATCGAAGCGGGTGATTTCGCGGATGGCATCCTCGGCTTCGGCCAGGATGGCAGTGGATGCCTGGACGGCCGCATCCCGGATGCTGGCCGGGATGGCTGCCCGGTAGGGGCCCCGCGCGGCCTCGCGTTGACTGCGCGGCAGGGATCTGTCGGGATCCTGGTTCCAAGGAAGGTCTTCCCATTGGATTGCGAACGGGCGTTGGCCGGCGGAAGGTGGGCGCATCCTGCGACGTTACACCACTTTACTGATTAAAGTAGTGCAGTGGCCAGCAGGCAAAGACTTGCAAATCTGGAGCGGGTGATGGGAATCGAACCCACGTTAGCAGCTTGGGAAGCTGCAGTTCTACCATTGAACTACACCCGCGCCCGAATCGCGGGCGGCAAGGCTCAGCGACCGTTCCGCAAAGAATATCAGCCGGCCAGCGACGTATACAGCGTATAGCCGCTGATCGCGCTGATCAGCACGCCCACCAGCACCAGCAGATTGCGCGTCTTCACATGCCGCGTCACATACGCGGCGAACGGGGCGGCGAACATGCCGCCCAGCACCAGGCCCGCCACGGTCAGCCAGATGCTGGAATCCAGGATGGAGAAGAACGCCGCCGACACGGCCACGGTCAGGAAGAACTCGGCGAAATTCACCGACCCGATGGTGGTGCGCGGGTCGTGGCCGGCGCCCACCAGCGAGGTGGCGACGATGGGTCCCCAGCCGCCGCCGCCGGTGGTGTCCATGAAGCTGCCGAACAGCGCCAGCGGCGCAACCCGCGAGGGCCGCACGTCGGTCTTCACCAGCACGATCTTGCGGAACGCCTTCGACAGCACATAAAGGCCCATCAGCAGCAGGTAGCCGCTGATCCAGGGCTTCAGCAGTGCGCCATCGATGTTGCCCAGCACATAGGTGCCGATCAGTCCGCCGGTCACGCCGGGGATCACCAGGCTCAGGAACAGCTTCTTGTTCACATTGCCCATCTGCAGGTGCGACACCCCGGAGATGCCGGTGGTGAACACCTCGGCCAGATGGGTGGCGCCGCTGGCGGTCAGCGGGGTGGCGCCGCTGGCCAGAAGGAAGCTGCTCGCGGTGACGCCATAGGCCATGCCCAGCGCGCCGTCGATCATCTGCGCCAGCAGTCCCACGCCGACGGCCGCCCAGAAGGCAGGATCGTGCAGCGTATCCGACACGATCTGCGTGGCCGAGCGCTGGTGCTCGACGCCGAACAGCAGGAACAGCAGGTAGCCGGCCAACGCCAGCAGCACGGCCATCACCACATAGGTGACCACCTGCAGCAGCGGTGACTTGCCCGCCAGGGCGACTTCGTCCTCGACCGGGGGCAGCCCCAGCTCGGCATGCGCGCGCTCGATCTCCTCCGGTGAAATTTCTGCGCGGGTGTCTTGCATAAGGGGCCGCGCAGCATCCGTGATCCCCCGGGCCGGTCACAACCCATTTATTGTTGCTGCTCACGCATAAGGGGCGGCAGAATCAATGCTTCGCTGATATCCAAATGCCAGCCAGGGAAGGGGGAAGCCATGCGCACAGCCGTTCCGGCAGTCCAGACACCGCTCGCCGAGGTGGCGGGCAGGACCGCCTTCATCACCGGGGGGTCCAGCGGCATCGGCCTCGGCATCGCGCGGACGCTGTCGGCGGCAGGCATGAAGGTGGTGTTTACCTACAAGAACGCGGCGCACCGCGACGCGGCGCTGGCCTCGTTCCCGGCCGGCAATCCGGGCGTGCACGCCATCCACCTGGATACCACCGACCGCGAGGCGATGCCGCGTGCGGCCGATGAGGCCGAGCGGCTGTTCGGGCCGGTGCACCTGCTGGTCAACAACGCCGGCATCGGATTGCCCGTCACGCTCACCGAGGTGAGCTGGCAGGACTGGGACTGGGCGCTGGACGTGAACATCAATGGCGTGTTCAACGGCGTGCGCACCTTCCTGCCGCGCATGCTGGCGCACGGGCAGGGCGGGCAGATCGTGTCCACTTCGTCATCGGCCGGCATCGTCGCCGGCACGCTGGGCGTCTATGCCACGGCGAAGTTCGCGGTGGTGGGCATGATGGAATCGCTGCGCACCGAGATGGAGGGCCGCAACATCGGCGTGTCGGTGTTCTGCCCGGGGCTGGTGCGCTCGAGCATCTTCGATGTGGAGCGCAATCGCCCGGCCACGCATGGCGCGCGCGGCGAAGTGAAGCCGCCGCCGCTGAAGCCCGGCGCGCCGCCCATCGACATCATGGCCGTGGCGATGGATCCGATGGACGCCGGCCGCCTGGTGCTGGAGGGCATCCGCCGCAACGACCTGTACATCCTCACGCATGCGGAGTTCGAGCCGGCGGTGCGCGAGCGGGTGACGCTGCTGCTCCACTCCTTCTCGCAGGAACCGGTGCCCGAGGGCCGGCGCATCGCCACGGCGGCGATCACGCCCGACATCTATGCGGCGGACCTGGCGAAGAAGGGATTGCTCGACAAGCTGCGCTGAGCCGTCAGCGCATCATGATGCTGGCCATCACCTGCCAGGCCAGGATGATGCCCAGCGCAATGATGATGGCGATCAGCCAGCGCTGGCGCCGATGCAACGCCACCACGGCGCGCGACAGCTCCGCCTGCTGCGTGGCCATGCGCGCGACGAGTTCGGCCTGACGCCGCTCGTTCTCTTCCAGTGCGGTCACGCGCTGGCCGATGTCGGAAGGATCGTCGGCCCGCACCAGCGTGCCCTCGCCGGGCTTGTCGCCGCGGGCGCGCTTCAGGAGGTCCCGCGACAGATCGATGATCTGCGGGGTGAACATGATCAGCTGTTTCCACGGGACTGGCATCACGCCCGAGCCTAACCCCAAGCGCGGTCGCTGTCAGCCTTCGACGAGCTGGCGCTTCAGTTCCCGCAGCACTTTCAGCCTTGCCCGCTGCCGGCGGGCATTCCACAGCATGCCGGCGGCATACAGCGGCGCGCCGATCCAGCCGGCGAGGATCATCGCCGGGGTGCCCATTACGGTGGACCAGTCCACCCCGAACAGGCGGTCCTTCCAGGCCAGCGAGCCCACCAGGCCCAGCATGTAAAGCGCGATGCCCACCGGTGCCGCCAGCATCATCGAATGGCAGCGGCGGATCGACACCTCGATCGCCGCGGCGACGCTGTCATCGCGCGCCCGCCAGGTGCCGCGCGACAACCACAGCGCCACCGACCACACCAGCGTGGCAAACAGGGTGGAGAAGCCGAAACTCAGCCATGCGGCCGGGTCGCTGCTGCGCAGCGCATAGGCCAGCGACATCAGCAGGATGACCGCCGTCATCGCGGTGACCACCCCCACTGCCCACCAGTGGGCGCGCGTGTCGGCGCTGACCCGTTCGCGCAGCGCCGCGATGTCGGGCAGCGGCGGCGCGGCGGACTGCCACTGGCGCTTCAGCGCGCCGAAATCCGGTTGGGCGTTCATGCGCATTCTCCCATCAGTCCACGCAGGGTCGCGCGCGCACGATTGAGGCGGACACCCACGTTGTTTTCAGTAATGCCGAGCACCTGGGCGATCTCGGCGTAGTCCATGTCTTCCAGTGCCAGCACCACCACCTGGCGCTGGATCATCGGCAGCTGCCGCACCGCCTCGGTGAGGCGCACCGAGTCCTGCTGCTCGTTGAGGCGGGTCTCGATCGGGGCGGCGCCATCCGCCGGATCGATCTGCAGCTCCTGCAGCGAGGCCATCGGTCGGCGCCGGGTGATGTGGTCGATGCAATGGTTGTGGGCGATGCGGAACAAGAATGTCCTCTCGGAGCTTTCACCGCGGAAGCGCGGCAGTGCCTGCCACAGCGCCAGCGCGATGTCCTGCAGCAGGTCCTCGCGCTCGGCGTTGTTGCGGACATAACTGCCCGCCAGCCGTCCGAGCGCAGGCAGGTTGGCGTTGAGCAGGGCCAGAAAGCGGCGCTCGCGATCCGGAGGTTCCATTGGCAAAGGATAGTCCCGGGACTGCGCCAGTCCTTACAATGCCCGGTTCAGGCTGTAAGAAAGCAGGCGTACCCCGGACTATCCGGGCAGATCGCGAAGACGGCCGCAAGAGGGGAATCTGGCGCCATGAACAACACCGGCATGCTGCAGGCGCTGGCATTCGAGCCGCGCAAGGCATTCGTCGAACTGGATGCGCGGCCGCGCTTCTGGTGGCCGTTGCTGCTGCTGACGCTGGCCACTGCGGCCATCAACGCCTGGTACACCTCGATCGTCGATCTGGAATGGCTGACCGACCAGCAGCTGCGCAACAATCCGCTGGCGCAGGGCATGACCTCGGCCGAGATCGAGCGCATGGGGCGCGATGCCGCCTCGCGGCGCGGCCTCAACGTGGTGATCGGCACGATGGGCACACTGGTGGTGCTGCCGGTGGTCCTGCTGGTCACGGCGCTGTATTACTCGCTGGCCGGCAAGGTCACCGCCGTGGAGCGCAGCTTCCGCCACTGGCTGGCGCTGGCCGCCTGGACCACCATGCCCACGCTGCTGACGCTGCTGGCTTCCGCGGTAGTGCTGCTCAGCGCAGGCTCCACGCAGATCAGCCAGGCCGACCTGCAGCCGCTGTCGCTGAATGCGCTGCTGTTCCACCGCGAGCAGGGTGAACCCGGGTTCACGCTGTTCACCTCGTTGAACCTGGTGCTGTTCCTCTCGCTCTACCTCGCCGCGGTCGGCGTGCGCGTGTGGTCGAACCGCAGCTGGCTGTTCAGCATCCTCTTCACCGCCCTGCCGTATCTGCTGATCTACGGCATCTGGGCCTTTTTCGCGCTGAGGTAGACATGAGCCGTGGCGGCAAGATCCTGATCCTGGTCGCGGTAGTCGCGGCAATCGTGCTGTTGGTGGTCGTGCAGAAGCGCGGCGGCGAGGTGAAGCGCCTGGAGCTGGCCACCGTCGAGGAGCGTGTGATCACGCCCACCATCCTCGCGTCCGGCAGCCTCACCTACCAGACCGAGATCAGCATGCGCAGCGAGGTGATGGGTCGCGTGCAGTCCCTCTATGTGAAGGAGGGCGACACGGTGAAGCAGGGTGACGTGCTGCTGCGGCTCGATCCGGCCACATTGCAGGCGCAGGTCGATGCGCTGGAGGCCGGCCTGCGCCAGTCGCGGCTGGCCATCGAGCGCGCGCGCGTCGGCGCCGAGACCATCGAGACCAAGTGGGGCCGCTACCAGCAGCTGCGCCAGTCCGGCGTCATCGATGCCAACACCTACGACGAGGTGCGCTCGCAGCGCGACCAGGCGCGCGTGGAACTCAACAGCTCGATGGAAATGGCCACGCAGACCGAGGCGCAGCTGAACCAGGCGCGCGAGCAGCTGGCCAAGACCGTGCTGCGCGCACCCATCGACGGGCGCGTCACGCAGCTGGTCATCGAGGTGGGCGAGACCGCGGTCCCCAGCGCCACCAGCATCGCCGGTTCCGACCTGCTCACCATCGCCGATACCTCCAACATGTATGCCGAGGTCAACGTCAACGAGACCGACGTTGCGCGCGTGGTTCCCGGGCAGCCTGCGAAGATCGTGCCGGCCGCCTTCCCGGATGAATCCTGGGAAGGCGTGGTCGAGACCGTGGCGGTGTCACCGCGCCAGGTGCAGGGGCAGGGCAAGAGCTATCCGGTAAAGATCCGCCTCAATGCGACTGCGGATCTGAGATTCCACACCGGCATGAGCTGCCGCGCGGAGATTGCCACCCGCACCAGCGACGCGCGTCCGGTGGTGGCAGTGCCGGTGCAGGCCGTGCGCTATGAGGAACCGGACAATCCGCAGCAGAGCGCGCGTGCCAGCGTGTTCGTGATCGAGGACGGTCGCGCGGTGCGGCGACCCGTCGAGGTGGGCATTGCCGATGATGCGTGGATTGCAGTGCAGGGTGGCCTGGCCGCCGGCGCGCGCATTGCCATCGGTCCTGCGCGCGAGCTGCGCTTCCTGCGCGATGGTGACGCGGTCGAGGCGCTGTCCGCAGCGGTCGATGGGCCGGTTGCCGCACCCGCTGCAGCGGGCACGGGCGAGGGCGGCTCCGCACCTGCCGAGTCCCCGTGATCGAGCTGCGCGGCATCACCAAGATCTATCAGCTGGGAGGCGTGGCCTACCCGGCGCTGAGCGATGTCGACCTGACCATCGGGCGCAATGAGTTCCTCGCGCTCACCGGCGCATCCGGCTCGGGAAAGTCCACGATGATGAACATCCTCGGCTGCCTCGACACGCCCACTTCGGGGCGCTACCGCCTCGACAGCGAGGAGGTGGCCGGGCTCGACGAGGAGCAGCTGGCCTCGGTGCGCAACCGCAAGATCGGCTTCGTGTTCCAGAACTTCTACCTGATGCCGCGCATGACCGCGCTCGACAATGTGGCCCAGCCGCTGATCTATCGCGGCATCGCGCCGTCGAAGCGGCGCGAGCATGCGCGCGCCGCATTGGCGCGCGTGGGTCTTGCCGACCGCACCGGCCATCGGCCCAACGAGATGTCCGGCGGCCAGCGCCAGCGCGTCGCGGTGGCCCGCGCGCTGGTCGGCAGGCCGGAGCTGCTGCTGGCCGATGAGCCCACCGGCAACCTCGACAGCCGCACCGCGCGCGAGATCATCGACCTGTTCAAGCAGCTGCATGCCGAGGGGCAGACCGTGGTCATCGTCACGCACGACCCGGGCGTGGCGGCCAACTGCGCACGGCAGGTGCGCCTGCGCGACGGGCGCATCCTCGAGGATGTGCGCCAGTGAGCGCCGGGGACCTGGTGCTCGAAGATGCGGGCAGCTCGCGCCGCCTGCTGTATGCCATCCAGGAATGCCTGCGCTCGGCGCTGGCGGCGATCCGCGCGCATGGCATGCGCAGCTTCCTCACCATGCTGGGCGTCATCATCGGCGTGGCCTCGGTGATTTGCGTGATCGCGCTGATGCAGGGCATGTCCAGCTCCATCACTCAGCAGTTCCAGGGGCTGGGCTCCTCGACGCTGACACTGCGTGCCTACACGCCCACCGAAGACCAGATGCGCGGCCAGTTCAACCGCCTGCGCCTCACCGACGTCGACGAGCTGCGCTATCGCATCGACGGCATCTCGAACCTGACGCCGACGATCCAGCTGCCGGTGGGCCAGGCGACCTATGGCGCCTATTCGGCCGCGGGCCAGTTCATCGGCACCACCGCAGGGCTGATGGATGTGCAGCAGCTGTATCCGAAGAGCGGCCGCTTCCTGACGCCCAGCGACGATGAGAGCCGCCGTCGAGTGGTGGTGCTGGGCGAGCAGATCCGCAAGGACCTGAACCTGCCCGAGCGCCCCGAGGGCGAGTTCGTGCAGATCGGCACCGAGTGGTTCAAGGTGGTGGGCGTGATGGAGTCGCGCGGCGAGGTGTTCGGCTTCAACCAGGATGCCTTCCTGGTGATGCCCTACCAGACCGCACTGGCATTCGGCACGGCGGTGGCACGGCCGGACTTCTCGGTCACGTTCACCGTCGATGATCCCAACCTGGTCGAGAACGTGAAGCAGCAGGTGAGCGCGGTGATCCGCCGCGCGCATGGCCTTGCGCCCGGTGACCCGGATGATTTCCGCGTCGAATCGGCCGACACCTTCATCAACACCTTCAAGACCATCACCGGCACCATCACCGCCGTGGTGGCCGGCATCGTCGGCATTTCGCTGCTGGTGGGCGGCATCGGCATCATGAACATCATGCTGGTGTCGGTGACCGAGCGGACGCGCGAGATCGGCATCGCCAAGGCACTGGGCGCCCCGCGGCGCTTCATCATGCTGCAGTTCCTGATCGAGGCAATGGTCCTGGCCGTGATCGGCGGGCTGATCGGCATGGTCATCGGCTTTTCGCTGGCGTATGCGGTGGCTGCCTTGATCCCCAATTTCCCGCCGCCGGGGGTGCCGTGGTGGGCCGTGGCCGGCGCCTGCCTGTTCTCGATGCTGATCGGCATGGTGTTCGGCATCCTGCCGGCCAGCAAGGCTGCGAACCTGACCCCGATCGACGCGCTGCGTTACGAATAGTTACGGATAGCGGCCAAGCTTCCCGCAGGCGCCGGGCCTGTGCTGTAATTCCCTGCTACCCCGGGGTGTGGTGATCCATGCAGATTCTGATCAAATGGCGGCGGCTGGCCGCAATCTTCCCGCTCGCTCTGGCCTGCCTGGCCGGGCCTGCGGTCTCTGCGGCGGCCCAGACCCAGTTCGCCAACGCCATTCCGGTGGTGCCGCTGTCGGCGCCCGGAGAAGACGTCGAGAAGCCGCCGCGCAGCGTGCGCAGCGACCTGCTGCTGGCCAATGACGGCAACATCTATTTCGCCTCCTATGCCGGCGGCAATGGCACCGGCACCATCGGCAAGCTGACGCCTGCGGGCGAGGTCTCCACGCTTTACGCGCTGGCTGGCAATGGCTCCGAGGGCGTGACGCTGTATGGCTCGCTGATCCAGGGCAGCGATGGTGCGCTGTACGGCACCACCTATTTCGGTGGCGAAGAGGGCGGTGGCACGCTGTTCCGCGTGACACTCGATAGCACCTTCAGCGTGCTGCACGAGTTCGGCGGCGGCGAGCCGAACGCCATCTTCCCCTACACCGGCGTCACCGAAGGGCCTGACGGCCAGCTCTATGGCACCACCTTCCGTGGCGGCACCTCCGATGCCGGCGTGGTCTATCGCATCGGCCTCGACGGCAGCGGCTACACGGTGCTGCACAACTTCAGCGCCGGCAATGGCGAGAACCCGGAAGGCGCGCTGGTGACCGGGCCCGACGGCATGCTCTATGGCACCACGATGATGGGCGGTTCGAACAACCGCGGCGTGGTCTATCGCATCACCACCAGCGGCGCGCAGGAAGTGCTCTATTCCTTCCCGTCGCTGACGCGCTTCAATTCGCAGGGACTTGCGACCAATGCCACCGGCGCGAATCCGCGCACCGGCCTCACGCCGGGGCTCGACGGCAATTTCTATGGCACCACCTACCAGGGTGGCGAGCATGGCCACGGCACCTTCTTCCGCATCACCCCGGACGGCGAACTGACGGTGATGCATGCCTTTGGCGGGCCGTCGTTCGATGGCGCCAATCCGCTCGCGGCAGTCCGGCAGGACGCAGCGGGCAACTTCTATGGCACCACGCAGGCCGGTGGCTACCTGCATCGCGGCACCGCCTGGCGCATGAGCGCCGACGGCACCTACGGCCTGCTGCACTCCTTCAGCGGCACGCCCGCCGATGGGCAGGCTCCCTGGGCCGGCCTGCTGCCCGCCTATGGCTCCCTCTATGGCGTGACCTTCTCCGATACGGTCGCCGATGCGGGCACCATCTTCCGCCTCGACCAGGGCACCGGCGGTGTGCTGCCAGTGACACTGACCGTGTCGCAGACCGAGGTGATGCGCGGTGACAGCGTCACCATCGAGTGGAGCGCGCCGGCCGGTTCCACCTGCACCAGGCTGGGCGGCACCCTCGGGTGGAGCGGCGAGACCACGGTCTCCGGCACCCAGAACTTCTCGCCTCCGGCCGGCGGTTACGCCTACGGCCTGAGCTGCACCGATGCCGACGACGGGGATGAAAGCACGCCCCTGACCGTGCGCCTGGCCTATGTCGGCCTGTTCGTGCGCGCCCCCCTGCTGCAGCCGGTCGACGGCGGTGGCGGGGCCGGTGCGCTGTCGCTGTGGTGGCTGCTGGCCCTCGCCGCGTTGCTGTGTCTGAGAATCACGAAGGAGAAGCGATCCCCATGTCCGTAACCACTGCCACCAGCGAGCAGATCCGCGCGCTGCTTGCCAACGCCTCGATCGAGATGACCTGCAAGGACACTGAATTCCTTGCCGAGGCCGCCACGCTGGTGCCGAAGAGCACGGACATCTTCATCGCACTGTTCCCGAACCAGACCTGGGACGACCTGACCGCCGCCGCGAAGGCGGTGCAGGAAGCCGGCTTCAATGCCGTGCCGCATGTGCCCTGCCGTCGCATCAAGGATGCCGCCGAGGTGGCCGAGATCGCGCGCAAGCTCACCGAGGTGGCCGGCGCGAAGAAGATGCTGCTGATCGCCGGCGACATGCCGGCTCCCGAAGGCGCGTTCGATTCCACCATCGGCGTGCTCGAGACCGGTCACTTCGCCCGCGCTGGCATCAAGACCTTCTACATGGCCGGCCATCCGGAAGGCCATGCCCACATGACGGTGGAGCAGCAGCGCCAGTTCGAGGCCCGCAAGGTCGCCATCTCGAAGGAACAGGGCTTCGAGCTGAAGTTCACCACGCAGGTGTGCTTCGAGGCCGAGCCCATCATCGAGTGGGAAAAGATCATGCGCGGCAACGGCATCACCAACACGATCCGCCCGGGCCTTGGCGGTCCGGCCAGCATCAAGACGCTGCTGCGCTACGCCAAGATCTGCGGCGCCGGCGCCTCGATCCGTGCGCTGACCAGCGGCAAGGCCAGCCTGATCGCCGGCCTGCTGAAGGACAGCGGACCGGAAGAAGTGGTGACGAAGCTGGCCGCGGCCAGTGCCGCCGGCTCGAACTTCGAAAGCGTGCACCTGTTCGCCTTCGGTGGCTTCCTGAAGACCACGAAGTGGGTGTCTGCGGTCCAGAACGGTCGCTTCGAACTCAACCCCAAGGATGGGGATTTCACGGTCCGCATGTAAGCACATCCATTCGCCGGCCTTCGGGGGGAGGCTGGCGCCAGACCGATGGCAGCACGCCCTGATAACGTAGTGCAGCTTGGTGGAGCCGGCCCCCGCATGCCGGCTCCTTGCCGCGTGTCCGGCGGTGGGCACGCATGACGGGCATCTACCTGATCGAAGGGCTGAGCCGTGAGCTCAGCGACAGCGTGCCCAGCCTGCCGCAGGTGGGCATCTTCGAGCATCGTTTCCCCGAGAACCGCATGTTGCTCTCCGATGGCTTCTGCCAGCTGGCCGGAGTCGATCCTGCAGTCGGCCGCGGCCATCCCTCCTTCTGGATCGAGCGCGTGCATGCAGACGACGTGGAGCGCGTGCGCCAGAGCTACGCGGAGTTCCTGCACGGCGCGCAGCCGGAATATGAAACGCACTACCGCGTGCGGCACGCGCGTGGCCACTGGATCCGGGTGATGGCGCGCGCGCGCTGGGAACGCCGCGAGGAATCCGGAGAAGGCCTGGTGCGGGGCTATACGATGGATGTCACCTGGACCGATCGGCTGCGCCTGCAGGCGGCGATCATCGATCGCATCAGCGAGGGGGTCATCCTGATCTCGCGCGACGGCATCATCCGCTTCGTCAATCCACTGTTCGAGGCCGCGCTGGGCTACGAGCGCGGCGAGCTGACCGGCGAGCACTCACGCGTGCTCAGCTTTCGCGCGCGCGGCTCCTTCGATGGTCTGGTGCAGACCGTGTTCGACGCGACCCGCAACGGTCGCTCGGCGGTGATCGACCTGGAGGGTCGGCGTCGCGATGACACGGCGTTGCCGCTGCAGGGCCGCTTCACCGCGGTGACCGTGGAGGGCGCCGGGCATGTGGTCGGCGTGTTCACCGACATCTCCGCGCGCAAGCAGCTCGAGCGCGAGATGATGCAGATCGCGACCGAGGTGCAGCAGCGTGTAGGAGGAGACCTGCACGAGGGGCTGGGCCAGCAGCTCTCGGGCATCGCGATGATGTTGCAGGGCCTGCGCCAGCGCGTCGCGGATCCCGACACTGACCGGCAGACACTGGGCGGGCAGATCGACGAAGTGGTCACGTTGCTGAACGGGGCCATCACCCGCACGCGCATGCTGGCGCGCGGCCTGTCACCGGTGCGGGGCACCGCCGAAGGCATCAAGGAGGGCTTCGAGGAACTGGTCAATCATGTGCACGAAGTATATGGTTTGCGTGTACGGCTGACGATGGACCTGCCGGATGATCTCTCGGTGGATGAAAACCCCGTGACGAACCTGTTCCACATTGCACAGGAAGCGGTCAACAACGCCGCCCGGCATGCCGATGCGCGCGAGATCCGCATGGCCTTCCGGGTCGTTGGCCCCGACCTCGAGCTGCAGGTGGAAGACGACGGGATCGGCTTCAATCCGCTGGGCGAGCGTGAAGTCGGCATGGGCCTGCGCATGATGCGTTTCCGCGCAGAGATGGCGGGTGGTTACCTTTCGATCGAATCGCGTCCGGGCCATGGCGTACGTCTGCGCTGTCGCTGCCCGGCAAGGACAGAAGCAGCGGAATGATGCAGAACAACGGCTCGCAATCCGAAGTACGGCGCGTCCTGATCGTCGACGATCACCCGGTGGTGCGCCAGGGCATCAAGCTGATGGTCAATGCCCAGCCAGACCTCACCGTGGTCGGCGAGGCGCAGACCGAGCAGGATGCGCGCCGGCTGGTGCGCGAGCTGCGGCCCGATGCACTGGTGGTCGACCTGTCGCTCGACCAGGGCGACGGCTTCAACGTGGTGCGCGACGTGCATGCGCATTTCCCGCACATCCGCGTGCTGGTGCTGTCGATGCACGACGAGGCCGTCTATGCCGAGCGCCTGCTGTCGCAAGGTGCCGCCGGCTACATCATGAAGCAGGCCGCCACCGACCAGCTCATCACCGCGCTGCGCGCCGTGCTGCGCGGCGAGCGCTTCATCAGCGAGACGCTGAAGGCCAACCTCGCGCAGCGCGATGCAGACGATGGCGATTCCGCTTCGCGCCTTTCGGCGCGCGAACTGCAGGTGATCAGCCTGATCGGGCAGGGCTTGGGCACGCGCGAGATCGCCGAGAACCTGTCGCTGTCGGTGAAGACCGTCGAGACGCACCGGCTCACGATCAAGCGCAAGCTGGCGCTCGACACCAACGCGCAACTGGTGCAGTACGCGATCAAGTGGCACGGCAGCCACGCCGGCTGAAGTCCGCGCGGTGAATCCGCCCGCGCCGATCGCGCCGGCCCTGCTCGACTGGCATGCCCGCCACGGGCGCCACGACCTGCCCTGGCAGAAGGGTCGCTCCGCCTACCGCGTGTGGGTGTCCGAGGTGATGCTGCAGCAGACGCAGGTGGCCGCGGTGATTCCCTATTTCGAGCGCTTCATGCAGCGCTTTCCCGATGTGCGCGCGCTGGCCGATGCGCCGCCGGACGATGTGCTGCATCACTGGGCAGGACTCGGCTATTACGCGCGGGCGCGCAACCTGCAGCGCGCCGCGATGCAGATCCGCGATCTGCATGGCGGTGAGTTTCCAGACACCTTCGACGCCGTGGCGGCGCTGCCGGGCGTGGGTCGGTCGACCGCCGGGGCGATCCTTGCGCTGTCCTCGGACCAGCCACATCCCATCCTCGACGGCAATGTGCGGCGCGTGCTGGCGCGAGTGTTCGCGGTGCCCGGCCGTACCGGCGAGCGCGTGTTCGAGAACGAGCTGTGGCGCCTGGCCGGGCAGCTGACGCCGGTCGAAGAGGTGGCGCGCTACACGCAGGCCATCATGGATCTGGGCGCGACGCTGTGCACGCCGCGCCGGCCGCGCTGCGCGCAGTGCCCGCTGGCCGATCGCTGTGCCGCGCATGCTGTCGGCCGCGAGCTTGCGTTCCCCGCGCCGCGCAAGCCGCTGAAACGCCGCCAGCGCGAAGCCTGGATGCTGTTCGCCGAGGACGCCAGCGGCAATGTGCGGCTGCTGCGCCGGCCCGACAGCGGCGTGTGGGGCGGGCTGTGGTCACCGCCCGAGTACACCACGCGCGAGGCTGTGCTGAAGGACCTGCCCGCCGGCGTCGAGCCACGCGATGGTGCGCCACTGCTGCATGTGTTCACGCATTTCGACCTGCTGATCCGGCCACTGTGGGCGCGCATGGCGCAGGCCACCGCCATTGCCGCGGCGCAGGCCGTCGCCGAGGAGCCGGCGGCCCTGTGGTATAACGCCACCCGTCCGGCGCGCATCGGCGTGCCGGCTCCCATCGCCGAATTGTTGAAGAATCCGCCGCCATGACCTCCCGTACCGTCCAATGCGTGGTGCTCAAGCGCGAGGCTCCCGGCCTTGAGCGCATGCCCTATCCCGGGCCGCTGGGCCAGCGCATCTATGAGCAGGTGTCGCAGGAGGCCTGGGCCGGCTGGGTGCGGCACCAGACCATGCTGATCAACGAGTACCGGCTCACGCCGGTCGACCCGAAGGCCCGCAAGTTCCTCGAGACCGAGATGGAGAAGTATTTCTTCGGCGAGGGGTCGGAGATGCCGAAGGAGTTCCACAGCCCCTGAGGGGGCTGGTGCGCCTGCTGGCCCGGCCGGCTGGTGCGATGGCGTCACGCGGCCTTGACGCGCCGGAGGCCGCCCCGGTCTAATACGCGGCCCCTCCCGCAGGTCCATTGCGGCAAGCGCCCAGGTAGCTCAGTTGGTAGAGCAGCGGATTGAAAATCCGCGTGTCGCTGGTTCGATTCCGGCCCTGGGCACCATCTAACTTCTGGTCTCTTCTCTAGATTTTTTCTAGACCCGCGGATTTCTCCAGAAATCCCCGACACCAAATCGGTGTCCAGTTTTCGACGCTGGTCCTGATTTGGGCGCTAAAAAGGCCGCAGATACTTGATTGCTAGACCAAGTCTCAACCTGAGGAGACTGGTCCGTGGCGACGATTGATAAACGGGGTAAAGGCTTTAGAGCCCGTATTAGGCGCAAAGGCTTCCTGCCTAGGAGTCACACGCTCCCGACCAAGAAGGCCGCTGAGAAGTGGGCACACGTCACCGAGACGCTGCTTACCAATGGGTTGGAGGCTGTGCCGGATCGGAAGGCCGAGTACACCTTGGGCGAGGCACTGGAGCGGTACCGGACGGAGGTGAGCCGCTACAAGAAGGGTGGTCGCCAGGAGGGGCTGCGCATCGAAGCCTGGCAGCGGCACCGGCTGGCCCCTCTCAAGCTCTCAGAACTGATTCCATCCCATTTCAGTGACTACGTCAGGGAAAGGGAGCGAAAGGGGGCCAGTGGCAGCACGATCCTCAACGAGCTGTCTCTCATCAGCGCGATGTTCAAGAAGGCCCAGAGGTCTTGGGGGATGTCTTACCTCGAGAATCCCATGCAGCACGTGGACAAGCCCCGCCCGAACGCCCCGAGGGACCGGAGGCTTAGCCGGGAGGAGTTTGGGCGCTTCATGCAGGCCCTGAACGCCTGTACCAGGCCGATCGCCAAGCAGGTGATCCTATTTGCCCTGCTGACCGCAGCGCGCCAAGGGGAGATTCTGAAGCTGACTTGGGCGGACGTCGATCTCGAGCGACGCTGCGTAACTTTTCGGGATACGAAGAACCCGCGATCCAAGAAGCCGATCAACCGGACCGTCCAGCTTCAGCGGCAGGCTTTTCAGGTCCTGAGTGAAGTAGAGCGGCACGATCCCAAGTTCGTGTTTCCGATGACCCATGATGTCGTCTATGACGAGTTTCAGAAGATACGGAAGGCTGCCGGAATAGAGGACTTCACATTCCACGATCTCCGTCATGAAGCGACGAGCAAGTTTGCAGAGCGCGGGCTTACGTTGTCCGAACTGCAGCAGCTCACCGGCCATCGGGTTCTGACACAGCTTGTGCGATATACCCATTTGGCAGACGAGCATATGCGTAGGCGTATCGATGAAACTGAAGATAAGGCGGATGAGCGTATCGCCACCATCATTCCTGCAGACACTTATGAGCAGGCTAGGAAGTCCGCGCCGCTGATCTCCGCAGATTCTGCCCTTGGACCCAATGTGGTGATCTTCCGTCCTAAGACTCGGGGAAGCTGATCCACCTTCTGACCGGCTGCTCTTGGCCCCAACGATTCTCCTACCGACGTTCCCCCGCCTTCAGTAGCGGGTTGACCTAGAGCCCTACTACCGGTAGGTCGATCGCATACGCGAAGTCAGGCGATCATTTCTAGAACCTATCTCAAAATCGATTTGTGAGGGCGCGGCTGGTTAAAATGTGACCATGCTGCGCATCACCGACGAGCAATGGGAACTGATTCGGGAGCACTTTCCCGAAGAGCATATTCCCGACGATCGTCCTGGTCGCAAGCCGATTCCAGCACGCAAAGTGCTTGAGGCTGTCCTCTGGGTGCTGAACACCGGCGCGCAATGGCACATGCTTCCCCAGTCCTATCCCAACTACAAGACGGTTCATCGCCGCTTTCAGCAGTGGTGTCAGAACGAAGTGATTCGGTCTGCGTTGACCGATCTGGCAAATCTGTTGCGGAGGGAAGGCGGGATCGACGAGTCGGAGTGCTACATCGATGCCACGTTTGCCTCGGCGAAGGGCGGCGGCGAGGAGATTGGTCCGACAAAGCGCGGAAAAGGCGTGAAAATCATGGCAATTGTGGATCGCCAAGGCTTGCCGCTGGCGGTCACCACGCATGCGGCAAACCATCATGAAGTGACGCTCGTGCAGTTGACCTTCGACTTCTACATGATCGAGGCAAAGCCCGAGATTCTGATCGGCGACAAGGCGTACGACAGCGATCCATTGGATGCGCAGCTTCGTGAAGAAGGCATTGCGTATTCCGGCTGATGCCGGGCCACAGTTCCGGTCCATGCCGGGCCGCGATTC
>CAYQJU010000039.1:0-25113 GCA_964417875.1 uncultured Steroidobacteraceae bacterium
TGCGCCGCTGCGTGTTGGCGGCGAGGAACTTCACGTCCTCGACCATCACGGCATGACGGCGGCGGATGGGACCTGTGACGCGCGGCACCGGGTTCGGGTGGCCGCTGCGATCCAGCGCCTCGCCGGGGTTGTCGAGGTCGACGCCATCCAGCGCAGTGGCAAAGCGGTTCGAATAGCTCTCGCGGCGCATCTCGCCGTCGGAAATGATGTCGATGCCGGCGCGCTCCTGCGCATGGATGGCCAGCAGCGTCGCATCGCGCCAGGCTTCCTCGAGGAATTCCTCGGGAATGCGCCACAGTTCCTTCGCGCGCACGCGCGGCGGAAAGCGCCCCGCCAGCTTCTTGCGATCGATCAGCCATTCCGGCTGCGGGTAGCTTCCGACCAGCGTGGTGGGCAACAGCATGATTTCCTTCCCTTGATTCCTTCGGTTCTCAGTCCCTGGCGGGCCAGGCGGCAGATTGCGCCAGCTTCGCGCGGATGTCCGCGGCATGTTCGCCGAGCAGTGGCGCCGGATGCACCGCATCGGCACGCTGGCCGTCGAACTGCACCGCCGGCCGCACCGCATGGGTGGCGGCATGCGGCTGCTCCACCGGCACCATCAGGCCCAGGTGCTGCACCTGCGGATCGTTGACTACCGCATCGACGCGATTGATCGGCGCATGCGGCACGTCGTTGGCGCCGAGGCGCTCCTGCCAGTATGCGGCCGGCTTCTGCGAGAACAGGCGGTCGAGCTCGCGGCCCAGCTCATCGTAGTGGTCGATACGCGCCAGGCGCGTCGCGAAGCGCGGATCCTGCGCCAGCTGCGGTGCCTCGAGCGCAGCGATGAGCCCGGTCCAGAATTTCTCCAGCGACGAAAGGTGGATGGCGATGAAGCCACCATCGCCGGTGCGCAGGATATGTGCCTGCGCCAGGCGCGGACGATCGCTCGACCGCGGCACCGTGCCCAGTGAGAAATACGCCGCATAGGGCTCGACGGCGAAATGCGCCATCGCCTCGAGCATCGACACCTCTACCACCCGGCCCTTGCCGGTGCGGCTGCGATCGAACAACGCGCCCAGCACGCCATAGGAGGCATAGATGCCGGTGATGGCATCGGCCAGAGCCGGCCCGAGGAATCGCGGACGGCTTTCATCGACCACCACGCTGAGGAAACCCGACAGCGCCTGCGCCACCGAGTCGTAGCTGGGACGATCGACATAGGGACCATCGGCGCCGAAGCCGCTGATCGAGCAGTACACCAGCTTCGGATTGATCTGCTGCAGGCGATCGGCGCCGGCGCCGAGGCGCCCGGCCGTGCCGGGGCGGAAGTTCTGGATGAAGACATCGGCCTCGCGGATCAGCGTGTCGAACAGGCCGCGGTCGCCGGGCTGCTTCAGGTCGAGCGTGAGGCTGCGCTTGTTGCGGTTGTAGGCCTGGAAATGCGGCGAGTAATTGCCGCCCTGGTAGGCGCGGTAGGGATCGCCATCCGGACTTTCGACCTTGATCACATCGGCGCCGAGGTCGGCCAGCATCATGCCGGCGCAGGGACCAGTGATGAAGGTGCCCTGCTCCACGATGCGCACGCCTTTCAGGACATCCAGACCTTTCATGTGTCTTCCCGTACGAAGCCGGGTGGCACCGGACCGTCGTAATCGATGGCCTTGCCGGCCGCATGCGAGAGCACGAAGCCGATGGGCTTCGACTGCTCCTCCAGAAGATGTGCGATCAGGCTCGCGGTGCGTGCCAGCAGCGGCACGCCCTTCAAAGCGCCCACCGGAAAGCCGGCATCGAGCAGCACTGCCGGGATCGCGGCCGACACGTTCATCACCAGTGGCTTGCCGGTGAGTTCGGGCAGCAACGCCTCGATCTGTTTTGCCGCGCGGCGGTGATCGTCGGGCAGGCCGGCTTCGGCCGCCACCGCGAACAGCCGGGTGGCGCGCGGATCCTCGCCCTTGTGCAGCGGATGGCCGTAGCCGGGCACCGGCTGTTTCGCGGCGCGCTTCTCGCTGACCGTTGCACGCGCGGCGGCCTCGAGCCCGGACGCAGCGGCGCGGCCGGCCACATCGGCCAGCAGGCGTCCCGCCTGCTCGGCGGCGCCAAGGATCACCGAGCCACAGCCGAGCAGGCCGGCGGACACCGCGCCCTGCAAGGCCTCGGGCGCGGCAGCATAGGTCATGCGCGCGGCCTGCACGCTGGGGACCAGGCCGTGCTCGGCGATGGCCACCAGCGTGGCATCGAGCACGCGCCGCTGCGCCGGCTGCGGCAGCGCGCCGCATAGCAGGAACCAGACGTATTCAGTGAAGCCGACCTGGCCGATCAGTTCGCGGCAGAGGTCCTTGCCGCGCACGACGATGGTGTCGGCGTTGGACGTGGAGAGGCCCGAGCTGCGATGCTCCTGCCGACCGATCTTCATTGTATTTGGGACCCCCTCGAAGAATCCGCCGTATCCTGAGACGCCACCGCTTCACATGTCAACGCAGGCCGCGCAGGACCGGTTTTTCGAACACGACGGGGCACGCCTGCGATGGCGACTGGATGGCACGGGACCTGCCATCGTGCTGCTGCATGGCTGGGCGCTGGACCTGGACTACTGGAACGCCGCCGTCGAATCACTGGCCGCGCATTTCACGCTGCTTCGTTTCGACCGGCGTGGCTTCGGGCTGTCGCAGGGACGGCCGGATGCGCAGCGTGACCTGGCCGACCTTGCCGCGCTGCTGAAGAATTGCGGACTGACGCGCGTGCTGCTGATCGGCATGTCGCAGGGTGCGCGGGTGGCATTGCATTTTGCGCACACGCATCCGGCACTGGTCCATGCGCTGGTGCTCGATGGCGCACCGGGGCTGGACGCGGAACCGGAACTGCCGCTGGCCACATTCCGGCGCACACTTGAGCGCGATGGCCTGCCGGCGCTGCAGGCAGCCATCCGTACGCATCCGCTGATGCAGCTGCAGCGCGAGGACACCGCCGGAGGGCGGCAGCTCGATGCCATGCTGGCGCGTTATCGCGGCCTCGACCTGCAGCAACAGCAAGCCTCGCAGGCATCGACGCCGGCCGCCGCAGCTGCGCCCGGGCGTGATGCCGCATCCCCATTGCATGGCATCGACGTGCCCGCGCTGGTGCTGAACGGCGAGCACGATACGGCGGAACGCCGCCAGGCTGCCGCCACGCTGGCGGCCACCCTGCCTGGTGCCAGCCACGTGCAGCTGCCGGGCGCCGGGCACCTGGCGCTGCTCGATGATGCCGGCGCCTATGTGCGGACCATCCTCGGCTTCGCGCGCCCGCTGTCGCCGTGGTGATCCGCGGCTGCCCGACAGCATGCGGATCGGCGCTAAGATGCAGGCAAAAGCCCGATGCAGGGGGTCGAAGATGAATGCACGGCGTCTTGGTCTTGCCCTGGCGGTGGCGCTGGTCCTGCCGGCTGCCGCCCATGCACAGCGCACGGTGCCGATGAATGGCCAGGGCTCGGCGCCCGCGACTCCACCAGGATTCACGCAGCCCCTGGGCGATGGCCCGTTCTTCTATCGCACCGGCGAGGGCCAGGACATCCGCGTGTCGGTGCTGGCGCGCCTGCCATGGCCCTATGCGCTCACCTTCCTGCCTGACGGCGACCTGCTGATCGCGCAGCGCACCGGCCAGATCAAGCGCATCGCGCGCGGCAGCACGCAGCTGCTGGAAGTGCCGGGCGGCCCGGTCGCCATCGGCCCTGCCGCCGGTTCCTCGGTGCATGCCTACATGGGCATCGCCGTGCATCCGCGCTTTGCAGAGAACGGCTGGCTGTACATCGTCTACACCAAGCCACTGGCCGAAGACCGGCGCACCACGGCAGTGGCGCGCGTGCGTTATGCCAATGGCGCATTGCATGACCTGACCGACATCTGGGTGGGCGAGAACATCAGCGGCGGTCCGGCCTCACTGACCGTGACGCCGGATGCCAGGGTGTGGATCGGCACCAGTGGCGGCTTCGGCGAGACCGCGCAGGATCCTTCCACGCTGGCCGGCAAGGTGCTGCGGCTGAACGACGATGGCTCCATTCCCGCCGACAATCCCTTCGTCGGCAAGCCCGGCCATCGCGGCGAGATCTACAGCATGGGGCATCGCACCTCGCTGGGCCTCACCACGCATCCGCTCACCGCGCAGGTGTTCCTGGCCGAGATGGGGCCCAATGGCGGCGACGAGGTGAACCTCATCAAGCCCGGTGCGAATTATGGCTGGCCGGTGGTCAGCCTCGGGCGCGCCTATCCCGGGCCGTGGCAGGCGAAGAGCAACGAGCCCACGCACACCGGCTTCGAGCTGCCGCTGCTCTACTGGACCCCGTCGATTTCGGTCACCGGGCTGTCGTTCTACCAGGGCGATGCGCTGTCGAAATGGAAGGGTGACCTGTTCGTCGCCGGGGTGCGCTATGGTGAGATTCCCGGCACCGGCCGCATCGACCGCGTGGTGCTGAACGAGAACCTCGAGGAACTGCGCCGCGAGTCGCTGCTCACCGACCTGCACCAGCGCATCCGCGACGTGAAGCCGGGGCCGGATGGCCTCCTTTATGTAGCCACCGACATGGAACAGGGCGCGGTGCTGCGCATCGAGCCGGCCACCGCAGGAAAAAATGGCGAACGCAACTGATGTCTGAATCGTTCAGGACCCTTCTGGTCACCACACGTGACGCGCCACGCGAACTGCTGGCAAGACTCTGCGAGGATTCGGACCTGGTCCTGGACGCCGTGGCGAAGCCGGAAGAAGTCATCCCGGCCATCACGTATCGCGCACCGGACCTGATCGTCATCGATGCCGAGGGCGATGCCCCGGCCATGGCGCAGGTGTGTGCGCTGCTGAAGGCCAATCCGGCCACGGTGCTGCTGCCATTGCTGGCCATCGCCAGCAATTCGAAGCCGCGACGGGCGGCATATGAAGCCGGCGTGGATGACTTCCTCTCGCTGGGCGTGCGGCGCGGTGAATTCCTGATGCGTGCCGGCACGCTGCTGCGCTCCAGTGCGCGACGGCGGCGCCTGGCGGCCGAGCAGCTGGCCGAGCAGATCCGCCAGCATGAGGACATCCGCGCCGCCTTCCGTCGCTACCTCTCGCCCAACCTCGCCGACCGCATCCTGGCCAATCCACAGATGCCCGGCGACGCCAGCATCCATGATGCACAGCTGCGCATGCATGCCGCGGTGATGTTCGCCGACATGCGCGGCTTCACCGGACTTTCCGAACGCCTGCCGCCCGACCAGGTGGTGGAGCTGCTGAACGAGTTTTTCGCGCTGCTGACCGATGTCGCGTTCGAATACGACGGCAACATCTTCAGCATGGCCGGCGACAGCCTGCTCATCGGCTTCGGCGTGCCGGTGGAGCAGCCGGACGAAACAGTGCGCGCCATCCTCGCCGGCCGCGCCATGATCGACCGTTTCACCGGGCTTGCGTATCGATGGGTCCTGCAGCACGAGGTGGAGACCGGCCTTGGCATTGGCATCAATGTGGGCGAAGTGATTGCCGGCAATGTCGGCTCGCGTGCCTACATGAACTACACCATCATCGGCGATACGGTGAACGTGGCCGCACGGCTGGGCCAGCGCGCCCGCGCCGGCGAGATGCTGTTCTCCGATACGGTGAAGCGCGCACTGGATCACCGGGGCGTCGATGTCGGCGCGATGGCACTGCCGTCGCTGGTGCTGCGCGGCCGCAGCTCGCCGATCGACATCTTCTGCGTGCCCACCGCACAGCGCATGGACCTGCGCCCGAACTGAAGCTTATCGGGCGGCGGTCCGGCGCTGCGTCATGTAGGTGGCCAGCGCATCCAGTTCCGCATCGGTGATCTCGGTCTTGCGGAACGGCGGCATCGACAGGATGCCCTGGCGCACGAACTGTGCAATGGCCTCGCGGGTGAGGTCGGTGCGCTCGAGCAACACCGCGGGCACCGCGCCGCGGTACTTGGCCTGCAGGGATTCGGTGCCCGGATTGCCGCGTCCCGCGGCATGGCAGTGCACGCACCAGCGTGCATAGACCTGTTCGCCGTGCGCGGCTGCCGATACCGGTGCGGACGGTGCGGCCGCATTCGCCGGGGATTCCGCCGCCGGTACCCCGGCCGGGGCTGCCGCCTGCGCGCCTGCCATCACAAGGCCCAGCACCGCGGCAGCAGCGATCCGGTGCAGCAGCGTGGCTGCCCGGTGCGCGGATGATGCAGCAGTCACCATTGCACTGCCCATCATTCCCTCCTCAGGTGCTTCGGCCACACGCCATAGCGACCCGCCGCGAGGATGCCATTGGGATCGACCGCATCCTTGATCTTCTCCCGCATCCGCGTCAGCGCATGATCGTTGAATGAGTAGGTCTGCGCCACCTCTTCCTGGAACACCGCCGGCGCGCGATACTCGGCCCAGCCGCGCTCGGCCGCCAGCTGCACCCAGCGGGTGAACGCGGCGCGCATCTTCGCGTTCATGGCCTTGTCCTTGCCCACCGGGAACATGATCATCGCCACCATGGTGCGGTCCCAGTTGGTCATGAAAACCGGGCCCATGAAGCGCAATGCACCGCCTTCGGAAACTTCCGCAAGGTTGTCGCGATAGAAGCGCGAATATTCCAGCACCGCCTCGCCGGTGCGGGGGATGATCGGCGAGAAGCCCATGTGGCCGCCCGGCGGCGAGGGATTGGCCTGGTTGCGGCCCAGCATGCCGAAGGTGGAAAGATCCGGCACGCCGAAACTGACCTTGCGCACGCGGTTCAGTGTGGCCGCATCCAGCGGCGTGCGGAACAGCTCGCCGGCGGTGACGCGCGCGCCCTCGACCTTCGCGAACTGGTCCTGGATGCATTCCATCGCCGCGCGCACGATCTTCTCGGGACCATACACAGGCAGGCTGAGGTTCCAGCCCTGCGCGCCGCCGAACAGCTGCGTGGAACCATTCACCACGTGCTGGTTCTCGAGCAGGTTCAGCGCATCGATGGCAGCGATCACGCCCGCCTCGCCCGGCACCTGCACCGTCGCCGTCTGCATCGCCTCCGGCCGCGGCATCAGGTAGAAGCCCATCTTGGTGACGATGCCCATGTTGCCCTGGCGGAACAGGCCGTCGACCCAGGGCCCGAAACCCCAGCGGTTGTGCTGCCAGGACTTCGCGTTCGGCAATGCGCCCATGCCGGTGCGCACCACATCGCCATCGGCCAGCACCACCTCCATGCCGCAATGCGAGCCGAAGTGATCACGGAATGGCGAAGCCGTCCAGCCGCCGCCGCCATCCAGCGCATTGCCGATCACCGATCCCCAGCCTGGATCCGGCGGATCGATCCACACATCGAGCCCGCCCCTGGTGATGTGGTCGTAAAGGTCGAAGTAACTCACGCCCGGCTCGACCAGCGCATAGGCATTGCGCTCGTTGACCTCGAGCACGCGGTTCATGCGCTTCAGGTCGAGCACCACGCTGCCGGAATGCACCGGGGCCGAACCGCCGTAGGCAAGGTTGCGCCCGGTGGAAATCGGATACAGCGGCACGCGATACTGGTTGGCGACGCGCACGATGGCCTGCACCTGCTCCAGTGTCGACGGCGCCACCGCAGCGGAAGCCACGCGCTCCTCCGGCTCGTCCCAGTAAGGCGAATAGGCATCGCGGTACAGGCCCACATCTTCAGGCGAGGTGAACACCCATTCAGCCCCGACCGTGTCGCGCCATGCGGATAACACGCGGTTGAAATCGGCGGGGCTCACGCCCGGTGGCACGCGTGCGGCGCCGGTGGCGGCAGAGGCGGCGCCGGCACCGGCCTGCGCGGCGGTGGCCAGCTGTGCGCCGGTGATCGCAGGCACGGCCACCGTGGCCGCCGCCTGCAGGAATTTCCTTCGGTCGGTCATGATCCCCCCGTTCCCGTCCGCGGGACTACTTGATCGTCTGAAGCCAGGGAATGAACACCTGCTTCGCGATCTCGCCGTTGTTCAGCTCTTCGTTCATGAAGTGGCCATTACCGTCGATGCCATGGTCTTCCTTGAGCCGCGACAGCTTCGCATTCGCGCCCAGCTGGTTCAGCGTGTGCACCGAGCAGTGCACGGTGGGCGTGAACATCGGCATCGACAGCGGCGCGACGACGAACAGCACCGGCTTGCCGGCAAAGGCGGGCACGGTGCGCACCTTGTCGCGCGGCTGCAGGCGGCATGGCGACAGCCCCGGACCCTCCGCGGCCAGCTGCTCGGTCTCGATGCGCTCGCCAGCCGCCAGCGCCGGCCTGAATGTGATCAGCGGGGCGAGGTTGTCGGTGATGCCCATGGCCGGTTCGATGGCCAGCACGCCCTTCACAAGGTCAGGGCGCGCTTCCATCGCCAGCCAGCCCGAGGGGCCGCCGGCCGAGTGCGTCACCATGATGGCCGGACCGATGCGGTCGAGCAGCTCGGCAAGGTTTTCCTTCAGCACGGCATTCGACACCGTCGGGCCGGGCTCGGAACTGGCGGTATGCACGGCGACCTCTTCTGAGTCGGGTGCGCCGCCGCCCGGATACTGGCGGCTCTGCACGGTGAAGGTGTTGGCGATGAACTCGGTGGTGGGCGGCGCACCGAGCTGTGCGCCATAGCCGCGGTTGTTGGGCGAGCGGCCGTGCGCGGGACGATCGACGTAGTACACGTCGAAGCCGGCGGCGAGGAAATAGTCCAGCCAGCCATCGCGCCCGTCGGGCGTGCCCATCCAGTCGGTGGCCTGCCCGCCGCCGCCATGCACCAGCACCAGCGGCCAGGGATGACGCTTTTCGGCCGGCAACTGGAAACCCACATACATCTGGCCTTCGATGCCCGTGCCGCGCGATGGCTGCCCGCCTCCGCGCGCCGGCATTTCAACCGCGGTGGTGCGCACGCCCACCCAGAAGAAACCCTGGTCACGCAGGCTGATCGGACCGGCCTCGCCGCCGGCCATGGCCGGGCCCTGCGGCAGCAGCATGGCGCCGGTGGCAAGCAGCAATGCTGCGAACTGGCGCCGCGCAGCGCCGATGAAGCTGGTCATGTCCGCCCCCTTGTTCTGCAACCGGTGCCATCGTATTCCATCTGCGGCAACCGCTGTGTATGCAGGCCATAGCCAGTCGCGCATTGCCGGTTTCGCCCGGCGAATGCTCAATGCTGCCGGTCTTTGCGGAACGGCAATGTCAGCAGGAACCAGACCAGTCCCGGAGTCAGCAGCTTCAGCGCCGCACGCGCCGCTTCAGGGCTCATGCGGGCATCCAGCGGCATCGCGCCGAACACCTTGCCGCGGATCACCAGGCAGTTGCCGTCACGCTCCAGGCTCGTGACCGTCATCAGCTCGCCGCCATCGACCGAGGCAAGTTTCATTGCACGCGGCCCTGCTTGGCAAAGTCGAGCTTCAGCGCCTCGAAGATCTTCATCGCCGTGGCGCGGCCCGCGCCGAACACGCCGCCGCCCGGATGCTGGAACGGGCCGACCAGGTACAGGCCGTCGAGGCCCGGCACCGTGTACTGACCCAGCGCGGGCGTGGGCCGGTGTGCACCGGACTGGTAGGTGGTGGTGGCGATGCCATGCAGGTCGCCGCGACGGAAGCTGGGCGAGGTGCGCTCCATGTCGACCGGGCTGTCAACATGCCGTGCCAGCACCACGCCGGGCACATTGCTGACGTACTTCGACAGGTGATCGAGCATGCGGTCGGCATACTGCTGCTTGCTGTCGTCCCAGCTCCTTCCATCCGGGCGCTGCCAGGGCACATAGTCCCACAGGTGCAGGATGGCCTTGCCCTGCGGCACGCGCGAGGGATCGAAGCGCGCCAGGCTGCCCAGTCCCAGCAGCGGCACGGGCAGGAACTGCCCATAGCGCAGCTCGTCGAAGTCACGCCGCAGGGTCTCGTACTTCTCCGGCAACAGTTCAACCATCACCGCATCGACGGTGTCAGCGGTGCGGAACTGCAGCGGCGCATCGAGCGCGGCGTGCACAGTGATGCAGGCGGCGTCGGTGATGTGGGTGGCCTCGGCATCGCGGCGCACCTGCGCATCCAGGCCATCGACGATGCTGCCCAGCAGATGCGGATGGATGGCGCCGATGATGGCCTCCTTCGCCGCGAACACGCGGCCATCGACGGTCTCAACCGCACTGGCGCGGCCATTGCTGACCTTGATGCGCGCAACATCGGCATTGGCCAGCACTTCGCCGCCATGGTCGCGGATGCAGGCGATCAGCGCATCGGTGAGTCGCCCTGCGCCACCGCGTGCCACGCCGAAGCCATAGGCCTCGAGGAAACCGAGGAACACATAGGCACCGACCGCGGTGGCCTTCTCGTCGGGCGACACGAGGTTCTCGCCAGCCACGCGCGCGAAGTGCATGCGCACCTTCTCGTGCTCGAACAGGTCGCACAGGTGATCATGCGTGCTCATCTGGATGATGCGCCAGAGGGCGCGGCCCTCGGGCGACTGGTCGAGCATCGCGTTGGAGGCGCCCACCGGCGCCGGCGGAGAATACAGCGTCGAGGCAATCATCGGCAGCCAGGCGGCGGCCTGCTGCGAGAGCTTCAGGAAGGCCTCGGCATCGCGCTTCGAGAACTTCGCGATGCTGGCGGCGGAGCGGTTCGGATCCCGGTACAGCTTCAGCGTCGAGCCATCCTCGAACACCGACATCATCGGCACTTCGGGAAAGATGTATTCCAGGCCGTAGCGCGACTTCAGGCCCAGTTCATCGTTCTTCAGCAGCGGATTGCCCTGGATGAAGATGTGGCTCATCGAATGTTGATCGTGGCGGAAGCCCGGCAGCGTCAACTCGCGCGACACCACGCCGCCGCCGAACCAGGCATTGCGTTCCAGCACCACCACCTTGCGGCCTGCCACGGCCAGATAGGCGGCGGCGACCAGTCCGTTGTGGCCGGAACCAACGGCCACCACATCCGCTTGCTGCATGAAAACCACCCCCCGGGCAACTCGCCGGTTTGAACCCGACGATACGCGGGAAGCTGTATTAGGATCAATCGCGCATGGAGGCCACCTACGAACTGTATGCGATCCGCTACGCGCACCTGGCGCGCACGGCTCGCCACAATTTCATCGACGGCGATCCGCATGACGGACCAATGCCGCTCGACTATTACGTGTGGGCCATCGTCGGCGCGGACCGCAGCTTCGTGCTCGACACCGGGTTCGATGCGGCGATGGCGCAGCAGCGCGGTCGCACGCTGGTGCGGCCGGTCGATGCAGGCCTGCGCGCCATCGGCATCGATGCGGCCACCGTGACGGATGTGATCATCAGCCACATGCACTATGACCACGCCGGCAACCATGCGCTGTTTCCGGCGGCGCGCTATCACCTGCAGGATGAGGAGATGGCGTATTGCACCGGGCGATCCATGGGCCATGGCCTGCTGCGTGCGCCGTTTGAAGCCGCCGACGTGCAGGCCATGGTGGGCCGCGTGTTTGCCGACCGTGTGGTGTTCCACGACGGCGACAGCACGCTGGCACCGGGACTGAGCCTGCATCGGGTCGGCGGGCACACGCGCGGACTGCAGGTGGTGCGCGCACGCACGCGGCGTGGCTGGGTGGTGCTGGCCTCCGATGCCGCACATTTCTATGCCAACTGGCAGCAGCGGCGGCCGTTTCCCATCGTCGAGAACGTCACCGCATACCTTGAGGCCTTGCAGCGCATCGAGGCACTGGCGGACTCGCCACGGCACATCATTCCGGGGCATGATCCGCTGGTCCTGCGCCGCTATCCGCGTGCGCTCCCCGACGTGGCCGATATCGTGCGCCTCGACCTGGAGCCCGTCGGCGACGGGGAAACAAGAACCGACAGGCCCGGCTAGAACGGGCGCGGGGGGAGAAGCTTGGAGCGCATCGCGTTCATTGGAGTGGGCCGCATGGGCGGCCCGATGGCCGCACGGCTGCTCGCTGCAGGACATCAGGTGACGGTGTTCGATCCACAGCAGGCGGCGGTCGAAGCGCTGGTGCGCCAGGGTGCGCGCGCTGCTGCGTCGGCGGCCGAGGCTGCCTCCGATGCACCACTGGTGTTCGCGAGCCTGCCCTCGCCTGCCACCGTGCGTGTGCTCGCCAGCGACCTTGCAACCGTCGCCGGTGTCGCGGTGTTCGTCGACCTTTCCACTTCCGGTCCGGCCGCCTCGCAGGCCGTGGCCTCGATGCTGGCGCCGGCCGGCATCTCCGCGGTCGATGCACCGGTGTCCGGCGGCGTGAAGGGCGCCGCCGCCGGCACGCTGACGCTGATGGTGTCCGGCCCTGCCACCGCCGTGGAACGCGTGCAGCCGCTGCTGTCGGTGTTCGGTCGCGTGGTGGTGGTGGGCGAGAAGCCCGGCCTCGGGCAGACGCTGAAGCTGGCGAACAACCTGATGTCGGCCGCGTCGCTGGCCATCGCCAGCGAAGCCATGGCCATGGGCGTGAAGGCCGGCATCGATCCGGCCGTGATGATCGAGGTGATCAATGCGTCCTCCGGCCGCAACAGTGCCACGCAGGACAAGATTCCGAAGCATGTGCTGAATCGCCGCTTCGATTTCGGCTTTGCCAATGCGCTGTCGTTCAAGGATGTGCGGCTGTGCCTCGACGAAGCCGAGGCACTGGGTGTGCCAATGGTGGTTGGCGCGGCGGTACGGCAGATGCTGTCGATCACGCAGCAGCAGTTCGGCCCCGGTGCCGACTGCACGGAAATGGTCAAGGTGCTGGAAGGCTGGGCCGGCTGCCAGATCGGCAGCGGCGAGGAGAAACCATGAGCAACGAGAAATTCGAGCGGGGCCTGGCACTGCGCAAGCAGGTGCTGGGCAAGGAATACGTGGAGAAGTCGATGGCCTCGGCCGATGACTTCAGCCTGCCGATGCAGGAGCTTTCCACCGAATACTGCTGGGGGCATGTATGGACGCGCCCCGGCCTTGCGCTGCGCGAGCGCAGCCTGATCAACATCGCGATGATCAGTGCGCTGAACCGGCCGCATGAGCTGAAGCTGCATGTGAAGGCGGCGCTGAACAACGGCCTGTCGCGCGAGGAGATCCGCGAGGTGATCCTGCAGGTGGCCGTGTACTGCGGCGTGCCGGCCGGCATCGACAGCACGCGCATCGCGCGCGAGGCCTTTGCCGAGCTCGACGCGGCGAAGAAGGGGTCAACATGAGCGCCACCGCCAAGACTGCGCAGGAGCAGAAGATCCTGGATTTCTTCCGCATCCTCTCCAGCGGCGAGCTGGAGGCGATCCGCGCCACCCTGCATCCGGATGCCGAGTGGCGCCCGATGGTGAAGAACATTCCGGGAGCCGGCGTGCATCACCCGCGCGATGTGATCGTGGATGAATTCCTTGCCCCCGTGCGCGGCATGTTCGCGCCGGGAGATCCGAAGACCACGGTCAACCGCATCCTTTCCGATGGCGATCATGTGATGTGCGAGTCACGCGCCGTGGGCAAGCTGCCCGATGGGCGCATCTATGACAACCACTATGCCTGGGCCTTCGAGCTGAAGGATGGCCTGGTGTGGCGCATCCGTGAATACATGGACAGCCATTACATCGCGACGCTGTTTGCCGGAGGCTGAATGGGCACGCTCAATGGAAAGAGCATCATCGTCACCGGCGCGGCCGGTGCCATCGGCGGCGCCACGGCCGCGGTGCTGGCCCGCGAGGGCGCAAGGCTGCTGCTGGTCGACGTGCAGGCCGAGGGCCTCGCGGCGCGCGAACACGAACTGAAGTCCGCCGGTTCCGAGGTGGCCGTGCAGAAGGCGGACGTCAGCAACAGCGCCGAGGTGAAGGCCTTCGTCGATGCAGCGGTGGCGCGCTATGGCCGCGTCGACGGCCTGTTCAACAATGCCGGCATCGAAGGCCACATCGCCAACACCTGGGAATACGACGAGGAAGAGTTCGATCGGGTCACGCGCGTGAACGTCAACGGCGTGTTCCTCGGCATGCGGCATGTGCTGCCGCTGATGATCGCGCAGGGCAGCGGCGCCATCGTCAACACCGCCTCGATCGGCAGCGAGCGCGGGCTGGCCGGCGCCTGCACCTACAACGCCAGCAAGCATGCGGTGGTGGGGCTGACGCGCACCGCCGCGGCCGAGGCCGGGCCGAAGGGCATCCGCGTGAACTGCGTGATGCCGGGCGTGATCGACACGCCGCTGCTCGAATCGGTGCTGGCGCCGATGTTCGGCGGCGACATCGCGCTGGGCAAGAAGACCCTCGGTCGCATCGCACCGCTGGAGCGCATCGGCCAGCCGGTGGAGATCGGCGAGGTGGTGGCCTTCCTGCTGTCGGATGCGGCCAGCTTCGTCACCGGCGCGGCATGGTCCATCGACGGCGGGGCGCTGTGCACGATCAAGCACTGACCTGAGCGACGAACAACAAGGATAAAGGGGGGGGGGAAGGATGGTTGCCGACAAGCGCTACCAGTGGCTGCTGATCGGGTTGCTCAGTGCCAACTTCGGCATCGTGTTCCTGGATCGGCAGGCATTCTCGTTCCTCGGCACCTTCATCCAGCCGGACCTGAACCTGACGCAGGCGCAGGTGGGCGACATTGCGGCCGCGTTCTCGTTCGCGTGGGCCATCGCGGGCCTTCTGATGGGCAGCCTTTCCGACCGCTTCGGCCGGCGCAAGATGATCCTCGTGGTGGCCACACTGGTGTTCTCCAGCGCCTCGGTGCTGTCGGGACTGGCCACCAGCTTCATCGCGCTGCTCGGCGCCCGCATGCTGATGGGCATCGCCGAGGGCGGCATCATGCCGATCACGCAGACGCTGATCGCCGCAGATGTCGCGCCGGAACGGCGCGGACTGGCGCATGGCATCACGCAGAACGTGGGCGCCAACCTGTTCGCCAACTTCCTGGGCCCGATCGTGGTGGTCGCCATCGCGCTGGCGCTGGGCTGGCGCAATGCCTTCTTCATCGTCGCGATCCCGGGCTTCCTGATGGCGCTGCTGATCGCCTGGCTGGTGCGTGAGCCGCATCATCTGGACCGCCATCCCAAGCCGACCCTGAAAGGCGCGATGGAACTGCTCTCCGACCGCAATGTGCTGGTGTGCGCGCTGCTGTCCATCCTGCTGGTGGC
This sequence comes from uncultured Steroidobacteraceae bacterium, assembly GCA_964417875.1. GTDB lineage: Bacteria > Pseudomonadota > Gammaproteobacteria > Steroidobacterales > Steroidobacteraceae > ZC4RG30. The sequence goes on from CAYQJU010000039.1 coordinate 14,941, forward strand.
CTATCTTGTGGTGTTCGCGGTGTTCATGCCGTTCTACCTCGTGCAGCACCAGGGACTCGACCAGCAGAAGATGAGCTGGATCATGGCGAGCTCGGGCCTTGCCGCGATCGCCATCGCCTTCATCGTGCCGGGGCTGTCCGACCGCATCGGCCGCAAGCCGGTGATGGTGGTGGCCACGTTGCTGGGCGTATTCATCCCCCTGGGTGCGATGTGGGCCGACGGCACTTCGCTGTGGACGTACTACCTGTTCTTCGCGGTGGGATCGGCAATCACCGGCGTGTTTCCGCTGGCCATGGCCACCGTGCCTTCCGAGGTGGTGAAGCCAGGACTGACGGCCACGGCACTGAGCGTCACCATGGGCACCAGCGAGATCATCGGCGGCGTGTTCGCACCGGCGCTGGCAGGCCGCGCCGCCGATGCCTTCGGCCTTGCCGCGCCGCTGTGGATCGTGACCGGATTGGCCGTGGCCGCGGCGCTGGTGGCGCTGATGCTGCGCGAAACCGCACCGGCAGTGCTGGCGCGGCGTGCCGCAGCGCGCACCGGCCTCGCGGCGGCGGCGTGACGCGGGCGCGCGCGGGGTGAGCGACGTGCAGCAGTTCGACTACATCATCATCGGCGCCGGCACGGCCGGCTGCCTGCTCGCCGCACGCCTCAGCGAAGATCGTGATGTCTCGGTCTGCCTGGTGGAAGCCGGTCCGCGCGACACGCATCCGTTCATCCAGGTTCCGGCGCTGGTCGGTGCCGCCATCGGACGGCCGCAACTCAACTGGCGCTTCATGACCGAACCGCAGCCGCACATGGCGGGCCGGCGCATCCCGCTGCCGCGCGGCCGCGTGGTGGGCGGCTCCGGCTCGATCAACGGCATGGCCTACTTCCGCGGCCAGCCGCTGGATTTCGAGGACTGGGCGGCGGCCGGCTGCACCGGCTGGAGCTGGCGCGAGGTGCTGCCCTACTTCGTCCGATCAGAGAACAATCCGGACCATGCCGGTTCACCGTTCCACGGCCAGGGCGGGCCGATCAACGTGCGGCACATCCGGCGGCCGAACCGGCTCAACCACGCCTTCCTCGATGCCTTCGCCTCGCTGGGGGAATATCCCGCCTGCGACGACCTGACCGGCGCGCGGCCGGAAGGCTATGGACTGCGCCAGGGCACGATCCGCGACGGACGGCGCGATTCCACCGCCAATGCCTTCCTGCGTCCGGCGCTGAAGCGGCCCAACCTGACGCTGATCGCCAATGCGCCGGTGGCGCGCATCCTGCTCGAGGAGGGCAAGGCCGTGGGCGTGCAGATGCACGACAGTGCCCCCGCCGCGGTGCCGCGCACGCTGCACGCACGGCGCGAGGTGCTGCTATGCGCCGGCGCAGTGCAGTCGCCGCAGGTGCTGATGCTCTCCGGCATCGGTGATCCTGCAGAGCTGCAGCGCCACGCCATCCCGGTGCGTCACGCGCTGCCCGGCGTCGGTACCAACTACCATGACCACCTCGCCATTTCGGTGTTGATGGAGACGCGCAACACGCTCTCCTATGGCCTGTCGCTCCGCACCGCGCATCGCGCGGTGTGGAATGCGCTGCAGTACCTGCTGTGGCGCGATGGCCCGCTGGCCAGCAACCTGTTTGAATCGACCGCATTCATCCGCACCGGGCCTGACAAGGACCGGCCTGACCTGCAGGTGGTGTTCCAGCCGGCACGCCGCAACCGCGGCACCTTTCCGCTGCCGCTGGGACATGGCTTTGCGATCAGCAGCGTCGGCCTGTATCCGAAGAGCCGCGGCCGCGTGCTGCTGCACAGTGCCGATCCGCTGGCCGCGCCGCGCGTCGAGGCGAACTTCCTTGCCGATCCGGATGACCTCAAGCCGCTGCTGTTCGGACTGCGCCTGGCAAGGCGGGTCCTTGCCGCGGAATCATTCCGCCCCTACCGGGCGCGGGAACTGGTGCCCGGCCCGGAGACGCATACCGACGAGAGCCTGAACGATTACATCCGGCGGGTTGCGGCTACCGCGCATCACCCGGTGGGCACCTGCCGCATGGGCGTGGATGCCGATGCCGTGGTCGATCCGGAACTGCACGTGCACGGCCTGGCCGGATTGCGCGTGGTGGATGCCTCGATCTTCCCGCATGTGGTCGGCGGCAACACCAATGCGCCGGTGGTGATGGTGGCCGAGAAGGCCGCCGACCTGATCCGCGGCCTCGCACCGCCCCCGCCCTTCGACCTGGAAGCACACGGCGCGGCGCGCTGAAACCGCGCAACAAGGAGAAGCCATGTCCGTCGACACCATCCGGCACTGGCGCATCGGCGATGTCGGGATCGCGCGCATCGTCGAGGTGAATGCCTGGGAAGACGACATAACCATGCTGCTGCCCGATGCGACGCCCGCCTTCGTGCAGCAGTTCGGCTGGCTGCGGCCGCATTTCGCCACCGCCGACGGCCGCATGATCATCTCGTTCCAGTGCTTCGTGCTGCGCTCGCAGGGGCGCAACGTGATGATCGACACCTGCATCGGCGCCGGGCGCGACCGCGAGTTCCCGGTGTTCACGAACATGCAGAGCACCTTCCTCGAGGATCTCGCCGCCGCCGGCTTCCCGCATGAATCCATCACCGATGTGCTGTGCACGCACCTGCATTTCGACCATGTGGGCTGGAACACGCGCAAGGTCAATGACCAGTGGGTTCCCACCTTCCCGCAGGCGCGATATCTCTTCGGGCGGCGCGAGTTCGCACACTGGAAGCACCTGCGCGACACCAATGGCTACCATCACATGGAGCACCTGAAGGACGCCATCGATCCGGTGGTCGAGGCGGGATTGGTGGAATTCATCGATCCGGACTTCCGCCTCACCGACGAGGTGTCGCTGATCCCGACGCCGGGCCATACACCGGGGCATGTCAGCGTGCTGATCGAGTCGCGCGGCCAGAGCGCCGTGATCACCGGCGACCTGATGCACAACCCGATCCAGATCGCCGTGCCCGCCATCGAGGCGCGCTTCGACATGGACAAGGCCCAGGGCGCGCGCACGCGCGTGGAATTCGTCGAACGCTTCAACCGCTCCGGCACCCTGGTCATCGGCAGTCATTTTTCCGATCCCGGCGCCGGGCACATCGTGCCGGATGGCGCAGCCTGGAAACTCGAGGTGGAATAGATGTCGCTGCAACCTGATTTCTCCGGGCAATCCATCCTCGTCACCGGCGCCGCACGCGGCCTGGGGCGTTCGATGGCGACGCGGCTGGCGCAGTGCGGCGCGCGCGTCGGGCTTCTCGATGTGGACGAGGCAGGCTGCCGCACGGCGGCGGATGAACTGCGCGCCGGCGGTGCGCAGGTGGAGCATTTTGCCGTCGATGTGTCGCGGCGCGCGCAGCTGCTCGCCGCAGCCGATGCCTTCGCGACCGGCAGCGGTCGCATCGATGCCGTGATCAACAATGCCATGCTGCTGCGCTATGAGCCGATGGAGTCGGTCACTGACGAAGTGCTGGAACGCATGACCGCCATCGGCATCCATGGCAGCTTCTGGGGCGCGCAGGCGCTGCTGAAGCATTACGACCCGAAGCGCGGCGGCTGCATCATCAACATGGCCTCGCCGGTGGCCGAGCGTGGCTATCCGAATACCTCGGCCTACAGCCTCGTGAAGGGCGCACTGGTCACGCTGACCAAGGTGCTGGCCGCGGAGCTCGGGCCGCGCAATGTGCGCGTGAATGCCATCTCGCCGGCCTCGGTGCCGACGCCGGGCGCGCTGGGCCTGAATGACCGCGAGGAATATGAACGCCGCAAGCGCACTATTCCGCTGCGCCGGCTGGGCAGCGAGGAGGACAACGCGAACGCCTGCGTATTCTTGTTGAGTCCCGCCGCCTCGTTCATCAATGGCGAGATCCTGCATGTGGATGGCGGCGTGACCGCCGCGGGGTGAAGGACATGTCCCGGCCGATTCCCGAGTTCGACACCGACCTCTTCAGCCATGAATCCGTACGCAATGCCAACGCGGTGGACGACCGCCTGCGCGAGTTCGCGCCGGTGGTGCGCCTGCCTGGTGAAGACGTGCTGATGCTGGCGCGCTTCGAGCATGTCTCGGCGGGACTGAAGGACTGGAAGAGCTTTTCGTCCACCTCGCGCCCCTGGCATGATCCGGACTCGGTGCGGCCCGAACTGCTGCTCACCGACGATCCGCCCAGGCACACGCGGGTGCGGGCAGTGATCTCGAAGGCGCTCTCACCGGCCGCGCTGAACCGGATGGCGGAGAACTTCCGCGCCGATGCACGCACCATCATCACGCAGCTGCGCGAACACGATGGCGGGACCGTCGATGCCGTTGCCGACATCACGCAGGCCTTCGTCTACAAGGTGCTGCCCGACCTGATCGGCCTGCCCGAGGAAGGCCGGCAGCACATGTCCGCGTTCGGCCACATGGTGTGGGCCACGATGGGACCGATGAACGCGCTGTTCCATGAGGCCATGCGCGACACCAGCGGCGAGGTGATCGCCTGGGCCGCGCATGCACGAAGCGCGACAACCTTGCGCCCGGGAGCCTCGGCATGGCCATGTATGAGGCCGCCGATGCCGGCGAGGTGACGCCGGAAGAGGCGGAACTGCTGGTCGGCATCCTGCTTTCCGCGGCGGCCGACACCACCGTGATCACGCTGGCCAATACCTTGCGTGCCTTCTGCGAGTTTCCGGACCAGTACCGGCTCGTCCGCGAGCAGCCGTCACTGGTGAAAGCGGCCTTCGAGGAGAGCCTGCGCTGGGATTCGCCCTCGCGCATGGCCGGCCGCATCGCGATGCGCGACATGGAGGTCGAGGATTACCTGATCCCGCAGGGCACGCGATGCGGGCTGATGTTTGCCGCGGCCAATCGTGACCCCCGGCGCTGGCCGGATCCGTACCGCTTCGACGTGAAGCGCGCGCACACGGGACATTTGGGTTTCGGCTTTGGCGTGCATGCCTGCGTGGGTCGCGTGCTGGCGCTGCTGGAAGCCGAGGCATTGCTGGGCGCGGTGGCCGAATCCGTCACGCACATCGAAGCAGCCGGTCCGCCTGAGCCCTGGATGACCACGATCGGACATGGTCCGGCGCGCCTGCCGGTGCGGCTGCGTTTCGCCTGAGCCGAACGGTCGACGAAGAACGGACAAGGACTGGCTTGCCATTGAGTTCCCTGTTCCAGCACATCCTGGGCCCCGCCTTCGCGCATCTGCCAGCGGCAGTGCAACGCGTCCATGATGAAAGGCCTCGCAAGGTCTACGCCGAGGTCTGCGCCGTAGAACGCGGCCAGGGCCTGCTCGCGCGGCTGATGGCGCGGGTCGCAAGCCTGCCTGACTCCGGCGCGGAAGTGCCGGTGACGGTGACCGTCGAAGGTGACAGCGGGCGGGAAAGATGGATGCGGCGCTTCGGCGCCCATGCGATGGATTCGGTGCTGTGGCAGCACGCGGGCCTGCTGCACGAGCGGCTCGGCGCCGTGACACTGCGCTTCGCGCTGCTGGCGACGGAAAGGGAAATCAGCTGGCACCTGCGCGGCGCGCGGCTGCTGCTTCTGCCGCTGCCCACTGCCTGGTTCCAGGCTTGCGCCGCGCGCGAGTTCGTGGAGGGACCACGCTATCACTTCGAGGTGAATGTCGAACTGCGCGGCATCGGCCTGCTGGTGCGCTACCGCGGCTGGATGGTCGAGCATGGATCCACGCAGTCCTGAGGTCCCGCCCGCAGTCGTGGTGCTCGGGGGCTACGGCAATTTCGGGCGCCGTATCGTGGCATCGCTGGCCGGGATTCCAGGCCACCGGGTTCTGATCGCCGGCCGCGACGCGACGCGGGCTGGCGAACTGGCGCGGCAGATTCGTGGAAACACCGCAGCGCTGCAAGTGGACATCGCTTCACCCGGTCTCACCGAAGTCCTGGTCCGGGCGGGCGCGAAGCTGGTCGTCCATACCGCCGGCCCCTTCCAGGGGCAATCGCTCGATGTTCCCCGCGCATGCATCGCCGCACGTGCGCACTATGTAGATCTGGCCGACGCGCGTGACTTCGCCTGCGGCATCCATGTCCTCTCGGCGGAAGCCGAACGTCACGACCTGCTGCTGGTCAGCGGCGCCAGTTCATTGCCCGCGCTGTCTTCCGCAGTGGTCGATCGCCTGAGCCGGTCCTTCGCCAGCGTGGAGGCCATTGAACACACCATCACCGCCGGCGCCATTCCTCCCGCGCTTGCCACGATGAACGGCGTGCTGGCCTATGCCGGGCGACCCTTCAGGCGCTGGCAGGATGGTCGGTGGCAGACCGTGCATGGATGGCAGGAACTCGCCTGGCAGTGCTTTCCCGCGCCGCTGGGTCGACGACTCATCGCCAACTGCGACGTGCCGGACCTCGAGCTGTTTCCGCGCCGCTATCCCGGCGTGCGCTCGGTGAGGTTCCGGGCCGGCGTGGCGCAGGCCAGCAGCATGCTGGCGATCTGGACCGGCGCCTGGGCCGTGCGCCTGGGCCTGATCCATTCGCTGGTGCCGCTGGTTCCGCGCCTGCACCGCATGGCGCTATGGCGCGCGCGGCGCGGTTCACGACACAGCGTGATGCGCGTGGTCCTGCATGGACGGGATTCGGCATCCCGACCGCTGTCGCGCAGCTGGACACTGATGGCCGCCGATGATCATGGACCGCACATTCCCTGCTTCCCGGCCATTGCGCTGGCGCGCAAGCTGCTGCGCGGAGAAATCTGTGCACGCGGCGCGATGCCCTGCATGGGTCTGCTGGACGAGCGAGAGATCCTCGATGAAGGCCGCGGGCTGTCGCTGGCGACGACGGAGGAATGACTACGGCCGGAATCGATCTCAGCGATCTACCGCCCTGGCCAAGTTCGGCGGATAACGCTCGCCTTCGATGTGAACCTCGGCCAGCACAGCGCCGATTTCCTGCAGGTCCGCCGCCGTCAGCCCCAGCTCGGCCGCGGACAGGTTTTCTTCCAGCCGGTGCAGCTTTGTTGTACCGGGAATCGGCACGATCCAAGGCTGGCGCGACAGCAGCCAGGCCAGCGCGATCTGTGCCGGCGTGGCCGCCTTGCGGCTGGCAATAGCGCGGATGCGTTCCACCAGCGCAAGATTGGCGCGCCGCACGTCGTGGCTGAACCGCGGCACGATGCTGCGCAGGTCGGTGTCGCCGAACCGCGTGGCTTCGTCGATCCGGCCGGTGAGAAAGCCACGTCCGAGCGGGCTGAATGGCACGAACCCGATGCGCAGTTCCGCGCACACGGGCAGCACTTCTTGCTCCGGTTCACGCCACCACAGCGAGTATTCGCTCTGCAATGCGGCCACAGGCTGCACGGCATGCGCGCGCCGGATCGTCGCCGCGCCGGCCTCGGAAAGCCCGAAATGGCGCACCTTGCCCGCCGCGATCAGGTCACGCACCGTACCGGCCACATCCTCGATCGGTACGGCCGGATCTACGCGATGCTGGTACAGCAGGTCGATGTAATCGGTGCGCAGGCGACGCAGCGACTCGTCCACGCCGCGACGGATTCGCTCGGGGCGGCTGTCCAGCGCCGCACCCACGTTCGCGTCCCTGAAGCCGAACTTGGTGGCCAGCACAACCTGGCCTCGGAAGGGCTGCACTGCTTCGCCGAGCAGGTCTTCATTGGCACCGGCGCCATACACCTCGGCGGTGTCGAAGAAGGTGACGCCGCGTTCGTAGGCGGCGCGGATCAGGGTGATGGCCTGTGAACGCTCCGGCGGCTTGCCATAGGCGAAGCTGAGCCCCATGCACCCAAGACCCAGGGCGGAGACGGCAAGACCGGACGAACCCAGTTGTCGCTGCTGCATGAAGAGGTCCTCGTTCAGATCACGGCATGATGTTCATGATCGAGTGGATGCGCCCCCGTTTTTTGCGCAGTGGCGCGGCTTGCCTAACGCCAATGCAGCGGCCGGGAGACGCTCAGCATCCCCACGTCATAGACCCCATCGTACGCCGGGTCGGCATCGTGCAGGCGAATGACCGGATGCGGCGTGCAACCTGTCGGACAGGGAGGACCCAGGTCGTGGACGGAACAGGTGCCATCGATGCAGCCCCAGCTTTCACCGCCGCGATAGATGGCATTCAGGTGGATGAGTCCCCAGTCGCGAAGCAGGTAGCCCAGCGGCTGGTGATCTTCAGAGCCCGGCGGCGCATTGCGGAACGGCAAACCCATGGTCTTGCGCGCATGGACGTTGCCGCCGAACAGGATCCAGTATGCCTCGGCATCGCGCATCTGGATTCGCAGCTCCCGCAGGAAATCCGCACTGGCCTGATCGCGCAGCTGACCGTCCGCGCCCCAGAAGTCATAAGCCACGAGCTTCAGCTGTCCGCCGGTGCGCCGGTATCCGTGCATGGCGTGCAGTGCATTGGCCATGGCGGTCGAGGCACGTCCGTCGGTATTTCCGGTCCAGTGGGGGGTGCTGGTCAGCAGATCCATGGCTTCATCCGGATCCGCCATGTTCAGGAACCGGTCGAGTACGGGCTGATCCTGCGCGTTGTATTCCATCGCCACCACGACGTGGCCGCCGGATTTCATGGCATGGCAGGCCAGCGCGCCGAGGAAGGCTGGCGACTGGTTCGAGCCGTGCATGTCACCAATGAATACACCCGGCGCGGCAAGGACCTGTTCGATGCCCTCGACCACCGGGCACGCCAAGGCGGCCGGTTCAGAAATCCTGCCGCAGGAAACGAGCAGCATCAGGCATGCCAGCACAATGGCTTTCATCGGATCGCCCTCCCTGGTTGTTCTTCTGCCTGCCGCGGGGTGCAGGAACATCCATGTCGGGTGCTCTGTCGGCAATTCAAGAGCCGTCGCGGTATGGCCCTGTCAATCCGCCGCCGACAACACCATGTCCCCCAGCTTCTGGAACCGGCGCATGTTCGCGTTATGCCCCATCACGCCTGCAGTCAGGCAGGCGAAGGTGATGTCCCGCTCCGGATCGATCCAGAACAGCGACGTGCCCGCACCGTAGTTGCCATAGCTGCGTGGCGAGGCCAGCGTGCCGTACATGTGGTCGCACAGCGCGGTGCCGCGCAGCGAGAACCCCAGGCCGATGTACGCGGGCGCAGGCTCGATGCCCTCTTCGCGGCCGCGTGCGGCATAGAGCTCGTTCACCATCTCGCCGGTCCAGTTGCGGGTGGCAAGTTCGAGCATCGCCGGGGAGATCACCCGGCGTCCGTCCGCGGTACACCCGGTGCGCAATGCCTCGGCGAAGCGGAACAGGTCCGGCGTGGTCGACACGATGCCCACCCAGGGCATCTCGGCCTTCTCGTCCTCGAAGGCACCATTGGCTCCCGGCGTGTTGCGGCTCTTGTGGCCGATGGGATAGTTGCCGCGGAAATCAGGCACCACCTTGCGCGGCTTCAGGTCCGCGCGCAGGCCCACGGCGGTGTCGCGCAATCCCAGCGGCTCGAGGATCTCCTGCTGCACGAGGTCCCGATAGCGACGCTTTGCCGGATCGGTGCGCAGCAGCGCCTCGGCCATCAGCACATGGTTGGCCAACGGCGAGTAAGCCACCTTCGCGCAGGGCGCATCCACCGGCGCCACCTCGGCGATCACGGTGCGGGCGATCTCGGCAAAGTCGTCGATGTACCAGCCGGGATGCACCTCGAAGATGATCGGGAAACCCGCCTGGTGCGACAGCAGGTGCCAGACCAGGATCTTCTCGCGGCCGCGGCCGGTGAATTCCGGAATCAGCTGGCTGATCGGCGTGGTCAGCGAGAACTGCCCGCGCTCCACTGCACGCAGCACCAGCAGGTTCGTGAAGGCCTTGGTGACCGAGAAGATGTTGAACACCGAGTCCAGCGTCAGCGGTTTCGCCTGTTCTGCATCCGCCGCGCCGATGGCCGCTTCCAGCACCACTTCGCCGCCGCGCGCCACCTTGATCACCGCACCGTGATAGAGGCCGGCGCGGATGTCCGCACGGATCGCGTCCTGCACTTCGTCCAGCCGTGCCTGGTCCATGCCTGCAGCCATCGATGCCCCCCTTTCTTGTTGGTCGATTCTTGCGTCCAGTCTCGCATTTTCGCGGCATGCCAGGGGTGGCCCAGGCGGTTGCTTTCCCCCTGTCGCGGGCGCATCGTTGGACAAAACACAGGGGTGTCCCATGCTGCCATTCGACCGCCGGGAATTCATTGCCGCGCTGGGCGGCACCGCAGCCGTCGGCCTGATGTCCCATGAGGCAAGGGCCGATGCGATCGAGGACGC
>CAYQJU010000040.1:0-1999 GCA_964417875.1 uncultured Steroidobacteraceae bacterium
TGTTCGTGCGCGACGACGACATCCCCGACCTGGTGCAGGAGGATGTCTGCGACCTCGGCCTCGTGGGCCTGAACGTGCTGGAGGAGCGGCGGCTGGAGATGGCCGCGCGCGGTGCCTCGGCGCGCTTCGAGATCCTGCGGCGGCTGGACTTCGGTCGCTGCCGGCTGTCGCTGGCGGTGCCCGAGGGCATGGCCTGGAAGGACCTCGGCTCCATCGCCGGGCTGCGCATCGCCACCACCTATCCGGCCATGCTCGGGGACTTCCTGCAGCGCCATGGCATTGCCGCGGAGATCGTGACATTGTCCGGTGCGGTGGAGATCGCACCCAGGCTCGGACGCGCCGACCTGATCTGCGACCTGGTCTCCTCCGGCTCCACGCTGCAGGCCAACCACCTGCGCGAGGTGCACACTATCTTGCAGAGCCAGGTGGTGCTGATCCGCACGCCGATGAAGCTGCCGGCGGCCAAGGAAGCCTGGATCGACCGGCTGCTGCTGCGCATCGATGGCGTGGAGCAGGTGAAGGAGAGCAAGTACATCATGCTGCACGCGCCGCGCTCGGCACTGCCGCGCATCCGCGAGCTGCTGCCCGGCAGCGAATCGCCGACCATCATTCCGCTGGAAGGGTCGACGGACAAGGTGGCCGTGCATGCGGTGTGCCGCGAGAACGTGTTCTGGGAAACGCTGGAGAGCCTGAAGGCCGCCGGCGCGAGCGCCATGCTGGTGCTGCCCGTCGAAAAGATGCTGGGTTGAATGATGCAGATACTTGACTGGAAGAACCTGGATGCCGCGGGCCGACGCGAGGCACTGGCACGCGCGCAGATGGATTCCCTGCAGGATGTCGAGCAGCTGGCGCGCTCCATCATCAAGGAGGTTCGCAAGGACGGCGACGCGGCGCTGCTGCGCTTTGCCGAGCGCTTCGATCGCGCGAAGCTGGAATCACTGAAGGTCACGCCGCAGGAGTTCGACGCCGCCGAGGGTCAGCTCGATGCGAAGCAGACCGCCGCCATCGAGACCGCCATCGACAATGTGCGCCGCTTCCATGCCGCGCAGCTGTCGGCGCCGCTGTCGATGGAGGTGATGCCCGGCGTGCGCTGCGAGCGCGTGTTCCGCCCGGTACCGGCCGTGGGCCTGTATGTGCCGGCCGGTTCGGCGCCCCTGCCCTCCACGGTGATCATGGTGGCGGTGCCGGCGCAGCTGGCCGGCTGCCCGCAGCGCTTGCTGTGCACGCCACCGGCGGCCGACGGGCGTGCCAATGCGGCGGTGCTGGTGGCGGCGCGGCGCTGCGGCGTGCACAGCGTGTTCAAGGCCGGCGGCGCGCAGGCGGTGGCGGCGATGGCCTATGGCACCGCGACCGTTCCCAAGGTGGACAAGATCTTCGGCCCGGGCACCGCGCTCACCACGGCGGCCAAGCAGATCGTGGCCGGCGATCCGGATGGCGCCGCCTGCGACCTGCCGGCCGGACCTTCCGAGGTGCTGGTGATTGCCGATTCGTCGGCGAATCCTGCGTTCGTCGCATCCGACCTGCTGGCGCAGGCCGAGCATGACGTGCGCGCGCAGGCGCTGCTGGTCACCGATTCGGAGCAGCTGGCCTCGGCGGTGGCGGCGGAGTTCGAGCGCCAGCGCAGCGCGCTGTCGCGCAAGAGCATCCTGCAGGAATCCATCGGCAACTGCCGCATCCTGGTCGTGGCCAATCTCACCGAGGCGCTGGCGGTGTCCAATGCCTATGCGCCCGAACACCTGATCGTGCAGACGCGCGAACCGCGCGCGCTGCTCGATGGCATCGCCAATGCCGGCTCGGTGTTCCTGGGATCCTGGTCGCCCGAGTCGATGGGCGACTACTGTTCCGGCACCAACCACGTGCTGCCCACCTATGGCTATGCGCGCGCCTACAGCGGCCTGTCGCTGACCGATTTCCAGAAGCGCATGACGGTGCAGGAGCTCACGCCCGATGGCATGCGGCGCCTGGGGCCGGTGGCCGAGACGCTGGCCAACCTCGAGGG
>CAYQJU010000040.1:2099-6848 GCA_964417875.1 uncultured Steroidobacteraceae bacterium
TATCCGGAGCCGCAGCCGCCACCACTGGTGCAGGGACTGGCGCGTCTCCATGGCGTGTCGCCGGCGCAGCTGCTGGTGGGACGCGGCAGCGACGAGGCCATCGACATCCTGTTGCGCGTGTTCTGCCGTGCCGGCTTGGACAACGTCATCGTCTGTCCGCCCACCTTCGGCATGTATGGCGTGGCCGCGCGCATCCAGGGTGCCGAGGTGCGCGCCGTGCCGCTGTGCGCGGATGCGGGCTTTGCGCTGAACGAGGCCGCGCTGCTGGCCGCCATCGATGCGAACACCCGCCTGGTTTTCGTGTGCTCGCCGAACAATCCCACCGCGAATGCCCTGCCGCCGGCGCAGCTGTTGCGCATCGCCGCGAAACTGAACCCGCGCGCGCTGCTGGTGGTGGATGAGGCCTACATCGAGTTCGCCAATGTCGAGACGCTGGCGCGCCATCTCGATGCGGCGCCCAACCTTGCCGTGCTGAAGACCCTGTCGAAGGCACATGGTCTGGCCGGCGCACGTGTCGGGACGCTGCTGGCGCATCCGCAGATCATCCAGCTGGCGCGCAAGGTGATCCCGCCCTATGCCATCACCGAGCTGACGGTGGAGGCGGTGGTGCCGCAGCTCACCGACACCGCGCTGGCGCGCACCCGCACGCGCATCGCAAGGCTGCTGGTGGAACGCGGGCGGCTGGCCGAGGGGCTGAAGCGATCGCCGCTGGTGACACGGGTGTGGCCCAGCGATGCCAATTTCCTGCTCATCGACTGCACCGATGCCGATGCGGTGCTGGAACGCGCGCGCAATGCCGGCCTGATCATCCGCGATGTACGCCAGCCGGCCCTGCCGCGCAGCCTGCGCATCTCGGTGGGCACGCCGGAGCAGAACTCGCGCCTGCTGGAGAGCCTGTCATGAATGCCGTGCCGCTGAAGGTGCTGTTCATCGATCGGGATGGCACGCTGATCGAGGAGCCGGCCGACGAGCAGGTGGACAGCCTGGCCAAGGTGCGTTTCCTGCCCGATGTGTTCGCCTCGCTGCAGCGCCTGGTGGCGGCCGGCTACCGGCTGGTGATGGTCACCAACCAGGACGGCCTCGGTACGGCGAGCTTCCCGCGCGAGGATTTCGAGCCGGCGCAGGCGCTCGTGGTCGACACGCTGGCCAGCCAGGGCATCCGCTTCGACGAGATCTTCATCTGTCCGCACAAGCCCGCCGATGGCTGCGAATGCCGCAAGCCGAAGACCGGCATCCTCGGTGACTACCTGCAGCGCACCGTCATCGATGTGGCCGCCAGTGCGGTGATCGGCGACCGGCAGAGCGATCTTGAGCTGGCGCGCAACCTGGGCGTGCGCGGGCTGCGCGTGGTGAAGGACGGCAGTGAACCGGAGACCTGGCCGGCCATCACGACCGAGCTTCTGGCGCGCCGCGCCAGCGTGCAGCGCAAGACGAAGGAGACGGACATCCGTCTTCGCGTCGACCTGGATGCGGAAAGCCCGATCCATGTCAGCACTGGTCACGGCTTCTTCGACCACATGCTCGAGCAGATTGCCCGGCACGGTGGCTTCGCGATGCAGCTGGAATGCAAGGGCGACCTGCACATCGACGAGCACCACACGGTGGAGGACTGCGCGCTGGCCCTGGGCGAGGCGTTGCGCAAGGCGCTGGGCGACAAGCGCGGCATTGCCCGCTATGGCTTCCTGCTGCCGATGGATGAGGCGCGGGTGCAGGTGGCGATTGACCTGTCCGGCCGCCCCTATGCCGTGTGGGAGGGGCGCTTCGCGCGCACCGAAGTCGGCGGCCTCGCCACCGAGCTGGTGCCGCATTTCTTCCGCTCGCTGGGCGAGACGCTGGGAGCATCGCTGCATGTCAGTGTCACCGGCGAGAACACCCATCACATGGTGGAAGCCTGCTTCAAGGGCGTGGGCCGCGCGCTGCGCATGGCGTTCCGCCGCGAGGGCACCGAGCTGCCCTCGACCAAGGGCGTGCTGTGAGCGACGTGGTGGTGATCGACAGCGGCGGTGCCAACCTGGCCTCGCTGCTGCATGCCCTGCGGCGGCTCGATGTGCGTGCCGAGGTCAGCCGCGACGCGCAGCGCATCGCCGCGGCCACGCATGTACTGCTGCCTGGCGTGGGCGCTGCACCCGATGCGATGGCGCGCCTGCGCGAGGCCGGCGTGGATGCATTGCTGCCGACGCTGACCCAGCCGGTACTGGGCATCTGTCTTGGCATGCAGCTGCTGTTCGAAGCATCAGAGGAAACCACGGGCGGTGCCACCGAAACGCGCTGCCTGGGCATCGTGCCGGGGCGTGTGGTGCGCATGGCGGCCAGCCCCGAGCGGCCGGTGCCGCACATGGGCTGGAACCAGCTCGAGCCGCTGCGCGAAGACCCGCTTTTCGCGGGCATCGGTCGCGGCGACCATGTGTATTTCGTGCACAGCTACGCAGCGCCGGTGGGACCGGACACGCTGGCTGCCTGCGACTATGCCGGGCGCTTCACCGCTGCCGTGCGTCGCGCCAACTTCCGCGGCGTGCAGTTCCATCCCGAGCGCTCTGCCGCGGTGGGTGCACGCCTGATCGCCAACTTCATTGCCCTGCGGGACTGATCCATCGTGCTGCTGATTCCTTCCATCGACCTTCGCGGCGGCCAGTGCGTGCGCCTGCTGAAGGGTGAGTTCCATGCAGAGACCCGTTACGAGGTTGATCCGCTCGCATTGCTGCACCGTTATGCCGATGCCGGCGTGCGCTGGCTGCATCTGGTCGACCTGGATGGCGCGCGCGATGGCACTCCCGGCAACCGCGAGCTGATCGCGCGCATGGCGGCGCAGCCGCGTGTGCGCATCCAGCTGGGTGGCGGACTGCGATCACTGCAGCTGGCCGATGCGGCGCTGTCGGCCGGCGTCAGCCGCGTGGTGATCGGCAGTGCCGCGGTGGAAGATCCCGCGATGCTGCGGGCGCTGCTGGCGGCGCATGGTGCCGGGGCCGTGTGCCTGGCCATCGATGTGCGCGTCGATGAGGGCGGCACGCCGCGCGTGCGCACCAGAGGCTGGGTGAAGGAGCACGCACTGTCGTTGTGGGAGCTTCTGGCATCGTTTGCCGACACGCCGCTGAAGCATGTGCTGTGCACCGACATTGAGCGTGATGGTGCGCTGGGCGGACCCAGCTATGAACTATATGCCGAGGCGCAGCAGCGGTTCCCGCAGATCGCCTGGCAGGCTTCCGGCGGCATCCGCTCCGCCGATGATCTTGCGCGGCTCGATGCCATGGGCCTGGCGGCTGCCGTCAGCGGCAAGGCCCTGCTCGAGGGCCGCATCAGCATGGAGGAATTGCAGCCATACTTGCGCGACGCCTGATCCCCTGCCTTGATGTCCGTGACGGCCAGGTCGTCAAGGGCGTGCGTTTCCGCGACCACCGCGTGGTCGGCGAGATCCTCGAACTGGCCGAGCGCTACCGCGACGAGGGTGCGGATGAGCTGGTGTTCTATGACATCACGGCCAGTCCCGAAGGCCGTTCGGTGGACCGTTCGTGGATCAGCCGCGTGGCCGCGGTGCTCGACATTCCCTTCTGCGTGGCCGGCGGCATCCGCAGCGTCGAGGATGCCGAAGCCATTCTCAACGCCGGTGCGGAGAAGGTGTCGGTGAACTCCCCTGCCCTGGCTGATCCGGGGCTGATCGACCGGCTGGCCGCGCGCTTCGGCTCACAGTGCGTGGTGGTGGGAATCGACAGCCAGACCACGCCGGAGGGCTTTCGCGTCTACCAGTTCACCGGCGACCCGGATCGCAGCCGCGATTCCGGCCGCGACACCCTGCAGTGGGTACGCGAGGCGCAGCAGCGTGGCGCCGGCGAGATCGTGCTCAATTGCATGGCCAGCGATGGCGTGCGTCGCGGCTATGACCTGGCGCAGCTGACCGCCGTGCGTGCGGTGTGCTCGGTGCCGCTGGTGGCCAGCGGTGGCGCCGGCACGCCGGAGCATTTCGCCGAACTCTTCGAGCGCCGCGCCGCCGACGCAGCACTGGCCGCGAGCGTGTTCCACAGCGGCACGATCGCGATCCCGGAACTGAAGCAGTACCTGCGCGGCAGGAACATCGAGGTGCGCACATGAGCCTGGGCGTCGATGACATCGCCGGCCTCGCCTGGGACAAGGGCGATGGCCTGCTGCCGGCCGTCGTGCAGGATGCCGCTACTGGGGCCGTGCTGATGCTGGCCTACATGAATGCCGAGGCGCTGCGCGAGACGCTGCAACGCGGCCGTGCGGTGTTCTTCAGTCGCTCGCGGCAGAAGCTGTGGGAGAAGGGAGAAACCTCGGGCAACACGCTGGAGGTGGTCGATGTGCAAGCCGATTGCGACGCCGATTCATTGCTGGTGCGCGCGCGGCCGAAAGGCCCGACCTGTCATCGCAACACCGTCACCTGCTTCGGTGACGGCACCCCGCCCGTCGGCGCCGGCATCGGCTTCCTGGCGCAGCTTGAGCAGGTGATTGCAGCGCGCATCACCGACAATCCCGGGTCGAGCTACACCGCGAAGCTGCATGCCAGCGGCATCCGGCGCATGGCGCAGAAGGTTGGCGAGGAAGGCGTGGAAGTGGCGCTGGCTGCGCAGGGCGGCAGCAGCGACGAGCTGGTGGGCGAAGCGGCGGATCTGGTGTTTCACCTGGCGCTGCTGCTGCAGGCGCGAGGGCTGTCGCTGGAGGATGTGACCGGTGAACTGGCGGCGCGGCATCGGGCCCGTGTGAAAACAACGGGCTGAGTCAGGGGCCTTTTCGGCACTG
>CAYQJU010000040.1:6948-24676 GCA_964417875.1 uncultured Steroidobacteraceae bacterium
GCTTGTGACGCGTGATTGTCCGGGCTGATCGTCAGGATGAACTGCGTGACCCCGTGCCTGTCGCGAGCCCAGTCCATCATGGCCTGCGACGCCTCGAGGGCGTATCCCATGCGTCGATGCGGATCGTAGACCTGGAAACCGAACTCGATCGCTCCCGGAAGCCAATCATCCAGATACGCAGGGCCTGGGGCCGTGTGAAACCCGATGTGCCCGATCATTTCTCCAGTGGTCCTGAGCTTCATGGCCCGCAGCAGCCATTGCTGCAGGCTGGCGTCCTCATCCAGTTGCTTCAATCGCATCTCGAGGACGGGAACCAGATCTGAGGGCAGCGCAGGTACCGAGGCACCGATCCGCCCGGATGCTTCCGCGATGTCCTGCGCCAGCCATGCGCGCATGAAGCCCGGCTCCATGGGGACGAGTACAAGTCTTCCGGTTTCGATCGGTGTGACCATTTTCGCCAACCTGCAGGTTCAGCCGCTCCGGCTCAAAAGCACAACGCCACGTCGCTTCAGCGCCTTCGCCGCGCCACCCAGGTGTCCAGGTGGCGGGCAAACGCATTGCGGTCAGCCTGCGACAGCGGCGGCGGACCATCGCCCATGGCTCCGCTGGCCCGCATGGTGTCCATGAAGTCGCGCAGGTTGAGCACGCCGCGGATGGTATCTGCCGAATAAAGCTCGCCGCGGGGATTCAATGCCTGCGTACCCTTGGCGATCACCTCCGCCGCCAGCGGAATGTCCGCCGTGATGACCAGGTCCCCGGCTGCGGCACGTCGCACGATCTCGTTGTCCGCCACGTCGAAGCCCGGCGGGACCTGCAGCACCTTGAGGTTGGGAAGTCGTGGAACCGTCAGCGGCTGATTGGCCACCAGCGTGACGGTGATGCCGGTTCGCTGCGCCACCCGGTACAGCACTTCCTTGATGACGCGGGGACAGGCATCTGCGTCGACCCAGATGGCGGTCTCCCCGGCGACCGGAGCGCCCGCAGTCGTGCTGGTCAAGCTGCATCCTTCGATGGGGCAAATCTGCTCAGGCGGTCATGGTCCGGGAGTCCGGGCGATGTCCGCCCCGCTGCAGATGATAGCCGTTTGAAGCCCGGGGCGAACCTGCAAAGGTCCGCCCCGGGCCGGACTACGCCGGGGATCAGAACGTGTACGTGAACCCCAGCTCGAAGGTCCGCCCGAACTCGTCATACTGCGCCAGCCGGCGTGTATTGCCGAAGTAGGCATACTCGGGTCGGTCATTCAGGTTGATGATGCTGCCGCTAAGCGCCAGGTTCCGGTTGACCTGGAAGCGGCCCTTCAGGTCCAGCTGCAGGAAGTCGTGCACATACCGGTCATTGAGCGCATCGCCGCCGATGACGTCCAGATACCGGTCACGATAATTGGCCGACAGCCGCAGGTCCCAGGCGCCGGCGTCATAGCCCACCGAGGCGTTGGCCGAATGCCGCGCCTGCTTGAAGAACGGGATGCTGCGTGCGGATGCATTCGCTTCCGGATCTTCGACGGCCACGACGCCGGCCGGCAGTTGCATGCTGCCATCGGTGAAGGTGTAGTTGAACGTGGCCAGGAAGCCGCCCGGGAATACCGTCTGGAAGCTCAGCTCCGCACCGAGCAGCTGGCTGGTGTCGGCGATGTTCACATAGGTGGTGCCACTGTCCCAGGTCTGGCCTCGCAGCACGATGTCGGCAGCCTCGACGCGCACGATGGCCTCGTCGATGTGCTTGTAGAACACGCCTGCGGCGAAGAAGGTCTCGGGCCCGGCGTGCCAGTCGAATCCCAGGTCGAAGTTCCAGGCGCGGGTGGGGTCCAGGTCCGGATTGCCGCCGCTGATCTCGTTGTCCTCGAAGTCGATCTCGGCGCCGGCTGCGGTCTCGCCAAAGCCCGGTCGCACCATCGAACGGAATATGCCGAATCGCAGCTGCCGTGCCCCGGAGAGTTCGTGGCGGAGGTTCAGTGACGGCGCCAGGAAGCCGTAGCGGTTGCGATAGACCACGGGCGTCACCGCGTCGCCGTCGAAGGCCTTGCCGGCGTAGCGCGCGCGGGTGTGTTCGTATCGCATACCGTAGACCAGGCTGGTGGCGCCGAACTGGCTGTCTGCCATGGCATAGCCTGCGATTACGTCTTCATCGCTGTACCAGTCTCCGGGAATGGAGACTTCATTCTCGTCGCCGCTGAATGCCCATGCAGCCGTCGGGTTCGGGCACTGCGTGCCGTCGAGCAGCGTGGCCATTGTGCCGTCGGAGATGGAGGCGCCGATGGCACGTGTGCCGCGGTAGGTGGGCGATGGTCCGTGCAGGTTGCCGAAGTAGGCGCCAGGGCTGTTTGGAGCGAACTGGGCCAGCGTCAGGTCGTCCTCCGGCTCGTAGCCGCAGAAATTGAAGTCATTGTCCTTGTCACGGGCGCGATACTTCAGCCCGTAGCGGAAGCGGGTCGTGGCGCCGGACTGCTGGATGAGATCGATGCGTGCGCCGATGTCCCGATCGCGGGTGACCGCATACTCCGCTTCCATCGCATTCAGCCCGAATGCGGCCGGATCATGGAACGAGGGGTCGAAGTTCAGCACCGGCTTGCGCGGGTTGGTGTTGTCCCAGGTCAAGGGAACATCCAGCTGGGCACTGCGGAAGATGCCGTTCCAGCGGTTGTCGTCGTCCTGGTCGGCACGCGAGCCGAACACCTCGGCTTTCAGCTGCAGCTGCCCGTTCAGCGCGAACTGCGTACCGAGCAGGGCCGAACTGATCGAGCGGTGCTCGATGCGCGGTCTTGCCTCGGTGTCGATGCGCTGGAAGGGATAGGTGAACACGTCGCCTTCGACCGTGGCCGGCTCCTCGATGGCGCGGCGCACCTCCCACTTGGCGCGGTACTCCTGCTCCCGGTAACGGTTGTGGAACAGTCGGGCGTACACGCTGTTGCCGCTGTCGGCACTATAATCCAGGTTCAGGGCCGCGCCCTGCCGCCGGCGTTCGATGTCGTAGAAGCGCATCTCATAGTCGGTGGCCAGCGCGCTGCCGTCACCCTCTTCCAGGTTCCACCAGGCGCCGGTCTCGTTGTTGTAAGAGACGATCTGGCGCGTCTGGTGGCTGGCGGTGAATGCCGCGCCGAATTCGCCATTGCCCAGCCGCCAGCGACTGGTCGCCAAGAGTGACAGCCGGGGATTGTTCGCATCCTCAACCTGCTCGTTGTACGAGCTCTCGGCGCGCAGGCGCAGGCTGCTCCGATCGTACTTGAATGCGGTGACGGTCTCCAGATCGATGGCGCCGCCGATGGTGTCGGCATCCATGTCGGGCGTCAGGGTCTTGTAGACCGTCATCGTTTCCAGCAGGTCGGTGGGCACGCCATCGAGCATGATGCCGCGCCGGTTCTCCGGCGATGCGGTGGAGACCCCGTTGATCGTCATCGCGTTCAGGTCGGTGTTCAGGCCCCGGACCGTCACATAGCGGCCCTCGCCCTGGTCGTTCTCCAGCGAGATGCCGGGCAGGCGCCGCAATGATTCAGCCACATTGAAGTCCGAAAAATTCCCGGCGGCGTCCGAGTCGATGACCGACGCGATGCGGTTGGAATCGCGCTGCGCGGCGGCCGAATAGGCCAGCGTCGCGCGTGTGCCGGTGACCAGGACTTCATCCAGTTCAGCCGGCTGCCCGGCCGGGCTGGGGGTGGCAATGGCAAGACCAACGGCCAGTGCGAGCGGGGTGCAAAATCGATTCGTCATCTTCATTCCTGTGCGGATCGTGAGCGCCGCATAGGCTGTGGGGCGGGGATGACGCTGGTATTGCCGGAATGTTGCGGTTCGTTGAAACGGCCACCGGCCGGGCGCAGGCGGGCGTGCCTGCCTGACTGTCTACAGGGGAGCGCTGCGTTGCGGGAGCGGGATCAGCCCAGCAGATCGAACTCGCCGGATTTCAGTTCGGATTCATGCCGCAGGATTTCCTGCGATTCGATCTCCGATTCCAGCGCGCGCTTTTCCTCGTCTGACTGCTGTCGGGCCCTTGTCCGGCGTTGCCATTGCTGTACCCGGTCGATGCAGATGCCACTGCCAACGCAGACCATCGATGCGGCAGCCAGGGTGAGGACGAGCGGATGCATGGTGGCCGGTTCCGTGGATGAGGATGCCACCATCCTATGACTGTCCCGCAGCCGGCGATGGAGATGCGGGCCTGAAGTGGACGTGGGACGCGTCTCACAAACCGCCGGCTGGCTACAGGATGATCTCCTCCGGCGGCTGCCGCAGGTTGTAGCTGGACGCCATCACCCGCCCATACGCACCGGTATTGGCCACCAGCAGCACATCCCCTTCGTGGGTTTCCGGCAGCAGACGGTCGCGCCCCAGCACATCGCCGGTCTCGCAGATCGGCCCCACCACGTCGTACTGCCCCACATTCGGTTCGCCCAGCCGCGTCAGGTTCACGATCTCGTGGAAGGCGCCATATAACGCCGGACGGATCAGCGCATTCAGGCCGGTGGCCACGCCGATGTATCCCTGCTGCCCCTTCTGCTTCAGCTGCGTCACGCGCGCCAGCAGCACGCCGGCCACGGCAACCAGGAAGCGGCCCGGTTCGATCCACAGCGATACGCCCGGATTGGCCAGCTTGAACTGCGACAGCGCCGCATCGAGACCGGCAAGGTCGATGCGGTTGCGATGGTTGGAATCCGGCACGCCGAAGCCGCCGCCGAGGTTCAGCGTGGTGACGGTGCCCAGCGCCCTGGCCACCTGCGCCAGTTCCTCGGCAGTCTGTGACCAGTTGCGGATGTCGGTGATGCCGCTGCCGGTATGCGCGTGCAGGCCGAACACGGTCACGCCGGTCGCCGCGACCAGCGCCTGAAGCTCTTCCATCTCGGTGAGTGGCACGCCGAACTTGGCATAGTTGCCGGCGGTGCGAACATGATGGTGATGGCCGCGACCCGTGCCCGGATCCACACGCACCAGCACGCGCCTGCCACGGAACAGCTCCGGCCACTCGCGCAGGCAATGCAGGTTGTCGATGGTGACATGCACGCCCTTCTCCAGCGCGAATGCGTATTCGGCGCGCGGCGCGAAGTTCGGCGTGAACAGGATCTCCTCGGGCTGGATGCCCGGCAGGTTGGCCATCACATGCTCGATCTCTTCGCGCGACACGCACTCGATCTTCACGCCGGCTTCGTGGAGCGTCTTGAGCAGCACCGGATGCCAGTTGGCCTTCATCGCGTAGTGCACGCGGTCCACCGACGTCAGTGCCAGCAGATCCTGCGCGCTGGCCCGCACGGTGGCCACGTCATAGAAATAAGCCGCCTCGCGATCGCCGAGGCTGCGCAGCAGGTCGGCCGCCCGCTGCTGCCACCACCAGGGCTGCTCGGGCGGCAGGCTGCCCGGCGTGCGGAACAGTTCTTCCCAGGTGGGGCCCAGCACGGTTTCGCCGGGTTCGGGCTGGATCAGCAGCGCATGCAGCTGTTCCACCAGGCGATCGGCCTGCTTCTCCTCCACCACGAAGGTGAAGTTCAGGTCATTGGCGGCCTGGCTGACCAGGAAGATGCGCTGGTCGGCAAAGAACGAGAACGCCTCACCCAGCTCGTGCAGGATGCCGCGGATGTTGCGCCCCACCAGGCTCACCGACGCGCAGGGGCCGATCAGCTCGGCGCGGCACAGCTGCGACAGTGATTTGATCAGCTCTTGCAGCACTGCGGCATTCATCGTGTTCGCCTGCGGATCGAGCGACACGGTGATGTTGGTCTCGGAGGTGGAGACCAGGTCCACGGACAGCGCGTGGGCCTTGAAGATCTGGAACACGTCGGCGAGGAATCCCACCTCATGCCACATGCCGGGGCTTTCCATCGACACCAGCGTGATGCCCTTCTTCACGCACACGGCCTTCACCTTGGCAGAGGTGTCGGACGGGGAGCCGCTGATGCGGGTGCCTTCCATGTCGGGCGCCTGCGTGGCATGCACGAACAGCGGAATGCCATGCACGCGTGCCGGCAGCACGCAGCGCGGATGCAGCACCTTCGCGCCGCTGCTGGCGATCTCCTGCGCCTCGTCATAGTGCAGGTCGCACAGCAGGCGCGCGGTAGGCGTGGAGCGCGGGTTGGCGCTGAACATGCCCGGCACGTCGGTCCAGATCTCCAGCCGCTCTGCCGACAGCTTTGCGGCCAGATAGGCGGCGGAGGTGTCTGAACCGCCGCGGCCCAGCAGCACCGTGTCGCCGCGCGCATCGCGCGCGATGAATCCCTGCGTGATGACCACCGGTGCCAGATCGGCCAGCCTGCCTGCAAGCGCCGCATCGGGCGTGAAATCGCAGGTGGCAGACAGGAAGTTGCCGGCGGTGGAGGCGAAGCTGCGATCCTCGGCCTTCAAGCCCTCGCGCACATCCCACCAGCGCACCGGCACGCCGAGCTTCGCAAGGTAACGCGAGCCGATCTCGGTGGACATCAGCTCGCCGTTCGACATCACCATCGCGCGCGTGCGCTCAGTGAGTTCCTGCGTCAGGTGGATGCCCTGCGTGAGCGTGCGCATTTCGTCGAAGTAGCCCTGCAGCTGCGCGCTGACACCAATGCCCAGCTCCTCGCAGAGCTGTTCGTGGCGCGCCACGATGCCATCGAGCACTTCCTCGTGCCCGCCGGTGAGCGCCGCGGCCAGCAGCTTCTCCAGCCGGTCGGTGATGCCGCTGACCGCCGAATGCACGATCAGCACATTGGCGCCATCAGCGCCGCGCTTGCGCGCGATGGCGGCGATGTTGTTCCAGTTGGGCAGGTTCGAAACGCTCGTGCCGCCAAACTTCAGCACGATCCAGCGCGTTGGGCGCGTAGTCATGGGTTTGCTCCGGCCCCGCGAAGGTGTGCGGGGCGATCCGATCAGGCTTCGTAGTCGTCGTAGTCGGACAGGTCGCGCTTCAATTTGCGCTCGGCCAGCACTTCCTCGAGTTTGCTCCAGGCCGCCTTGCCGACTTTCTTGGATTTGTCGCGCGTGCGTTTGTCGACACGGTCGAGCAGGCGCTCGTAATCGTTGCTGTCTTCCTGCTCGGACAGGAACTCATCGTCGATATCGAATCGTTCGGAGTCGCGTTCGGACATCTTTGAAATGCGCTATTTGTTCGCTAAATCAGCAGGTTATGCCCAAACCGCAGGGCTTTGGGCTGCGAACTATAGCGGATTCCGCCGGCCATTCAACTGGCCGGCGCCTATAAGGTCAGTCAGGGATTGGGGGCAAAGTCCACGGCCGCCAGGCCCACCACGGTGGGCATGCCGCGGGCGCGGGCCAGCTCGGTGCGGGCCTTTTCCCAGTGGATGGCCACCAGCGACTCGCCCAGCGCCTGCTCCAGCAGCCCTTCGAAGACGGTCAGGTCGGGCTCGAAGCTCTGCCCCTGGGCATCGACCGGCGGATGGGCCTCGAGCAGCAGCTCGCCATCGACGAAGGCGATCTTCACCGGTTCGTTGACCAGGTGCACCGGGGTGCCGACCTTGACCATCGGGAACAGCTCGGCGATGTCTTCCGGATACATGCGGATGCAGCCATGCGTCACGGCCATGCCCACTGCGATGGGATTGTTGGTGCCGTGGATCAGGTAGGCGCCGCCCGGCAGGGCCAGGCGCATGGCATGCGCACCCAGCGGATTGTCAGGCCCGGGACCGATGACGCGTGGCAGTGGCGGCTCGCCATTGGCAGCGCGCTCGGCATGCACGGACGCCGGTGGCGTCCAGGTGGGGTTCTTGCGCATCTCGGTGATGCGCGTGGCGCCCAGCGGAGTGCGCCAGTCCATCTTGCCGATGCTGATCGGCCAGGTGTAGACGCGCTGCGGCTCGCCCTTCCTGACCGGCGGATAGTAGTAGAGCCGGTGTTCGGGCAGGTTCACGACGATGCCCTCGCGCGGTCCCGGCGGCAGCACGCGCTGGCCGGGAATCACCAGGCTCTTGCCCTCGCCCGGCAGCCAGGGATCGATGCCGGGATTCACGCGCTTCATTTCCTCGGAGCCGAGGCTGAAGCGGCGCGCGATGTCGTAGAGGGTGTCTTCGTAGAACGTGACCACCCGCTCTTCGCGGCCCAGCAGGCTCGCCCCTTCGGCGGGCAGCTCGTAGACCGTTGCGCCGGCCGTCGTTGCGAGCAGACCGGCGGCGAGCCAAGCCAGGCGTTTCATCACTTCACACAGACTCTGCGGGTGCGGTGTTGAGGATTTCTTTCCAGCTCACTTCCTGGCCGTTGCGGCGACCCTTCTCAACCAGCTTGAGACCATTGGCGTCGATCGTCAGCGTGTAGGGCTTCTCATCGACGACGATTTCGCGCTTCAGGGGACGGTCAAGCTTTGTTGTCATGGTTCAGGCCTCATACAACGGGTTAACTGGCCGCAGAGGGTATCACAGCCCCTGCCGGGGCAGTACGCACTGGCTGGCGGGGATGAATCGCCATAGACTGCCCGGCCAATGAAAAGTGCCAAATCCGCTCCGGCCGTGAAGGATGAGGAGCCTGTCTCGGTCCGCATCCGCCGTCGCCTGCAGAATGTAGGACGACGCTTTCACGCCAATGACCATATCTCCGACCTCATCGAGGAAGGCGAGCTTGATGAACTGGTCGATGAAGTCGCCGACCGCATGCAGGCGGTGCTCGAATCCCTGGTCATCGATACGCAAAGCGACCACAACACCCAGGGCACCGCGCGCCGTGTCGCGCGCATGTATGTCACCGAAGTGTTCCGTGGGCGCTATTTCCCCGAACCCTCCGTCACCGAATTCCCGAATGCAGAGCGCCTGAACGAACTGCTCATCGTCGGACCAGTGAGCGTGCGCAGCTCATGCAGCCATCACTTCTGCCCGATCATCGGCAAGGTGTGGATCGGCCTGATGCCGAACAAACGCTCGAACCTGATCGGCCTGTCGAAATATGTGCGCCTCACCGACTGGATCATGACGCGCCCGCAGATCCAGGAAGAAGCGATCACCGGACTGGCCGACCTGCTGATCTCGAAGACGCGGCCGGACGGACTGGCCGTGGTGATGGAAGCGGACCATTTCTGCATGCACTGGCGCGGTGTGAAGGATGCGAATGCGCGCATGATCACCAGCGTGATGCGCGGCGCCTTCCTGAAGGATCCCTCGCTGCGGCGCGAGTTCCTGTCGCTGATCCGGCTGAAGAGTGACTGAGAAGACACCGGCCGGGGCGATCCCGGCCGGTGTTCATGGAGCCGATCCGTTGCGTATCAGGGGATGGGAAATCCCACTGCGCGATAGGGCTTTTCTTCCGGACCGCTGCCCGGCGGTGCGAACAGGATGCCCAGCTGGCCTTCCAGCGCATAGCCGTAATCGCCGATCGCGGTGACCGAGACCGGACCATCGAGCCCGTCCTTGACCGTGGAGACGTTGGCATTGCTGCCATCGATGGTCACGTACTGGATCTTGTTGGTGTTGTCGGTGACGAGCACGCCGTCGCCATAGGCGCGCATGCCATCCGGGCCGCTCAGCGGTGCAGACAGCGCAAGCTCGGTGACCGTGCCGGCTTTGCCATCGGACGCCACTTCGACGGCGAACAGCTTGTTGGTGGCCAGCGTGTTCACGATCACGCGGCCATCGACCACCGAGATGCCATCGAGCACGCCGCCCGCCGGCCCGAAGGCACCGGCCGGGCTCCACACCTCCAGCGATCCGCTGCCACCGGGCAGGCGCAGCACCTGCATGCCCATGGTGTCGGTGGCATACACATCCCCATTGCTGCCGACGGCAATGTCGTTGCACATGCCGCCCTGCGGAAAGGCATGGCTGCCCGTGGCGGCCCCGCTGGCCAGGTCGAAGCCATGCAGTGCGCTGGGGCCGGAGTTGGCGCCCGGAGGGCCGTCGCCCAGTTCATTGCTGCAGGCCCACAGCGTGCCGCTGGCCTCGTCGGCGAACACTCCGAAGACCTGTTTCATGCCGCCGGTGCCCGGCTGGATGAACACCTCGGCGGTGGATCCACCCGGGGGCACGCGATAGATCTGCGACTGCCCGATACTGCCGATGTAGATGGTGCCGTCGCTGGTCGAGGTCAGGCTCTCCGGGAACACGCGCGTGCCGGGGATGGAGATCTCGGCTGGCAGCGCGCCGGCGGCGGTGTCACTGGCGGCAGCCGCATCGGTGGCCGCGGTGGAGTCGCCGTCGCCTCGTGCGCAGCCGGCCAGCAGGACCCCCGTGGCCAGCATCGCGGCCGTTCCGAACTTCTTCATGGTGTTGTCCATGCTGGAATTCCCCCTCTGTTTCGCCTGTCAGATGTTGACTGGAGCGGCGATGATACCGTCGTCGGCCCGGTCGGCGGTCGCCCGGGGGATTCAGGGACGATTCAGCAGAATGCGTCGATACTTGGTCCCAACGCAGCTGATCCACTAGACTTTGCCCAGTTTTCGTTCCCACTCCTTACTTCGGGGGATTGTTACATGAATCGTTTGACCCGGATTTGCATGGTGACCGCGCTTGCTGCGGCGTCGGGTATCGCCGCCTCGCAGGGCGCCGTGACCAAGGCCGCCAACCAGGCCGAAGCCACCAAGGCCATCGAGGCCCGTCAGGACATCTTCAAGCAGATCAATGATCTGAACCGGCCCATGGGTCCGATGGTGCGGCCGAACACCCCCGTCGACACCGCCGTCGTCGCCACCAATGCGGAGAAGATCGCGGAGCTGGCGGCGAAGATCCCGGAGGTCTATCTGGTTGATACGCGTGGCTTCACCGGCAAGACGCGTGCGCTGGATGGCATCTGGACCAGCCAGGCTGACTTCAAGGCCAAGGCCGATGGCCTGGTGACCGCCGCCAATGCCGCCGTCGCTGCCGCCAAGTCGGGCGACGAGGCCGCCACGAAGACCGCGCTTCAGAACATGGGTCGCTCCTGCGGCGCATGCCACGATCCCTACCGGGGTCCCGCGCAGTAAGCTGCGACGGCTGAAGCAAAACGAAAAACGCCCCTTCGAGGGGCGTTTTTCATGGCGGATGCGTTTCAGGTCAGCGCATCGCGCCGGATCATTCAGGCTGACGCAGGAAGAATGCGGTGTAGGCAGCCTGGTCCTCTTCGGTCAGCTGGCTGGTGTGTTCGACGACATCGGCCATTTCACCGCCGACGTAATCGAAGCTGGCCGTCATGCCGATCTGCAGCAGGCTGAGGAAGTCATCGGGCGTCCACTCGCTGAGGCCCGCGGGGCTGACGTCGGTGCCGACGATGTCCGAGCCCCTGAACTCCTGGTCGTACTGCATCATGCCGAGGCTGTTGCGCGGCGTGTGGCATTCGCCGCAGTGGCCCAGTGCGCGCGCCAGGTAGGCGCCCCGCTGCACCTGCGGATCGTCCGCAACCGGCTGCGGCCTGCCTTCGAGCAGGTTCGCAAGCTTGTTCCAGCCGGCCATCATCCAGCTGAACTGCCAGCCCGGCAGGTCATGTCCGGGCACTTCGTTGCGCATCGGCGGCAGCGACATCAGGTAGGCGCCCACGTCGAGCACATCCTGGTCGGTCATGTGCTGGTAGGAACGATAGGGGAACGCCGGCCAGTAGAAGCCGCCGCGCGGGCTGCGGCCATGCTTGACGGCGAGCAGGAAGTCGCGCCCGGTCCAGCCGCCGATGCCGGTCTCCTCGTCGGGCGTGATGTTCGGTGCGAAGAAGCTGCCGCCGAAGGGCGACTCGAGCTGGTGTCCGCCGGTCGGGCCCTGGGCGCCGTCTTCCTGGTGGCAGCTGGCGCAGCCTGCGGCGTTGTAGAGATAGGCGCCGCGCGCGATGCTTTCGGCATCGGTGGCCAGCACCGGATTGCCCACCGAGGGCATGTGGAAGACCCAGTACAGCAGACCGAGTACGACGACGGCGACCACCGTCAGCACGATGGTTGATTTCTTTTTCATGGACAGGTTCCCGGTCAGCTGGCAGTGAAACTTGGTGGCTTGAATCCGGCGCGATTCTAGCCGCAGCGTCAGGCCACGTGCACGTCCACCAGCGTGGGCTGCGCGGCGGTCAGCGCGCTGCGCAGTGCGTCGTGCAATTGCGCGGCATGCGTTATGCGCAATGCCTGGCAGCCCTGCGCGCGCGCAAGCTGCACGAAATCGATGCCGGCCAGATTGGTGCCCACAGGTTCCGTGACACCAAAGCGACGCGAGAAGGACTTCAGCGCCTCGTAGCGGCCGTTGTTCACGATGACCACGGTCAGCGGCAGCGAAAGCTGCGCGGCGTTCCACAGCGCCTGGATGGAATACATCGCCGAGCCATCGCCCAGCAGTGCGATGACGCGCTGGCCCGGCCGGGCCATTGCGATGCCCACTGCGGCCGGCAACGCATGACCCAGTCCGCCACTGCTGCAGGTGTAGAAGGTTTCCGGCCGCAGGATGGGCAGATGATCGTGCATGGGCTCGCGGGTGCTGGGCGCCTCTTCGACGATGATGGAATCCGGTGCGCGCAGATCGGCCAGGGCCTGCAGCAGCAGTGCATCGGTGAGCGGGTCTTCAACAGGCAGCGGCGGCACGCGCACGCGTCCCTGCTGCGGTGCCGGCGCCTGCCGACGGCCGGCCGCCACCAGATCTGCCAGTGCGGCGCCGACTCCGCCGATGATGGCCTGCCCTGCCACGGCGCTGGCCGCCCACTCCGCATCCTCGGTGATCTGGTACGCCGCAAGGCCATCGGGCACATAGGCGCCAGTGCCTTCGGCGTGATAGGTGAACAGCTGCGCGCCCAGCGCCAGCAAGAGGTCATGGCCTGCCATGCGCTCGCGGATCTGCTCGCGGAATGCCGGCAGGAAACCGGCGAACAGCGGATGGTCCTCCGGAAAGCTGCAGCGTCCGATCAGCGGGCTCGCCCACACCAGTGCGCCATGCATCTCGGCCAGCCGCACCATCTGTGGCCAGGCGCGGTCGCGATCCACCGCCGCGCCGACCACGAATACCGGTCGCTGGCTGCGATCCAGTGCATCGGCCAGTGCCGCCAGTGCTCCCGCATCCGCGCGCTGTGCAGACGCCACCGCGCGCGGCGGCAACGGCGCGCAGGGCATATCCCAGTCATCGATCGGAATGGAGACGAAAGCCGGTCCGCGCGGCGGCGTCATCGCGATGTGGTAGGCGCGCTCGATGGCGCGCGGCACATCCTCGGCGCGCGCCGGTTCGATGGCCCACTTCACATAGGGCCGGGGCAGCTCGGTGGGCTGCGAAGAAAACAGGAAGGGTTCCAGCGGCAGCAGCGAGCGCGACTGCTGGCCGGCGGTGATCACCAGCGGCGTGCGGTTGCGATAGGCGGTGAACAGGTTGCCCATTGCATGTCCGACGCCTACCGCGGAGTGGAGATTGACCAGTGCAGCATTGTGCGTGGCCTGCGCGAAGCCGTCGGCCATGCCCACTGCGACCGATTCCTGCAAGCCGAGCACATAGGTGAAATCAGCCGGAAAATCGCGGAAAAACGTCAGTTCGGTGGAACCCGGGTTGCCGAACACATGCCGCATGCCGAGCCTACGCAGCAGATCAAGGGTCACTTCCCGAACACTCGCCATGACGCCCCCGTCCCGGGTGTATTGGTTAGAATGCCCAGTCTATGACTTTTGGGGTAAGCGCGCTGTGAGCGAAACCGTCAAGCTGGGCCGGCTGGCCATCGATGCTGCACTGAAATCTTTCGTCGACAACGAGGCCCTGCCCGGCACTGGCATCGAGCCGCCGCATTTCTGGGCCGGTGTCGAGTCCATCATCGCCGACTTCATGCCGCGCAACCGCGCGCTGCTCGCGACGCGCGCCGAACTGCAGGCGGCGATCGATGGCTGGTGGCGCGAGCACAAGGGCCAGGCCTTCGATGTGCGCGCCCACACCGAATTCCTGCGCCGCATTGGCTACCTGGTGCCGGAGCCCCAGGGGGTGAAGATCGATACCGCCAATGTCGATGCGGAGATCGCCACCGTGGCCGGTCCGCAGCTGGTGGTGCCGGTGGACAACGCGCGCTACGCGCTCAATGCCGCCAACGCCCGCTGGGTGAGCCTGTATGACGCGCTGTATGGCACCGATGCCCTGCTGCCGCCGGAGGTCCGTCCGAAGGGCTACGATCCGGGCCGCGGCGCGCATGTGATCGACTATGGCCGGCGTGTGCTCGACGAGATCGCGCCGCTGAGCGCGGGCAGCCATGCCGCGGCACTGGCCTATGCCATCGTCGATGGGCAGCTGCAGGTCAAGCTCGCAGGTGGCGGCACCGCAGGGTTGAAGGATGCCGGGCGCCTGGCCGGCTGGCAGGGCGAGGCCGATGCCCCGCATGCCGTGCTGCTGAAGAACCACGGCCTGCACGTCGAGATCGTCATCGACCGCGAGCATCGCATCGGCAAGAGCGATGCGGCCGGCATCGCCGACCTCATCGTCGAGGCGGCGATCACCACGATCATGGACTGCGAGGATTC
The DNA here is from genome assembly GCA_964417875.1 of uncultured Steroidobacteraceae bacterium. Classification (GTDB taxonomy): domain Bacteria; phylum Pseudomonadota; class Gammaproteobacteria; order Steroidobacterales; family Steroidobacteraceae; genus ZC4RG30. Next base: position 21,259 of record CAYQJU010000040.1, read on the forward strand.
GGTGGCCGCGGCCGATGCGGCCGACAAGATCCGTGTGTATCGCAACTGGCTGGGGCTGATGAAGGGCACGCTGTCCACCAGCTTCACCAAGGCCGGGCAGCTCGTGGAGCGTCGCCTGAACGACGATCGCACCTACCAGCATGCCGGCGGCAGCCTGACCCTGACGGGGCGCAGCCTGATGCTGGTGCGCAATGTCGGTCATCACATGCTGAGCGATGCCATCACCTTCAATGGCGAGGCGATCTACGAGACGCTGCTCGATGCCTGCATCACGCTGGCCATCGCTCTGCATGACGTGAAGGGTGCGCGCCGCAACAGCCGCACCGGTTCGGTTTATGTCGTCAAGCCGAAGATGCACGGTCCTGACGAAGTGGCGTTCGCGAACGACCTGTTCGATCGCGTCGAAGACCTGCTGCGCATGCCGCGCCACACCGTGAAGATGGGCGTGATGGACGAAGAGCGCCGCACCAGCGCGAACCTTGCTGCCTGCATCGCGGCCGCGCGGCATCGCATCGTGTTCATCAACACCGGCTTCCTGGATCGCACCGGCGATGAGATCCACACCTGCATGGAGGCCGGCCCGGTGCTGCCGAAGGAACAGGTGAAGACCCAGCCGTGGATCCGCGACTACGAGCGTCGCAATGTGCTGATCGGCCTTGGCATGGGCTTCTCGGGCAGGGCGCAGATCGGCAAGGGCATGTGGGCCATGCCCGATCGCATGGCCGACATGCTGAAGACCAAGATCGCGCATCCGCAGGCCGGTGCGAACACCGCCTGGGTCCCCTCGCCCACTGCCGCGGCGCTGCATGCGCTGCACTACCACCGCGTCAATGTGGCGCAGGTGCAGGCCGGATTCGCCAACGAGATGGTGCCGGCGTCCGATGGGCTGCTGACGCCGCCGCTGGCCAGTTCGCTGCCCGACGCGGCGGGCATCCAGCGCGAGCTGGACAACAACATCCAGGGCATCCTGGGCTACGTGGTGCGCTGGATCGACCAGGGCGTGGGCTGCTCGAAGGTGCCCGACATCAACGACGTGGGCCTGATGGAAGACCGCGCCACGCTGCGCATCTCCAGCCAGCACGTGGCCAACTGGCTGCACCATGGCGTTTGCACCGAGGCGCAGGTGCGCGACACACTCACCCGCATGGCCGGCATCGTCGACCGGCAGAATGCCGACGATGCGAAGTACCGGCCGATGGCGCGCGACCTGGCTGCCAGCATTGCCTTCCACGCCGCCACCGACCTGATCTTCAAGGGTCGCGAGCAGCCCAATGGCTACACCGAGTTCATCCTTCATGCCCGCCGGCGCGAGTACAAGAAGCGCCTGGCCGTGGGCTGATCCATTCACAAGAGGAATTCATTCATGCTGACCCGCAAGACCCTGTCGCTGGCCGATGCGAAGAAGATTGCCGCCGCGGCCTCAACGAAGGCGGTTGCCGAAGGCTGGACGGTGGTGATTGCCATCCACGACCACGGCGGCAACCTCATCTACCTGGAGCGCGCCGACGGCACGCAGCTGGGATCGATCATCGTGGCGCAGGAAAAGTCGCGCACGGCGCTGATGTTCAAGCGTCCCACCAAGATGCTCGAAGACACCGTGCTGTCCGGCCGCGTGCACATGATGTCACTGCCCGGCATCACCTCGGTCGAGGGCGGCCTGCCCATCGTGGTCGATGGCGAGGTCGTCGGCAGCATCGGCGTGTCCGGCGTGCAGTCCAGCCAGGATGGACAGGTGGCGGCCGCAGGCGTGGCCGCGCTCACGGGCGGCTGAGCAGTTGAGGCGCGCCATGCTTCGGCGCACAATCACTGCCTGAGGCAAACACGCCAGCAAGTCATTGGGGGTAACGATGAGCATCCTGGTTCAACGCAGCGTCCGCCTTGCCATGGTCATCGGTGCCTTCCCCCTGGCGGCCATCGCCCAGGACCTGGGCGATGAAGACGGGTTCATCCTCGAAGAGATCGTCGTGACCGCACAGAGGGTCGAGGAATCCTTGCGTGATGTCCCCCTCTCGGTCGAAGCCTTGCTGGGCGAGAAGCTCACCGATGCCGGCATCGTCCGCCTCGACGACCTGAAAGGCTATGTGCCGAACCTGCAGATGAGCGAGACCGGCATCGCCAACAACATCTACATCCGCGGCATCGGTTCGGGCCTGAACCAGGGTTTCGAGCAGTCGGTCAGCCTGTACCAGGACGGCGTGTACCGCGGTCGCGGCCACCAGGCGCGCATGCCCTTCCTCGATCTGGCGCGGGTCGAGGTGCTGCGCGGGCCGCAGCCCATCCTGTTCGGCAAGAACGCGGTGGCCGGCGCGGTGAACATGGTTGCCGCGCAGCCCACCCGGCAGTTCGAGGCCATGGGCCGCGTGTCGCGCGACATCGAGAACGACGAGACCACCGCCGACCTGGTGCTGTCGGGGCCGTTCAGCGACACGCTGCGCGGCCGCGTGGCCGTGTTCCATCGCCATGCCGATGGTTACCTCACCAACAGCACGCTGGGCACCGAGGAGCCGCGCCGCAACGAGGTGGGCGCAAGACTGATGCTGCAGGCCGATCTTTCGGATGCGCTGACCGCCACGCTGCGTGTGGAGGGCGGCAAGTTCGACAGCGACGGCCGGCAGATCGAGATCTTCGGCGAGACGCCGATCACGCGCGCCGGGCCGTTCCAGGGCGCCACCTATGCGCAGGCGCTGGCCGGAGTCATCCAGATGGGTGGCGGCACGCCTCCGCCGGGATTGCTGGAACCCGGCGGCGCCGGTGTGGATTACAGGACGGCCACCGCGCCGCAGAGCTTCAGCAACAACGACTCGCGCGAGGCGGCGCTGACGCTCGACTATGTGCTGGACAGCGGCGCCACGTTCACCTCGCTGACCTCCTACAGCTCCTATGAGCTCGAGGAGTTCTGCGACTGCGACTTCGTTGCCGCGCCGTTGATCAACGCCGGCATCGTCGAGGATTACACCCAGTACAGCCAGGAACTGCGCATCGCATCGCGGCCCGATGCCGCGGTGCGCTGGATCGGCGGCCTGTTCTTCCAGCGTTATGAGCTGGAAGAGTCCGACTACATGTCCGTGCCGAACAACAGCCTGGTGCCGGGCCTGATCGCGCAGTCGGCGGCACCGCTGGTCGTGCCGGGGCTGCAGGCGCCGGGTGCACCCTGCCAGGGGCTGTCGGCTGCGGCCTGCCTGCCCATCGCACAGGGCGCGGTGGCCAGCTTCTTCCGGGGCGCGTCGAACCCGCGCGACTTCACGCAGGACAGCACGCTGTATTCGGCGTTCCTGCAGGCGACCATGGCACTCAACGACAAGTGGAGCCTGACGCTGGGCGGCCGCGTCAACCACGAGAAGAAGGATGGCGAGCGCATCACCTACCTGCGCGATGCCGGCGGCAATGACATCACCAACCCGGCGGCGCTGGCGCTGTA
>CAYQJU010000041.1:0-24114 GCA_964417875.1 uncultured Steroidobacteraceae bacterium
GCATGTAGGTGTTGGTCATGCGCGGCAGCGTCATGTGCGCGAAGGATTCGCGCCGCCCGTTGCCGGTGGAACGCGTGCCGGTGAGGCGCGCGTTGTGCGTATCCTGCAGGTAACCCTTCAGGATGCCGTTCTCGATCAGCGTGGTGCACTGGGTGGGCGTGCCCTCGTCATCGATGTTCAGTGAACCGCGGCGCGCGGACAGCGTGCCGTCGTCGACCACGGTGCACCACTCGCTGGCGACGCGCTCGCCGATGCGGTTGCTGAAGGCCGAGGTGCCCTTGCGGTTGAAGTCGCCCTCCAGGCCATGGCCGATGGCCTCGTGCAACAGGATGCCGGGCCAGCCCGGCGCCAGCACCACCGGCATCTGCCCGGCAGGCGCGGACACGGCCTCGAGGTTCACCAGTGCCTGGCGCACGGCCTCGCGCGCCAGGTCGAGCGGCCGGTCATTGGCCACCAGCTCGGCCAGCGTATAGCGTCCGCCGGCGCCGGCATAACCCTGCTCGCGGCGACCGTCCTGCTCGACGATCACCGACACATTGAAACGCACCAGTGGCCGCACGTCGGCGGCCAGCTGGCCATTGCTGTTGGCCACCAGCACGATCTCGTGCACGGCATGGCAACTGGCATTGACCTGCTTCACGCGCGGGTCCATGGCGCGCGTCTCGCGATCGACGCGCATCAGCCATTCGACCTTCACGGCATCATCGAGGCTCGAGACCGGATCCACCGGCTGGTAGAGCAGCGGCGCGTCGATGCGCTGCCAGGCCTGCATGCCCTTGCCCGGCGCCTGCTTCGCGATGGCGCGCGCGGCGCGCGAGGCTTCTTCAAGCGCCTCGGGCTGGATCTCGTCGGAATAGGCGAAGCCGGTCTTCTCGCCACTGATGGCGCGCACGCCAACGCCTTCCTCGATGCTGGCGGAGCCTTCCTTGACGATGCCGTCCTCCAGCGCCCAGGACTCCTCGCGCGACACCTGGAAGTAGAGGTCGGCGGCATCCACGGCATGGTCCATGACCAGGCCCAGCGTGCGGTCGAGCCGGCCCTCATCGAGCCCGCCCGGCGCCAGGATGGTGCGGCGCGCCAGGGCGAGATTGTCGGCAATTGCGCTCATGATTCGATGCGTTCCATTCAGGGGATGATGCGCCCGAGCACGCGATGTTCAAGGGCCGGGAATTCGCGCCGGATGCGCGCCTGGCGGGCGAGGTCCACATCGCCGATGGCGATGCCCTCGCCCTCTGCCAGCTCGTCGAGTACCCCGCCCCAGCAGTCGACCACCATGCTGTGGCCATAGGTGCTGCGGCCATTGGCATGCTGGCCCACCTGCGCCGAAACCACAAGGTGACACAGGTTCTCGATGGCGCGGGCGCGCACCAGCACCTCCCAGTGGGCCTTGCCGGTGGGGACGGTGAAGGCCGCAGACAGCACGAAGTAATCCGCGGCCAGCTCGCTCATGCGCCGGAACAGCTCCGGGAAGCGCATGTCATAGCACACGGCCACGCCCACGCGGCCGGCCGGCGTGTCAAAGACGCCGGCCTCGCGTCCCGGCACCATGCCGGCGGATTCGCGATGCGACTCGGTGGCCTCGGGCAGGTTCACGTCGAACAGGTGGATCTTGTCGTAGCGGCCAATGCGCTGCCCGTCCGGGCCGTAGACGAGGCTGGCCGGCGCCACGCGCTGCTCGCCCGGCACCTTGAGCGGAATCGTGCCGCCGACCAGCGTCAGCCCCAGGTCGCGCGCGCTGTCCGACAGCATCTTCTGGATGGGACCCTTGCCATCCTCCTCGGCGATGGCGCGGCGCTGCGCCGAGCGCTGCGCCATCAGTGCGAAATTCTCCGGCAGCACCGCCAGCTGCGCGCCGCGCGATGCCGCCTCGACCAGCAGCGCCCGTGCACGCACCAGGTTCGCCTCCACATCGATGCCGGAGTTCATCTGCACCGCGGCGACGCGGATGGGATCTGCCTGGTCCGGCACGCTCATGCCAGCACCACGTCGAAATGATCCAGCGCATACAGCGGTTCGGACTGCAGCCGGATCGGCCGCCCCACCTGGGTTTCAAGTTCTGCCAGCACGGCGGCCTCCTCGGTCTGCAGCCAGTCCACCACGTCCTGGTGGGCCAGCACCACCAGCTCATCGCTCTGGAACTGGCGGCTCTGTCGCACCAGTTCGCGGAACACTTCATGGCTGACGGTCTCGGCGGTGCGCACATAGCCGCGGCCCTGGCATTGCGGACAGGGCGCGCACAGCAGATGCTCGAGACTCTCGCGGGTGCGCTTGCGCGTCATCTCGATCAGGCCCAGCGGCGACACGCAGGCGATGTGCGTCTGCGCGCGGTCACCGGACAGCGCCTTCTGCAAGGCCGCCAGCAGCGCCTCACGATGGTCGGCGTCCTGCATGTCGATGAAATCGAGCACGATGATGCCGCCCAGGTTGCGGATGCGAAGCTGCCGCGCAATCGTCACGGCGGCCTCGAGGTTGGTGCGGAAGATGGTCTCTTCCAGGTTGCGATGCCCGACGTAACCACCGGTGTTCACATCCACCGTGGTCATCGCCTCGGTCTGCTCGATCACGATGTAGCCGCCGGACTTCAGCGGCACGCGCGCCTCGAGCGCACGGCTGATCTCGTCCTCCACGCCATGCAGGTCGAAGATCGGCCGCGCCGGCTGGTGCAGCTCGATGCGGTCGGCATATTCGGGCATGAACGACTGGCAGAAGCTGCGCATGCGCTCGAACTCGGCCGGCGCATCCACCAGCACGCGCCGCACCTCCGGACGCAGCTCGTCGCGCAGCACGCGCGTGGTCAGCGGCAGGTCCTCGTGCACCAGGTTGCCGGCGGTGGCGGTGGTGGCCCGCTCGCTGACATGCGTCCACAGGCGCTTCAGGAACAGCATGTCGGCATGCAGCGCCGGCAGCTCCGCGCCCAGCGCCGCGGTGCGCACGATGTAGCCGCCGCGGCCATGCTGGGCGGCCAGGCCGGCCACCAGCTCGCGCAGCCGGTTGCGCTCGGTTTCCGATTCGATGCGCGAGGACACGCCGATGCCCGCGCCGCGCGGCATGTACACCAGATAGCGCGACGGCAGCGAGACATGCGTGGAGAGCCGGGCACCCTTGGTGCCAAGCGGATCCTTCACCACCTGCACCAGCAGTTCGTCGCCCTCGCGCACCAGCGTCCGGATGTCGGCGCCCTCGGGACGCTCCGGCTCGGCGTCGTTGTTGGCATCCGGCGGCGGTGCGAGGATGTCATCCACATGCAGGAACGCGGTGCGCGCCAGGCCCACCTCGAGAAACGCCGCCTGCATGCCCGGCAGCACGCGCATCACGCGTCCCTTATAGAGATTGCTGACCAGCCCGCGACGGCTGGCGCGCTCGAGGAAGACCTCCTGCAGCGAGCCGTTTTCCAGCAGCGCGGCACGGGTCTCGCGCGGCGCCACATTGACCAGGATCTCGATGCTCATCCGCCCTCCGTGCCGGACCGCAAAGCCTGCAGCAGGCGGGCGGTTTCGTACAGGGGCAGGCCCATCACGCCGGAATAGCTGCCGGCGATCTGTTCGATGAACACCGCGCCCAGCCCCTGGATGGCATAGGCGCCGGCCTTGCCGGCCGGCTCGCCGGTGTCCCAGTAGGCGCCGGCCTCGGCGGCATCGATGGCGCGCATGCGCACCTGCGTCCGTGACAGCGCCTGCAGCGGCTGCGCATTGCCGGCCGGTGCCAGCGCCACCGCGGTCAGCACCTGGTGCACGCGCCCGCCCAGCGTGGTGAGCATGCGCACGGCATCATCGCGATCGCGTGGCTTGCCGAACACGGTGTCGTCCACGGCGACCACGGTGTCGGATCCCAGCACGGCCCGCCCTGCGCCATCGCGCCGACGCCCCTCGAGCGCCTTGCCGCAGGCCAGGCGGCCGGCCAGCTGCGCGGGCGATTCTCCTGCCCGGGGGGTTTCATCCAGGTCCACGGCCAGCGCCTCATGCGCGACGCCGAGCTGCAGCAGCAGCTCCCGCCGGCGCGGCGAGGCGGAGGCCAGCAGGATGCGCGGAAAGTCGAAGGGCATCATCACTCCCGATGGTAGGGATGGCCGTCGAGCAGCGTCACCGCCCGATACAGCTGCTCGGCAAACAGCACGCGCACCAGCGCATGCGGCAGGGTGAGCGTGGAGAGCGACCAGCGTTCCTGCGCACGCTGCAGCACCTCGGGCGCAAGGCCGTCGGCGCCGCCGATGATGAAACACAGGTCGTTGCCGGCCATCTGCCGCTCACCCAGCCAGCGCGACAGCTCGATGCTGGTGCGCGCCCGTCCGCGCTCATCCAGCGCCACCACATGGTCCTGCGGGCGGATCGCGCCGAGCAGGCGGCGGCCCTCTTCCGTGATCGCGCGCGGCACATCGCCGCTGCCGCGTTTCGCCGCGGGAATCTCGACCAGCTGGACGGGAAGACGCGCCTTCAGGCGGCGGGTGTATTCGTGGAAACCTTCGGTGACCCAGGCGGGCATGCGCTGCCCCACCGCAAGCAGGGTGACCCGCACGATCAGGCCCGCGAGCGAGCGCCTCTCCCGGCGGATTTCTTCTTTGCACGCGGCGGCGGCGAGGCTGCCGCGGGACGCGACTTGCCGCGCGATGCGGGCGCAGCCTTGCGGGCCGGCGCCTTCTTCGCGGCGGTGGACTTCGCGCCGGCGGATCTGGCGGCCGGCTTCCGGGCTGCCGGTCGCGCCGCAGATTTCCTGCGGGTGCGCGGTGCGGCCTTGGCGGCCGGCGCCTCCCACAGTTCTTCCAGGCCATAGAACTCGCGCACGCGCGGCAGCATTACATGCACCAGCACGTCGTTGAGGTCGACCAGCACCCATTCGCCATCGCGCTCGCCCTCGACCCCGATGGGCCGGAAGCCGGCGGCCTTGGCGCGCTCGACGATGCGATCTGCAATGGAGCGCACATGGCGGTCGGAATTGCCGGACGCCAGCACCATGCAGTCGGAAACGTCGGTGACCTCGCGCACGTCGAGCACCTTGATGTTGACGGCCTTCATGTCGTCGAGGGCGTCAGTGACCGTCCTGACCAGTGCGGCGCGGGCGGGAGGACGGGAAAGCTTGCGTGCAGCCATGCGCCTCAAGCATACCATCCCGTCTCCCGCAGCAGCTTGCAGACGCTGTCGGGGACGAGATAGCGAGGGTTGCGGCCGCGGGCGATCAGCGCCCGCAGTTCGGTGGAGGAAATTTCCAGCTGCGTGACCGCATGCACGAACACCCGGCCGGCCGGCGCCTCGTGCAGGTCCCGCACCGAGCCGGTGCCGCGGTCGACCATCACCTCGCCCAGCGGCCCCTGCGTGGGGGCCTTCCAGCCGGGACGATGGGCCACCACCACATGCGCCAGTTCGAGGATCTCGCGCCAGCGGTGCCAGTTGGGCAGGCCGAGGAGGGCATCCATGCCCAGCAGCAGGCAGATCGAGCGCTGCGGGAATTCCGCGCGCAGCTCGGCCAGCGTGTCGACCGAGTAGGACAGGCCACCGCGCCGCGTCTCGCGGTCATCGACGGTGAAGGCCGGTTCATCCTGCACCGCCGCCCGCACCATGGCCAGGCGCATGTCGGCGTTGGCCAGCGTGGCCTCGCGATGCGGCGGGTTGCCGGTGGGCAGGAAGCGCACCTCGCCCAGGCGCAATGCCTCGCGCAGCTCGAAGGCCGTGCGCAGGTGGCCGTTGTGCACCGGATCGAAGGTGCCGCCGAAGATGCCGAGCGGTCCGCCCTGGGCGATGGTCTGGTTCATGGGATCAGGCTGCCTCCAGCAACGCGCGCCCGCCGGCGAATTCCGCCACCACCAGCGCCAGCGCATCCCAGGCATTGCCGGCTCGGCGGCCCTTGGCGATCAGGTCGACCTCGGCCATGCGGGTATCCAGGTGCGCGAAGAAGGCGCGGCCGGCCGGTCGCAGGCGGGCCGCGGCGGCGGGGATCAGCTCCTTGTTGCGCGAGAACGCGCCGGGCAGCGGTGCGCCCGGCACCAGCGCCAGCCACAGCATGCGCAGTTCCTGCCACACCGACCACAGCACCAGCGGGGTTTCCACGCCTTCGGCACGCAGGCCGGCCAGCACGCGCAGCGCCCGGGTCACATCCCCCTGCAGCACCGCCGCACCCAGCTGCGACACATCGAAGCGGCTGCTCTGCGCACTGCTGGCCAGCACCTCGTCGGCGCCGGCCTGCGTCACGCCCGAAAGCGCCAGCTTGCGCAGTTCCTGCACGGCCGCCAGCAGGTTGCCCTCGGTCTGCTGCACGAGGACCTCGAGGCCTGCGGCATCGAGCTCGACGCCCTCGCTGCGGGCGCGCGCCTTGAGCCACTGCGGAAAGCGCTCGAGCGTGGGCGTGGTGGCATCGACCCAGGTGCCGGCTGCATCCAGTGCCTGCACCCACGAAGTCTTGCGGCTGGTCCAGTCCAGCTCGCCGGTGGTGATCATCAGCGCAAGTTCGGGTCCTGCCAGTCGCGCCAGTTCCTGCAGCGCCTTGCCGCCTTCGGTGCCGGGCTTCGAGCCGGGAATGCGGATCTCGATCAGGCGCCGCGCGGCGAACAGCGACATCGACTGGCAGCTGGCGAAGATCTCGTCCCAGGGTCCGCCGGTGGCGCGCTCGATGAAGAATACCTCGCGCTCGGTGAAGCCGGCCGCACGCGCGGCAGCGCGGATGGCATCGGCCGACTCGCCCAGGGTGAGCGGCTCGGATCCGGAGAGCAGGTACACGGGCGAGAGGCCGCGCGCGAGCAGCGCCGGGAGCTTTTCCGGTGTGGTTCTCAAGCCCGCTATTATAGGCTGAACCCTTGGGCCCGACGGGATCCGAACATGCCTACGCTCTTCGAACGCATCGTGTCGCGCGAACTGCCGGCCGACATCGTGTACCAGGACGATGAGATCACGGCCTTCCGCGACATCCATCCGCGCGCGCCGGTGCACCTGCTCATCGTGCCGAACAAGCCCATTGCCACCGCCAACGACATCACCGACGAAGATGCGCCGCTGATCGGCCGCATGTTCATCGTGGCGCGCGACCTCGCGCGCCAGCAGGGCATTGCCGAAGATGGCTACCGGTTGATCATCAACTGCAACCGGCATGGCGGGCAGGAGGTCTATCACCTGCACCTGCACCTGATCGGTGGCGCACCGCTCGGGGCCATGACCGGGACGCGCTGATGGCCACGCGCCAGCGCACCACGACAAAGCCGCAGCCCGCCCGCCGCAGCGCTGTGAAGCCCGCTGCCGACGGGCTGTATCCCTCGCTTCGCACCCATCGCACCGGCCGGCTGAAGGTCTCGGCATTGCACGAGATCTACTGGGAGGAAAGCGGCAATCCGCAGGGCAAGCCGGTGGTGTTCCTGCACGGCGGACCGGGCGGCGGCACCAATCCGCAGATGCGGCGGTTCTTCAATCCGTCGCGCTACCGCATCGTGATGTTCGACCAGCGTGGCTGCGGCAAGAGCACCCCGCACGCCAGCCTCGAGGAGAACACCACCTGGGACCTGGTGGCCGACACCGAGAAAGTGCGCGAGCTGCTGGGCATCGAGCGCTGGCAGGTGTTCGGCGGCAGCTGGGGTTCGACGCTGGCGCTGGCCTATGCGCAGAAGCATCCCGAACGGGTCACCGAGCTGGTGCTGCGTGGCATCTTCCTGCTGCGCCGCTCGGAACTTGAGTGGTTCTACCAGGACGAGCGCGGTGCGGCCTCGCTGTTCCCCGACCTGTGGGAGCAATACATCGCGCCGATTCCCGAGGAGGAGCGTTACGACCTGATGCGCGCGTATTACCGCCGCCTGACCAGCACCGATGCCCGCGAGCGCAATGCCGCGGCGCGCGCCTGGTCGGTGTGGGAAGGCGCCACCAGCCACCTGCGCACCGACCCGGGCTATGTGGCCAGGTTCCGCGAGTCGGACTATGCAGCGGCCTTCGCGCGCATCGAATGCCACTACTTCGTCAACGGCGGTTTTCTCGACGCTGATGATCAGCTGCTGCGGGATGTGCCGAAGATCCGGCACATCCCCGGCGTGATCGTGCAGGGCCGCTACGACGTGGTGTGCCCGATGCGCAGCGCCTGGCACCTGCACCGGGCCTGGCCCGAGGCCGAGCTGCAGATCGTGCCCGATGCAGGCCATTCGGCCTTCGAGCCGGGCATCGCGCAGGCCCTGCGGCGCGCCACCGACAAGTTCGCCCGGCGACGCCAGCCGGCCAGCTAGAACGGCGGCGCGCCCTCACGCACGCCATGCGGATCGGGCGGGGCAAGCTCGGGGCGCGCGTGGAATTCCACATACATGCGCACCGCTCCGTCCGGCTCCACGGAGTGCAGCACTTCGGGCGCGACGATTCCGGTGCGGCCGGGCTCGAGCACCTCGTCGTAGTCCCAGGACGGCACGCGGTAGCGCAGGCGCCCTTCCAGCACATGGATCAATGCCCACACGCCGGGTTTGGTCGAATGATCGCGGCGCAGGCCTGCGGGCAGCGTCGCCTCGGTGAAGTCGGGCGTGCGGCGATAAGGAATCACATCGCCAGGCAGTGCATCAGGATGTCGCTGCAGTGGTCCGGTCATGGGTGCACCTCCGTGATCGCGGGCCTTTCACCTTACCGCACCGGCGCCGGCCGATGACAGGATTGCCTTCACTCGCCGCGGCGGACCTCCCAGGACGCCACCGCGCCCTGGCAGATGCGGAACAGCGGATGACAGGCCGGCAGCGTGACGGCTTCCCAGGCTGCCAGCAGCACCGGGTCGCGCAGCAGCAGCTTGCGACGCAGGTGCTGCCACTCGTAGTCGATCTGGCCCGTGGTGACGGGAATCAGCTCCACCTCGCGCCACGCACCCAGCTTGCTCCGGTCGAAGCGGTAGCCGCGCCGCGCCGCCTCGGCATGCACGCCGGACAGGTAGGCATTGATGGCCCTGCGCGGCCGGGGATGGCTCCGGAAGCGTTCGAGCTGCGGGTGGTGCCGGTAGCCGCGCGTCTGGCCGCCCAGCACCGCTTTGGCCAGCAGCGCCTCGCGCCACAGCGCCACCAGACCGCGCGCGTCCAGGTAGCGCGGATGCAGGGACCACAGGCGCATCCGTCAGCGCCGCCGCGGCGCGGCGTGGCGGCGGCGGGCGCCTGACGCCCGCTGCGCCCGCGCAGTCTGCCGCCGGCTTGTTGCTAACATCACTGCATGCAACCGGACTTCTGGCACGACCGCTGGCAGCGGCAGCAGATCGGCTTCCATGAGCCCGCTGCCAATCCGCTGCTGCTGCAGCACTTCGACACGCTGGCGCTGCCGTCGGCCGCACGCATCCTGCTGCCGCTGTGTGGCAAGACGCTGGACATCGACTGGCTGCTGGCCCGAGGCCACGAGGTGGTCGGGGCCGAACTGAGCGCCATTGCGGTGGCGGCGCTGTTCGAGCGGCTGGGAACGCCGCCCACCATCGCTCACAGCGGCCCGTTGCAGCGTTGGAGTGCGGCAGGACTCGAAGTCTGGGTGGGCGACTTCTTCCAGATCGACCCGCTGCAGGCGGGCCGGTTCGATGCGGTGTACGACCGCGCGGCGCTGATCGCCATGCCCCCCACGATGCGGGCGGACTATGCGGCGCAGCTGATGCGGCTGGCCGGCGATGCCCCGCAGCTGCTGGTCACGCTCGAATACGACCAGTCGCGCATCGACGGGCCACCGTTCAGTGTCGGCGAGGCGGAACTGCGCACGCTGTATCCAGGCAGGACCATGCAGCGACTGGCCGCAGAAGCCGTTGCCGGTGGACTGAAGGGCAAGGCCGACGCCACTGAATGCGTGTGGCTGATCGAGCCCGGCTGAGCACATCATCCGGCGACGCCCGGCAACGCCTGCGTCAGGGCTGCCACGCGGCGGCAGCCCGCATGAAGGCCTGGCTTTCTGCCTCCAGCGCCGAGTTGTCGCCCGGCGGGAAATGGCTGAGTTTCACCACCACCGTGCGCGTCGCCGGATCCACGTAGATGTATTGCCCCTGCAGGCCGATGGCCGCATAGGCATCCGAGCCGCCCATGGTCCACCACTGCAGGCCATAGCCGCCGCGCTGCGCATCCTCCGGATGGCGTGACACCACCGACTCGCGCACCCACTCCTCCGGCACGATGCGGCGGCCGTTGGCCACGCCGCCATCGAGCATCATCTGGCCCACGCGCGCGAAGTCGCGCAGCGTGGCATTGAAGCCGGCGCCGCTGAACTCGCGGCCCACGCCCGGCGGGCCATCCATGATGTAGAAACCATCGGCCTCCGCGCCCAGTGGTTCCCACAGGCAGCGGGCGGTATAGGCGGCGACGCTGCCCCGCGTGACCCGTTCGATCAGCCAGCCGAGCACGGCGGTGTCGATGGTCTTGTACTGGAACGTGGTGCCCGGCGCCGCCTGTTGCGGCAGCGTGCGCGCCACGTCGGTGAACCTTGCAGTGTTGCGCACCAGCGCGGCGATATGGTTGCTGGCCGCAACGCCGGGATTGTCGAAGTCGTAGCGTTCCTCGTACTGCACGCCGGAGCGCATCTCCATCACGTCGCGGATCGATGCGGCTTCATAGGCCCCGCCGCGCAGTTCCGGCAGATGACGCACGATGGGCACATCCAGCGATTCGAGGTGACCCTCTGCCAGCGCGCAGCCGACCAGCACCGAGGTGATGGACTTGGTCATCGACCAGCCGATGAAACGCGTGCCCGGGTGCGAGTTGTTGCGATAGACCTCGCTGACGATGCGCCCGTCCTTCATGACCAGCAGCGCATTGGTATAGGTGCGCTCGAGGAACTGCTGCGCCGGCCGCGGCTGCCCCTGCCAGGTGTAGTTGAAGTCGAGCGGATGGTCGCTGCGCGGCAACTGCCACACCGCACCGGCGCGCGGCACGCTGCGCGTGGTGAACAGCTCATCCATGCTGCGGAAGGTCAGCGCATTGACGTCGCTGTCGAGCATGCGCCAGCGCAGCACCTGCACGGCCACCGGCACATCGGATGCAGGACCACCCTGCAGCGGTGGCGGCAGGGATTGCTGCGCAAAGCTGCTGGCGGACACGAGCAGGGCGGCGCACAGCGTCGCCCGCACAAAGGCCTGGTGCATGGTTGTCTCCTGCTTTGCCGCGGACATTGTGCCTTGGCGGGGCACTGCTAGTATCCCCCGTTCACCCGCGCCCGTTTCGCGCCTGCCATAAGGAGCCAGTCCTCATGCGTCCGGAAACCATTGCCGTCCACGGCGGCTACACGCCCGACCCGACCACCCGGGCCGTGGCGGTGCCCATCTACCAGACCACCTCCTATGCCTTCGACAGCGCCCAGCATGGCGCCGACCTCTTCGACCTGAAGGTCGAGGGCAATATCTATACACGCATCATGAACCCCACCAGCGCGGTGCTCGAGCAGCGCATGGCAGCGCTGGAGGGCGGCGTGGGCGGCCTGGCGCTGGCCTCGGGCATGGCGGCGGTGACCTATTCCATCCTCACCATCGCCGAGCAGGGCGACAACATCATCAGCGCCGCGGCGCTGTATGGCGGCACCTACAACCTGTTTGCGCACACGCTGCCGCAGTACGGCATCGAGGTACGATTCGCCGACTCCAGCGACCCGGCCAGCTTCGAGAAGCTGATCGACGGCCGCACGCGCGCGGTGTTCTGCGAATCCATCGGCAATCCGCTGGGCAACATCACCGACTTCGGCGCGCTGGCCGAAATCGCGCACCGCCACGGCGTGCCGCTGATCGTGGACAACACCGTGCCCTCGCCCTACCTGTGCCGCCCGTTCGACTTCGGCGCCGACATCGTCGTGCATGCGCTGACCAAGTACCTGGGCGGCCACGGCAACAGCATCGGCGGCGTGATCGTGGACTCGGGCAAGTTCCCCTGGGCCGAACACAAGGACCGCTTCCGCCGCCTGAACGAGCCGGATGTTTCCTATCACGGCGTGGTCTACACCGAAGCGCTCGGACCTGCGGCCTACATCGGCCGCGCGCGCGTGGTGCCCCTGCGCAACATGGGCGCGGCGCTGTCGCCGTTCAATGCCTTCCTGATCCTGCAGGGCATCGAGACCCTGCCGGTGCGCATGGACCGCATCTGCCAGAACACGCTGGCCGTGGCGCAGTTCCTCGCCTCGCATCCGCAGGTGACCTGGGTGAAGTACGCCAGCCTGCCGGACCATCCGGACCACCAGCTCGCGAAGAAGTACATGCGCGGCCAGGCCTCCGGCATCCTCACCTTCGGCGTGAAGGGCGGACGCAAGGCGGGCGAGAAATTCCTCGATGCGCTGAAGCTGGTGATCCGCCTGGTGAACATCGGCGATGCGCGCTCGCTGGCCACGCATCCGGCGTCGACCACGCACCGGCAGCTGGCGCCAGAGGAACTGGCGAAGGCCGGAGTGTCGGAAGACATGGTGCGGCTGTCCATTGGCCTGGAGCACATCGATGACCTGAAGGAGGACATCGACCAGGCGTTGAAGGCGTCCGCGCGGTAGGCGTCGCCCTGGCCGTCAGCCTCCGGGGCTGACGGTCAGGCATTGGTAACGAGGCGCCAGTTACCCGGTCGCTACGCGAATGACAGTCGGCACCTGTACGCCAGGCGACCATTGCCGTCGATGATCCCCTGCTCCACCAGCCACTGGCGCGCATCCTCGGCATCCTGCTCGAACCAGGCGCGCGCCGAGCCCAGTCTGAAGCTGTAGCCCCAGGCGTCCATGTCGGCGCAGGCGCGTTCGAATCCGCATTGCGGCAGCTCGCAGGCCAGCAGGATCTGCAGGTAGCACACGCCGCACTCCTCGGCATCGTCGCCGCCGGCATCGGTGTCGAGCCCGGCACGCCGCTCCGGCGTCATGCAGATGAAATGCGAGGCCTCGTGCAGCACCGAGTGCAATGGCGTGTCGGGGCGCGCGTAGAGCGTGCGGTCCTTCAGGCCGGCTTCAGAATCGCCCCAGTAGCTGCCCGGAATGGACTGGCCATCGGGCACCATGCGCAGATCGATCCCGAAACGATGCAGCAGCAGGCCGATCGCGGCCCGGTCCAGTCCCTCCATGTGCAGCATGGGGACTACAGCGACGCGAGACGGCGCAGCACCACGCTGGCCAGGTCGCGCGCCAGCGCCTCGCGCAGCACGTCCTTCTCGCGCTCCTTGGCCAGCTGGCGGCGCTCGTCGAAGCTGTAGATGCGTGACAGCAGGAAGGGCTCGGCCTCCATCAAGGTCTCGGCGCCGCGGCGCACCTCGACCTCGACCTCGTAGACCAGTTCATAGTCGGTGGGGATGTTGCGTGCATCCACCGACAGCACGTTCTCGGTGAAGCGGTCGAGCACGATGCGCACCACGGCATCGCCGGCAACGGCATCGTTCACCAGCCGCGCACCGGAGGCATCGAGCGAGCGGCGCAGCGCGCGCGTGAAATCGCTGTGGCGATCGGTTGCGCGCACCTCGATGCGGTCGAGCTGCGCAGGCAGTGCGGTGCGACCCTGCAGCTGGAAGCCGCAGGCCGTGGCCAGCAGCATTGCTGCGGCCAGTGCAGTCAGGTTGCGCACCGCGGCCTGCATCACACCACCACGTTGACCAGCTTGCCCTTCACGATGATCACCTTCTTCGGTGCGCGGCCCTCGAGGAAGCGCTGCACCTGTTCATCGCCCAGCGCGGCCGCGCGCACCACATCGTCTGCGGCGCCGGGCGCGACGCTGATGCGCCCGCGCAGCTTGCCGTTCACCTGCACCACCAGCTCGATGGCATCCTGCACCAGCGCGGCCGGATCCGGCTTGCGCCATGCGGTGCGCCACAGCGCATCACCCTGCCCCAGCTCCTGCCACAGCACATGGCAGATGTGCGGCACCATCGGCGACAGGCTCATCACCGCGATTTCCAGTGCTTCCTGACGCACCGCGCGCGCGGCCGGTGAAGCCTCGGCGGCATGCTTGCCGATGGCATTGAGCAGTTCCATCACGCTGGCGATGGCGGTGTTGAACACGCGCCGGCGGCCGATATCGTCCTCGACCTTGCCCAGCGTGTGGTGCGCGACGCGGCGCAGTTCGCGGTCGGCCGGTGACAGCGTTCCGGCCAGCGCGGACTTCACATCCGCGAGGGCCACCGGACCGCCGGCCGCCACATGATCGTGCACCGCCTTCCACAGCCGCCGCAGGAAGCGGTTGGCGCCGGTCACGCCCTCCTCGCTCCATTCCAGCGACTGCTCCGGCGGCGCGGTGAACATCATGAACAGGCGCGCCGTGTCGGCACCATGTTTCTGCACCAGCGCGTTCGGATCGACGCCATTCAGGCGCGACTTCGACATGGTGCCGAAGCCCTCATAGTTCACCGCCGAGCCGTCGGACTTCAGCGTGGCCTTTGATTCGCGCGTGACCGGATCGACCACATGATCGACATCGGCGGGATTGAAATATTCGCGACGCCCGGCGGCACTGGTGCGCACGAAGATGTGGTTCAGCACCATGCCCTGCGTCAGCAGGTTGGCGAAAGGCTCGGGCGTCTTCACCAGGCCCATCCCGTGCATCACGCGCGTCCAGAAGCGCGAGTACAGCAGATGCAGGATGGCATGCTCGATGCCGCCGATGTACTGGTCCACCGGCAGCCAGTAGCTGGCGCGTGCATCGACCATGGCGTCCGGGTTGCCGGCACTGGCGAAGCGCAGGAAATACCACGAGGAATCCACGAAGGTATCCATCGTGTCGGTCTCGCGCCGCGCATCTGCGCCGCACTTCGGGCACTTGCACTGGAAGAACGCCGGCGTCTTCGCCAGCGGATTGCCGCTGCCATCGGGCACGAGGTCTTCGGGCAGGCGCACCGGCAGGTCCTGGTCCGGCACCGGCACATCGCCGCATTCCGGGCAATGGATGATGGGGATGGGACAGCCCCAGTAGCGCTGGCGCGAGATGCCCCAGTCGCGCAGGCGGAACTGCACGCGCTTCTGGCCCAGGCCCTTGTCGTTCAGCGCGCTGGCAATGGCATCCACCGCCGCCGCGGAGGTCAGGCCGGTGAATGCGCCGGAATCCACCAGCACACCGTGCCCGGCATAGGCTTCCTGCCACGGTGCGGCGACCTGGTCATAGCGGCCTTCAGCCGAAGCAATGACCATGCGCACCGGCAGCCCGTACTTGGTCGCGAACTCGAAGTCGCGCTCGTCATGCGCCGGCACGGCCATCACCGCGCCCTCGCCATAGCCCATCAGCACATAGTTGGCCACCCACACCGGCAGGTCCTCGCCGGTCAGCGGATGCTTCACCGCAAGGCCCGTGGTCATGCCCTTCTTTTCCTGCGTGGCCAGATCCACTTCCATCGTGCTGCCACGGCGGCACTCGTCGACGAACGCGGTCAGCTGCGCATTGCCGCGCGCAGCGGCGAGCGCAATGGGATGCTCGGCGGCAACGGCCACATAGGTGGCGCCCATCAGCGTGTCGGCGCGCGTGGTGAACACGCGCAGCGCACCTGCGCGGCCCAACAGCTTCTGCACCGCCTCGCCATAGGGGAAGTCGACCTCCACGCCCTCGCTGCGGCCGATCCAGTTGGCCTGCATGGTGCGCACGCGCTCGGGCCAGCCGGGCAGGTCATCCAGCGCCGCGCGCAGCTCTTCGGCAAAGCGCGTGATCGCAAGGTAATACATCGGGATCTCGCGCTTCTCCACCAGCGCGCCGGTGCGCCAGCCGCGGCCGTCGATCACCTGCTCGTTGGCGAGCACGGTCTGGTCGACCGGATCCCAGTTGACCGTGCCGGTCTTCTTGTACGCAATGCCCTGCTCGAGCATGCGCAGGAACAGCCACTGGTTCCACTTGTAGTAGTCGGCATCGCAGGTGGCCAGCTCGCGGCTCCAGTCGAGCGCCAGGCCCAGCGACTTCAGCTGGCCGCGCATGTAGTCGATGTTGTCGCGCGTCCATTTCGCCGGCGGCACGCCATTGGCCATCGCGGCATTCTCGGCCGGCAGGCCGAAGGCATCCCAGCCCATGGGCTGCAGCACATTGCGGCCCTGCATGCGCATGAAGCGGGCCAGCACATCGCCGATGGTGTAGTTGCGCACATGGCCCATGTGCAGGCGCCCCGACGGATACGGGAACATGGAGAGGCAGTAGTACTTCTCTCCGGGGGCGGATTCGTCGGCGGCAAAGGCGTTGGCGGCCTGCCAGGCCGCCTGGGCGCTGCCCTCTACGGCAGCCGGATCGTAGCGTTCTTGCATGCGGGCGCGGTCGGGAAAGGGCTCACAAGGATACATGAGCCCGGGTCATCCCGACCGCTTCCGGCCGCGCGGCTATTCCTTGCGCAGGGTCACGAAGGTCGTGGTGGTGCCGCGCTGGACGCGCAGCGCCACGGTGCGCCCCGCCTTGTTGATTTCGGACTCGAGTTCATCGACGTCCTTCACCGATGTGCCGCCCACGCCGACAATGACGTCGCCGGGCCGCAGCACACTTGCCGAGGGCCCTTCGGCGCGCTCCACCACCAGATACCCCTGGGTATCCAGCCGCTTGCGCTCGTCTGCGGACAGCACCCGCACCGAAAGCCCCAACGCCGTCTTCTCGACAGCCGGCTGGGCCTCTGGCCGGTTGGGTCTCTCCCTGCCCAGCGAGGTCGGCACGGCCTGCGCCGTCACCAGCTCGACCACGCGCACCGGCACCGTGATTTCCGCCTTGTCGCGCCAGATCTGCAACTTCGTCTCGGTGCCGGGCCGCATGTTGGAGATCATTGTCGGCAGGGAGGAGCCCGATTCGACCGGTCGGCCATCGACGGCGAGGATGATGTCGCCCGGGCGGATGCCCGCCTTGGCCGCCGGACCATCGGGCGACACGTTGTCCACGAACGAACCGCGCGGACGGTCCAGACCCCAGAACTCGGCATCGGCGGCCGCCACGCGCCGGATATTCACACCGATCATGCTGCGCACCACGCGGCCGGTGGTCACCAGCTGCTCGCGGACGTTGTCGGCGATGTCGATCGGGATGGCGAACGAGAGGCCCACCGATCCGCCGCTGGGGCTGTAGATCTGCGAATTGATGCCGATCACCTCGCCCTGCATGTTGAACAGCGGGCCGCCGGAATTGCCGAGGTTCACCGCCGCGTCGGTCTGGATGAACGGCGGTGGCGATTCGTTGCCCTCGAAGGGCAGGTCGCGCGACGTGGCGCTGACGATGCCGGCCGTGACGGTGTTCTGCATGCCGAACGGCGAACCGATCGCCACCACCCACTGGCCGGGCTTCAGCTTCGAGGGGTCGCCGATCTTCACCGTGGGCAGGTTCTCGCCCTCGACCTTCAGCACCGCGACGTCAGTGCGCTCGTCCACGCCCACGACCTTGGCCTCGAGCTCACGCCGGTCCCACAGCGTGACCACGACTTCGGTCGCGTCGGAGACCACATGCGCATTGGTCATCACATAGCCATCGGGGCTGACGATGAAGCCGGAGCCTTCGCCTTGACGCGGCTGGCGTCCGGGCGGCTGCGGAACGGGCATGCCGAACTGGCGCAGCAGCTCTTCCTCGAAGGAGCGCGGGCGATCGCCGGCGGTGCGCTCCTGCGGGCGCGTCTCGACGCGCACGTTGACCACGGCCGGGCCGTAGCGCTCGACCAGGCCGGTGAAATCGGGCAGGCCGGTGACCAGCGGCTGCACCGGCGCGGCGGCGGCGGGCGGCGTGGCCACGGCCTGTGCGGCCATCGGCAGCACATTCGGACCGGCCTCGACCGGAGGCACCGCGGTGGACGCGCTCGGCGAACAGGCGCTGAGAACCGCGCCGCTGACCAGGGCAAGAAACAGCCTGCCGCTGGAGTTCTTGACGGACATAGAGTTAAGCCTCCGACAATCCAACCGTGCTTGAAGGATAGACCCAATCCTGCCGCAGCGTGTTCCTCTGCGGCAGGGACATGAACGAGGTTTAACGCCGCAAGAGCCCCGGGGGGCGCTTGCGGCACGGGCCTGCTAGATGCGGGCAGTGCGCCGCCTTCTCAAGGCCTGCAGGCCGTGCAGCGCCAGCATCGCCAGCGCGAGGCACAGCACCGGCCAGTTGCCGGCGGCAAGATAGGGCGTGGCGCCGGTGCGCGGCGTCATCTGCGCGCGCAGCACGGTGGGCGTGAACTCGCTGGCCCGCGCCACGATGTCGCCGTGCGGACCGATCAGCGCCGAGACGCCATCGTTGGCGGCACGGATCAGGTAGCGGCGTGATTCCAGCGCCCGCATGCGACCGATCTGCAGGTGCTGGTAGCGCGCGGAGGAACGGCCAAACCAGGCATCGTTGGTGACGGTGACCAGCGCATGCGAGGCGAGGATTTCCTCGCGCAGCAAACCCGGATAGGCATCCTCATAGCAGATGTTCGGTGCCAGATGCATGCCGGCGGCTTCGAAGGGCTGCTGGTGGCGCGCGCCGCGGGTGAAATCCGAATAGGGCAGGTTCATCAGCCGCAGCCAGTTGCGCACCAGCTGCGGCACGGGAAAGAACTCGCCGAAGGGAACCAGCTGCCGCTTGTCGTAGAAGGCCGGCTCACCGCCCGCCAGTGCGAGCATGGAGTTGAAGTAGCGATCATCCGCCGGATCTGCGGCGGCCTCGATGCGCATCACGCCCATCACCACATCCGAGCCATGGCGACGCGCCGCCGACCACACCGAGGCGATGTAGTTGCCGTAGCGGTTGGCGACGTCCGGCAGCGCCGACTCCGGCCACACGATCAGGTCTGCGCCCAGCGCCTCGCGGTGCAGCGTTTCATAGGTGTCGAGGATGTGCTGCTGGTTCGACACCTGCCATTTCATGTCCTGCGGGATCGCCCCCTGCACGATGGCGATGCTGCGGGCTGCGCCGGCCGGCTCCGTCCATTCCACCGGACGCAGCGACAGCGCGATGGTCCAGGGCAGCACCAGCGCCACCAGTGCCACCGCGCGCCGCGCGCCGCGCTGCTCCCACA
Source organism: uncultured Steroidobacteraceae bacterium (assembly GCA_964417875.1). Lineage (GTDB taxonomy): Bacteria > Pseudomonadota > Gammaproteobacteria > Steroidobacterales > Steroidobacteraceae > ZC4RG30. The sequence continues at coordinate 18,818 of CAYQJU010000041.1, forward strand.
GCGCCAGCAACGCCCCGGCGCCCATCAGCAGGCCGAAGGACACCAGCGGCACACCGCCCACCGGCGCAAGGCCCGCAAGGAAGGTGTCGGTTTGCGAATAGCCCAGCGACATCCACGGAAAGCCGGTCAGGAACCAGCCGCGCCACCACTCCAGCACCACCCAGGCCGCCGGCACCAGCAGCAGCCTGCCGGCCAGGGTGGACGGTGCAAGCCAGCGCCGCACGACATGGCCCAGCAATGCCTGGTAGGCGGCCATGATGAGCACCAGCCCGCCCATTACCAGCAATGCGACCACGATGGGTGCGCCGCCGAAACCACGGATGGAGATGTACAGCCACCATGTGCCGGCAGCGTAAAGCCCGAGGCCGAACCAGAACCCCAGCCAGCCCGCCTCGCGGGGCGTAGCCGCGCGCGACCACAGTGCCATCAGCAGTGCCGGCGCCAGCAGCGCCAGCCACCACTGGCCGAAGGGGGCGAAGGCGAAAGACAGCGCCGCGCCGCCGAGCGCGGCGAACAGCCGCGGCAGCAGGCGCGCAGCCCGCTCCGCGCGCATCGCCGATGGCGTTTCTTCAGCCACTCTTGCCGCTGGCGGCGATGGCATCGGGCGCGGTATCACCACTGCTCGGCACGGTCACGCGCAGTGCCTCGACACGCCGCCGGTCGGCCCGCAGCACGCGGAATTCGAAACCCTCCAGCAGCGCCGATTCGCCGCGCCTGGGCAGCCGGCCGAAATGCGAGGTGACAAGGCCCGCCACCGTGTCGTAGTCGTCGTCGGGAAAGTTCGCGCCGAAGAAATCGTTGAACTCGTCGATGCGCGTGGCGCCGCGCACCTGGAACTGGTGGTCGCCCTCGCGACGGATGTTCTTCTCGTCCTCGATGTCATATTCATCGTCGATCTCGCCGACGATCTGCTCGATGACGTCTTCCATCGTCACAAGGCCGGCCACGCTGCCATATTCATCGATGGCGATGGCCATGTGGTTGCGACCCATGCGCAGCTCCTTCAGCAGCACGTTGACCCGCTTGGACTCGGGCACGAACAGCGCCTTGCGCATCCACTCGCGCAGGTCGAAGCGCGCATAGGCACCCAGCGTGTAGAAGCGCAGCAGGTCCTTGGCCAGCAGGATGCCCACCACATGCTCGCCATCGGCATCGAGCACGGGGAAGCGGGAATGTCCGGAATCGATCGCCACCGACAGGATGCGCTGCGCCGGGTCGTCCTCGCGGACGGAGATCATCTGGTTGTGCGGCACCATGATGTCGCGCACCTGCAGGTCGGCCACGTCGAGCACACCCTCGACCATCGACAGCGCATCGGAATCGAGCAGGCCGTGGCTGGCCGCGTCCGCGAGCATCTCGCGCAGCGTGGACCGGTCCCTGGGAGCGGCCAGCCGGCGGATGCGTCGCATCACCGATTTGCGTGAACTGCTACTGTCGTCTTCCTCGCTCATCGGGCTCTTCCTGCGCGGCCACGGGCCGCGACCTCCTTCACGGTATAGGGATTCTCGTAGCCGAGCCGCCGCAGCACCGCGATCTCGCGGCGCTCCATGCGGGCGGCATCGGCATCATCCTCATGGTCATGGCCCGCCAGGTGCAGCGTGCCGTGCACCACCAGATGCGCCCAGTGCGCGGTCTCGGACTTGTTCTGCACGCGCGCCTCGCGGCGCAGCACTGCGGCACAGATCACCACATCGCCCAGCGGCCGTGGCCGCACCTTGCCGGTGGGCTGCGCCGGAAAGGCCAGCACATTGGTGGGCTTGTCCTTGCCGCGGAAGCGGCGATTCAGCAGGCGCATGCGCGCCGGCGACACCACCTGCACCGCCATCTCGCAGCCGGCGCCGCGCTGCCCCAGCGCGGCCGCGGCCCAGCGGGCCATCAGTCGTGCGGACGGGGTGCGGGTGCGCGGCGGGATGCGGCACTCCACGATCAGCGGCGTCCGCGGGGTCATACCGGCGGGCTCTGCTCATAGGCGCGCACGATCCGCTGCACCAGCGGATGGCGCACCACGTCGCTGGCATCGAAATGCGAGATGGAAACCCCGCTGACCTTCGGCAGCACATCCAGCGCATGCCGCAGGCCCGACAGCCTGCCGGCCGGCAGGTCGGTCTGCGTCAGATCGCCCGTGACCACCGCGCGCGAGCCGAAGCCGATGCGCGTCAGGAACATCTTCATCTGCTCCGGCGTGGTGTTCTGCGCCTCGTCGAGGATGATGAAGGACTCGTTCAGCGAGCGGCCGCGCATGAAGGCCAGCGGCGCCACCTCGATGATGTTGCGCTCGATGAAGCGGGCCACGCGGTCGAAACCCATCATCTCGTACAGCGCGTCATACATCGGCCTGAGGTAGGGATCGACCTTCTGTGTCAGGTCGCCCGGCAGGAAGCCTAGCCGCTCGCCGGCTTCCACGGCCGGTCGCACCAGCACGATGCGGCGCACGCGCTCGCTGTGCAGCGCCTCCACCGCGCAGGCCACCGCCAGATAGGTCTTGCCGGTGCCGGCAGGCCCCACGCCGAAGGTGAGGTCATGCGCATGGATGCTGGCCATGTACTGCTTCTGGTGATCGCCGCGCGCGCGGATCAGGCCGCGCGGCACGCGCGCCGCATCATCGCCGGGCAGCGGCACCACCGGCGCGGCGCGCACCGGTTCGGCGGCGCCCTCGGTGATCTCGTGCTCGCGCAGCGCCAGGTGCACATCCGGCAGGTCCACGGCATTGCCGCCATCGGTGAGCGCGAACAGGTCCTTCAGCACCTGCGCGGCGCCGGGTGCTCCGGTGCCGGCGATGCGGAACTGGTTGCCGCGCCGGCGGACCTCGACGCCGAGGCGCTGCTCCACCAGCCGCAGGTTCTGGTCGAGCGGGCCGCACAGCGCGGCCAGGCGATGGTTGTCCTCGGGCAGCAGTTCGATCTCCAGCGCCTGGGGAACGACCGCGTCGCGTCGTTTCACGCGGACAGCTCCGTGGGCTGGCTGGCCGCGAGGCGGCCGCGCAACGAGTTGTTCATCGCCTCGGTGATCTCCACATCGACAAAACGGTTGATCAGCCGCGCATCGCCGTCGAAGTTCACCCAGCGGTTGTTGCCGGTGCGGCCGGCCATCTGCCGCGCATCGCGCTTCGAGGGCCGCTCGACCAGCACGCGCTGCACACTGCCGACCATGCGGGCGCTGATGGCGCGCGACTGCGCATCCAGCTGTGCCTGCAGGCGCGCCAGCCGCGCCGCCTTCACCTCGGCCGGCACATCATCGGGCAGCGAGGCGGCCGGCGTTCCCGGACGGCGGCTGTAGACGAAGCTGAAGGACTGATCGAAGCCCGCCTCGGCGGTGAGCTCCAGTGTCTGCCCGAAATCACGCTCGGTCTCGCCGGGAAAGCCGACGATGAGGTCGGTGGAGATGGTGATGTCCGGGCGCACCGCGCGCAGGCGGCGCAGCTTCTGCTTGAACTCCAGCGCGGTATAGCCGCGGCGCATCAGCGCCAGGATGCGGTCGGAGCCGCTCTGCACCGGCAGGTGCAGATGATTCACCAGCTTGCGCGTGTGGGCGAAGGCCTCGATCAGCGAATCGTTGAAATTGACCGGATGCGAGGTGGTGAAGCGGATGCGTTCGATGCCCGGCATCGCCGCGATGGCGCGGATCAGCTGCCCCAGGTCCATCGGTGCCGCGCCGTCGCGAGCGCCCTCGTATGCGTTCACGTTCTGGCCGAGCAGCGTGATCTCGCCGACGCCCTGCGCCGCAAGGCCGCGCACCTCTTCGAGCACGGCGGCCGCCGGACGGCTGACTTCCTCGCCACGCGTATAGGGCACCACGCAGTAGCTGCAGAACTTGCTGCAGCCTTCCATGATCGAGACGAAGGCCGCGGCCCCTTCGGCGCGCGGCGCCGGCAGGTGGTCGAACTTCTCGATCTCCGGGAAGCTCACGTCCACCTGCGCACGTCCGGTGCTGCGCAGCGCGGCCAGCATGCCGGGCAGGCGGTGGATGGTCTGCGGCCCGAACACCAGGTCGACGAACGGCGCACGTGCGGTGATGGCCTCGCCTTCCTGGCTGGCCACGCAGCCGCCCACGCCGATGATCACGTGCGGGCGCTGGTTCTTCAGCAGGCGCCAGTGTCCCAGCAGCGAATACACCTTGTCCTCGGCCTTGTCGCGCACCGAGCAGGTGTTCATCAGCAGGATATCGGCCGAGGCTTCATCGTCCGCGGGTGCAAGACCTTCTGCGGCAGCGAGCACATCCCCCATGCGCGAGGAGTCGTACTCGTTCATCTGGCAGCCGAATGTCTTGATGAAATAGCGACCGGACATGGCACCTTGCGTGCGGGGAACAGGACTGCGGATTCTAACGATTGTGCGTCGCACAATGGGGTGACATCGTATAGTCCCCTGCATGGATCGGTCTGCCCACCCACGACGACTGGTTTGGCATGCCCTGATGGCGGCTGGCGCGGCCCTGCTGCTGGCGGCGGTGGCAGGCCTGGGGGTAGCTGGCCAGCAGGCCGCGGCCGACCCCGGCGCACACCTGCCCCGGCACGAATTCCACATGGCGCGGCTGATCTACCGCTCGGGCCTGGGCGACGGACGGCGGGCCTGGCGCGACTGGTGGCACATCGACTACCCGGAGGCCGAGCACTTCTTCACCCAGGGCTTCCGCCGGCTCACCCGCCTGCACAGCGCCGACGACAGCATCCACCTGTGGGCCACCGATCCGCGGCTGTTCGACCATCCCTTCCTGTTCGCCCAGCAGGTGGGCCGCTGGTACCTGGATGATGAGGAAACCAGCGCGCTGCGCGAGTACCTGCTGCGCGGCGGTTTCCTGGTGGCCGATGACTTCCACGGCGACTATGAGTACGAGGTGTTCATGGAAGCCATGGGCCGGGTGTTCCCGGAACTGCCGGTGATCGACCTGGCCGAGGATGACCCGCTGCTGCATGTGGTCTATGACATCAGCGAGCGCACGCAGATTCCCGGCAAGCGGCATCTGTATCGCGATGGCAGCGGGCAGATCCGCGTGAACCCGGACGGCACCCCGCCGATGTGGAAGGGCATCCTCGATGATCATGGCCGCCTGATGGTGGTCATGAACTTCAACATGGACATGGGCGATTCGTGGGAACACGCGGATGACCCGGATTATCCGCAGGCGATGACGGCGCTGGGCTATCGCTTCGGCATCAACTACATCATGTATGCGATGACGCATTAGTCCGTTCAGGACTCTTCGGCCTCCGCGCCCGCCTGCAGTTCCTCGCGCAGGTCGGCCACCTGCCCGGTCTGATTCGGCCGCCGGATCGCCGGAGGACACCGTGACCCCATCCT